>JBJMVX010000276.1:0-65044 GCA_045810445.1 Massilia sp.
CATCTCGCCGCCCAGAGGCGCGCCCGTTTCACGCAGCTTGGCCTTGACGAGCGAATGGCCGGTCTTCCACATCAAAGGCTCGCCACCGTGCTTGGCGATCCATGGCGCCAGGTGGCGCGTGCATTTGACGTCGTACAGAATCTGTGCGCCCGGATTGCGTTCGAGGACGTCGGCTGCAAACAGCATCATTTGCCGGTCTGGATAAATAATCTGGCCGTCCTTGGTGACCACGCCCAGGCGGTCGCCATCGCCATCGAAGGCGATCCCGATTTCTGCGTCACTTTGCTGCAGACAGGCGATCAGGTCCTGCAGGTTTTCCGGGTGGGCCGGATCGGGATGGTGATTGGGGAAGGTGCCATCGACTTCGCAAAACAGTTCGATGACCTCGCAACCCATACCGCGAAACAGATCGCCCGCAAAAGCGCCGGCCACGCCATTGCCGCAATCGACAGCGATCTTGATCGGGCGCGCCAGCTTGACATCGCCCAGGATGCGCTCCAGATAGGCCGCGCGAATGTCGTGGGTACGGTAGCTAGCGCTTGGCGCATGCAAGGGCGCGGCAGCGCTCTCATGGGCCACGATATCGTTGTACAGCGCCGTGATGGTGCTGCCGTGGATGGCTTCACCGGCGAGTACCATCTTGAAGCCGTTGTAGTCCGGCGGATTGTGGCTGCCCGTGACCATGATGCCGGACGCGGTTTTCAGGATATGGGTTGCGTAGTAGACCATGGGGGTGGCAACCACGCCCAGATCGATCACGTTCACGCCCGCTGCCATCAGGCCGCCGGCCAGCGCTGCTGCCAGCTCAGGTCCCGACAGGCGGCCATCGCGGCCGATGACCACCGTATTCTCGCCTTTGGCCAAGGCCGCGCGTCCAAACGCCTGTCCGATTTTTCCTGCCACGCCAGCGTCGAGCGTACTGCCGATGACACCACGAATGTCATAGGCTTTGAAAATGGTCGGGGACAATGCAAGCATGGGCAAACACCTTGGGAAAATCCGCGGCGCAAGCGCACGCAGGCCGGAACGGCTATGTTATGAGGGGGAGGTAGAACGGATGATATTGTAGCGGCAAGCGGGGCCTTTGTGAGGATAGGCCCGCGAACTTGCCGCCGTGGTCGCGCCATCGGGCGACCGCAAGGTCTTACACGCGCAGCTTGTCGATCGATTTGCCGCCGTCGACCCATTCCTTGACCCATTTCGGCTGGCGGCCACGGCCGGTCCATTGCTGGCCAGCATTGTCTGGGTGGCGGAAACGGACTGCCACCGTGCCGGTTTTAGCACGCACGCCATTACCGATCAGGTCTTTCAGTGGTACGCCAACGCTTTGCGCAATGGCCAAAATCTGTTCACGGGCTTTTGCCACTTCCTGGTGCTCGCGCTTTTTCATTTCCTGCTTGATTTGATCCTGCAGATTACGCAAATCGCCAACGGACATATTAGACAGATCCATCATGGTTCCTCGTGGGTGGGTTGAAATAAGGGGAATGAAATATCACCAATTGTCGCAATATACTACAACGGCGTATTATTACCAGTGCTTCCGCAATAATCAATGAATACAACCAAAATCATCGAACATTAGCAGCGAAAGTCGTGGCTTTATGTGACCGAACAATGAATCGGCAGCCAAAGCTTGCAAGAGATATTGGCGAAAATCATTATTTAATCAGGCGCTTGCTGCTGCAAAGGGACTGTCCTGTTTTCAATGAAAAGATAAAGAACAGATAGCCTCAGTGCCAATACACCAGTGTCCCGGTCCGCAATTAGCTGTGTTCCAGCTTATTGGCTCCCTGGAACAACAATCAATTGCCCATCACGCAGAAATGCTAGAGTTCCATCAAGGTTCTATGTGAAACTTGCGGATTATCTGATTTACAGCACTTAATCATGAAGACCTATGTTATTGGCGACCTGCAAGGGTGTGCGCATGAGGCGCGAGTCTTGCTCAATAGAATTGCGGACGATGCGCCTGGCGCTGCCCGCATTATCTTTGTGGGCGACCTGATCAACCGCGGCCCCGCCTCGCTTGAAGCGCTACGCGACGTGGTGCGCCTGTCGCGCGAGAGTGGCGGCCAACTCGATGCAGTCCTCGGCAACCATGACCTGCACCTGTTGGCAGTGGCCTGCGGAGCCCAGAAAGTGTCGCGCTCCGACACCCTGGACGCCATTCTGGCCGCGCCTGACCGCGATGACTTGCTCACCTGGCTGCGCCATCGGCCCCTGGCCCTGTTCGAGCAGGGGCACTTGCTGATACACGCCGGTGTGCTGCCCCAGTGGACGGCGGAGCAGGTCATGGAACTGGCCGCCGAAGTCGAAGCCGTATTACGCGGACCGCACTGGCGGGATTTCCTGGCTCAGATGTATGGCAATGAACCGGCGCGTTGGGACGATGCGCTCACCGGCATTGCGCGCCTGCGCTGCATCGTCAACGCCCTCACCCGCATGCGATTGTGCACGGCCGACGGCAGCATGGATTTCGTGCACAAGGAAAGCGCGGGTGCCCCGGAAGGCAGCGACCTGCTGCCCTGGTTCGACGTGCCAGGCCGGCGCAGTGCGGGCACACCCATCGTGTTTGGCCACTGGTCGGCCCTGGGCTTGTTGTTGCGGCCGGACGTCATAGGCCTGGACAGCGGCTGCGTATGGGGCGGCAAGCTGACCGCCGTGTGCCTGGACGAGCGCAGCTTTCTGGAGGTGGACTGCCCGGCCTACCAGCGCCACGGCGGGCACTGAACTAGTGCGCCAGGGCGCTGCCGATGGCGTCCTGTGCAGCCTGTGCCAGGGCACGCCGATGGGCGCCGGCAGCGGCAATCGGCGCCAGGCAGGTCAGGTGGGCCCGCACTGGTGGTCCTGAGAGGACCTGCAGCATATTGGTGGCAAAGCTCATGTCGCCGGAAAAATCGATGCGCCCATGCAGGCCGCCACCAGCATCGAGATAACGCAGCGCATACGGCTGCACCGCCACGCCGGCGTCCACGGCCGCCTCGAACAGGTTCGAATGAAATGGCAGCACCGTGCCGGGTGCAGCCGTGGTCCCCTCAGGGAAGAAGGCCACCCGTTCGCCAGCCTTGAGGGCGGCGACCATGCCCTTGAAGATATGACGCAGTTCGCGCCGGTTGCCGCGTGCGATAAACACCGTGCCGCCCTTGTCCGCCAGCCAGCCAAGCACTGGCCAGTCGCGAATTTCCGCCTTGGCCACGAAGCGGCAGGGATGCAGGGTATTGATAACGAAGATGTCGAGCCAGGACACGTGGTTGGCGACGATCATCGCGTGTTCCAGCGCGCTGGCGCCGCCATCCTGTTCCACTGTCACGCCGCAGATGCCAAGCAGTTGGCGCGACCAGCGGCGCGTGATGCGCTCACGCAGCGCAAGGCCTGCCCACGGAAAAATGAGCGAGCACGCCGCCAGGCCTGCCAGCAGGTGCAGGCCGACACGCGCCAGCCGCCATCCGAGCCTAAGCTTGATCACGCTAGCGCTGGAAGGCGATATGGCCACCAACGATGGTGGCCTTGACCTGTCCGGCCAACTCGTAACCGAGGAAAGGCGTGTGCTTTCCCTGGCTGGCCAGGGCTGCCGCTTCCACCTTCCAGTGTGCCTGCGGATCGAACAGCACCACGTCGGCCGCAGCGCCCACGGACAGGGTGCCGGCTGCCAGACCGGCCACCCGCGCTGCGTCCGAGGTGACTTTGGCCAGGGCCCGCGAAAGCGGCGAAGGCGCCGCGCTGCCGCCCTGCTGGGCCGCATGGTCACTCGCCCACTTGAGCGTCAGCGAGAGCAGCAGTTCGAGGCCGGTGGCGCCAGGCGAAGCCTCGCCAAACGGCAGCAGCTTCTCGTCGTCGTCGACCGGCGTGTGGTCCGAACAGATGGCGTCGACCGTGCCGTCAAACAGCGCGGCGCGAATCGCATCGCGGTCGCGCTGGCTGCGAAATGGCGGTGTGACGCGGGCGTTCGAATCGAAAAAACCGATGTCGGCGTCGGTCATGTGCACGTGATGGGCACCCACGTCGCAGGTAACTGGCAGTCCTTCCTTCTTCGCCGCGCGCACCAACTCCAGGCCGGCGGCCGACGACATGCGGCACAGATGCACGCGCGCACCACTTGCGCGTACCAGCTCGAACAGGGTATGCAGGGCGATGGTTTCGGACATGACGGGCACGCCGGACAGGCCCAGACGCGAGGCCAGAGGGCCGCTGTGGGCAATGCCGCCGCGGCCTATGTGCGCATCCTGCGGACGCACCCAGACCGTGTAGCCAAAGGTGTTCGCATACTGCAGTGCGCGCAGCAGCACATTGGTGTCGGCGATCGCCTCTTCGGCTTGCGAGAAGCCGATGCAGCCAGCTTCGGTCAGCTCGGCCATCTCGGTCAGGGCTTCGCCTTTCAAGCCCGTGGTCAAGGCGCCCAGAGGATGGACATGCGCCTGATTGAGCTTGCCAGCGCGGTACTTGAGCATTTCAACCAGGCCCGGTTCATCGAGCACAGGATCGGTGTCGGGCGGGCAGACCAGCGTGGTCACGCCGCCCTGCATGGCCGCCTGCATCTCGGACTTGAGCGTGGCCTTGTATTCGTAGCCCGGTTCGCGCAGACGCGCCGACAGGTCGACCAGGCCCGGTGCGACCACCAGGCCGGTGGCGTCGAGCGTGGTATCGGCCACAAAGCCGGCTGGCGCCTGACCGCAGGCGGCCACCTTGCCGTCCACGATAAACAGATCCTGCACCTGGTCCACGCCGTTGGCCGGATCGATCATGCGGCCGTTCTTGATATGTAGTTTCATGCCTGGGTTCCTGCCACAATGCTCATTACCGCCATGCGGACCGCAATGCCAAACGTCACCTGCGGCAGGATCACTGCCTGGGCCCCGTCAGCGACCGCCGAATCAATTTCCACGCCGCGGTTCATGGGACCGGGATGCATGACAATAGCGTCCGGCTTGGCCAGCGCCAGGCGCTCCGGCGTCAGGCCGTAGCTCTTGAAGTATTCCTGGGCCGAGGGCAGCAAGGCGCCGCTCATGCGCTCGTTCTGCAGGCGCAGCATGATGATCACGTCCACGCCCTTGAGGCCTTCATCCATGTTGGTGAAGACCCGCACGCCCATCTGTTCCAGGCCGCCCGGCAGCAGCGTATGCGGGCCGATGGCACGCACTTCCGGCACGCCCAGGGTGGTCAAGGCATGGATGTCCGAGCGCGCCACGCGGCTATGCAGGATGTCGCCCACGATGGCCACCGTCAGATTGGTGAAATCCTTCTTGTAGTGGCGGATGGTGTACATGTCCAGCAAGCCCTGGGTCGGGTGCGCGTGGCGACCGTCACCGGCATTGATCACGTGGACATGCGACTGGCGCGTGTCGATCAGGTGCTTGGCGATCAGGTAGGGCGCGCCCGACTGCGCGTGGCGCACCACGAACATATCGGCATGCATGGCCGACAGGTTGTCGATGGTGTCGAGCAGCGACTCGCCCTTGCTGGCCGAGGAAGCCTGGATGTTCAGATTAATGACGTCGGCCGAGAGGCGCTTGGACGCGATTTCGAAGGTGGTGCGGGTGCGCGTGGAGTTTTCGAAAAACAGATTGAAGACGCTCTTGCCGCGCATGAGCGGCACCTTCTTCACTTCGCGGTCGGACAAGCCGACAAAGCTCGATGCCGTGTCCAGGATATGGTTGACGATGGACTTGGGCAGGCCTTCGATGGAGAGCAGATGCTGCAGTTCGCCGTGTTTGTTCAGTTGCGGATTAAGCATGGTCGCTTTCTATCGTGAGCGAGAGTTGTCCATCGGCCCCGCGCGCCAGGGCCAGCGATTGCTGCGGCTCGAGCACCGGCGCCACGGCCACGAAATCGGCAGCCACCGGCAGTTCGCGCCCACCGCGGTCGGCCAGGGCCGCCAGCATGATGCGCGCCGGGCGGCCATAATCAAACAGCACATTGATGGCCGCGCGCGTGGTGCGCCCCGTGTACAGCACATCATCCACCAGCACGATGTGGGCACGGTCGACATCAAAGCCGATGTGGGTTGGCTTCACGTCCGGATGCAAGCCTTTTTTGGCGTAGTCGTCGCGATAGAACGAGACATCGATGAAGCCCAGGCGCTGTTGCAGACCGAGGTCGGCGGCCAGGCGTTCGGCCAGCCAGGCGCCGCCCGAATGGATGCCGACAATGGCGGCGTCGGGCACGCCGGCCAGGCCGGTGCGCACCTGGCCGAGCAGCACCTGGTACAGGGCTTCGGCGTCGAACTGCTTAGTGGATGTTGGCATGGTCGTCAAAGTATTGTTGCAAAATGATGGAGGCAGCCTTCGCATCGATGATCTCGCCGCGCTTGGCGGGAATCACGGCCGACGAATAGCGCTCATCGACCAGGTGCACCGGCAGGCCGAAGCGACCGTGCAGCTGGTTGGCGAAACGGCGGCAGCGCAAGGTCATTTCGTGCTCGGCGCCGTCCGGGTGCAGCGGCTCGCCCACCACCAGGCGCGCCGGCTTCCATTGTTCGATGAGTTCGCCAATCTGTTTGAAGCGGGCCGCGTTGTCGATGGCCTTGACCACGGCTAGCGGTTGCGCCTGGCCGGTCAAGGTATTGCCCATGGCAATACCGATACGCTTGATACCAAAATCGAAGCCGAATACCAGTTCGAGCATCAGGCGTGACCAGCCTCGGAAGCCAGCATCATGGGGTCGATGCCCAGCAGCTTGATGGCGGCGCTGTAGCGCTCCTCGATGGGCAGGTCAAACAGCACGTGGGCGTCGGCGCCTACCGTCAGCCAGCCGTTGCGGCCAATTTCATCTTCCAGTTGACCGGGGCTCCAGCCGGCATAGCCAATCGACACCAGCAGGCGCTGTGGCCCGTCGCCATTGGCCACCGCTTCGAGCACGTCGATGGAGGTGGTAAAGGCCACTTCGTCGGTGACGGTGAGGGAGGACGAATAGCGCGCGCCGGGAGTGTGCAGCACGAAGCCGCGGTCATCCTGGACCGGGCCGCCAAACATGATCGGTTCGTTCACGACTGCACTGTGCAAGCCATCGGCCACGCGCAAATCAATGCGCTCGAACAGGATTTCCATGGTCATGTCGGTTGGCTTGTTGATGACCACACCGAGCACGCCTTTGTCGTTGTGCTCGCAGATATACACCACGGTGCCGCCAAAGATCGGGTCTTGCATCGAGGGCATGGCGATCAGAAAGTGGTTGGCCAGGTTCAGGCCGGAGCTCGAAGTCGACGCGCCGCCGGAAATGCCGCCAGTGGTAAACAAGCCACTGTCATCGTCTGCCATGCCGGGCATGGACATAGCCTTGCCAATTTTGCTCTTCTTCATATGCGTCACTTTCTCGTCTACTCGCCATGCAATCAGGCTTTTCGACAGTTTACACTGATTTGACCCCGCCACCATGGCGCGGGCCTGCATCGGCCCACCTGCGGGCCATGGTAAACAGTAAAATTCGTGCTGTCCTTGACCACACACGCCCTCATGAACCACGAAAAATCCCTGGTCTGGTTCCGCCGCGACCTGCGCGCGTTTGACCATGCCGCCCTGCATCATGCATTAAAGTCGTCCAACAGCGTCCATTGTGTATTTATCTTTGACACGACCATCCTGGACGCCTTGCCGCGCTCGGATCGACGGGTGGACTTCATCCATGCCAGCCTGGCCGAGCTCGACGCCGAGCTGCGCCAGCTGGGCGGTCACCTGATCGTGCGGCGCGGCGCCGCAGCCGACACCCTCCCGGCCCTGGCGGCCGAGCTGGGCGTTTCCGCGGTGTTTGCCAACGGCGACTACGAGCCCCAGGCAATCGCGCGCGACGCCGCTGTGGCGCAACAGTTGCAGGACGATGGACGGGCCTGGTTCAGCTACAAGGACCAGGTGATTTTCGAAAAGGACGAGGTGCTGACGCTGGACGGACGTCCCTTCTCGGTCTTTACACCCTACAAGAATGCCTGGCTCAAGCGCATGGCAGCCGAGCCGTCCTGCGTTGATCCCTGGCCAGTGGCCGAGCATGCGGCAGCGCTGGCACCGGCGCCGCCCGGCCACAGCCTGCCAACGTTGGACGAGATCGGCTTCACGCCGGCCAGCATGCCGATCCCGGCCGGCATGTCCGGCGGCGCTACGCTGTTGGGAGACTTCCTGCCGCGCATGAGCGCCTATGGCGAGGCGCGCAACTATCCTGCCGTAAAAGGCCCCTCCTATCTGTCGGTGCACCTGCGCTTTGGCACGGTGTCCCTGCGCCACCTGGTGCGCACGGTCAATACCATGCTGGCCAATGGGGCCGGCGGCGAAGGCGCGGCCGTGTGGTTGTCCGAGCTGATCTGGCGCGACTTCTACGCCATGATCCTGTACCAGCATCCGCGCGTCGTGGGTGGCGCTTTCAAGCCGGCCTATGATGCGATCGTGTGGGAAAGCGGGCCCCAGGCCGAGGCGCATTTCGCCGCCTGGTGCGAGGGACGCACCGGCTATCCGCTGGTGGACGCGGCCATGTTGCAGCTGAACCAGACAGGCTATATGCACAACCGCCTGCGCATGGTTACGGCCTGCTTCCTGATCAAGGACCTGGGGATCGACTGGCGTTGGGGCGAGCAATATTTTGCGCGCCTGCTCAACGACTTCGACCTGTCGTCCAACAATGGGGGCTGGCAATGGGCGTCCTCGTCCGGCTGCGATGCCCAGCCCTACTTCCGCATCTTCAACCCGATTACCCAGTCGGAAAAATTCGATGCTGCCGGCAAGTTCATTCGGCGCTACCTGCCCCAACTGACCCACCTGTCCGACAAGGCCATCCATGCGCCCTGGCTGGCCGAGGCCAGCACGCCCGGCTACCCTGCCCCGCTGGTGCGCCACGACGAGGCGCGCAAAGCCACGCTGGAGCGCTACGCCGTGGTCAAGACCACTTAAAACATTCGTCACAGATGGGCGGGATATCGGGATCGCCGCGACCGCCACCACTGCCGCCACCATCACTGTCCTTGCGAAAGCGAGGACCCATACCTCGTTCGCTCACTAAATAGCGTCTACTCTGAGTTGGCGCCTTATGGGGCCTGCGCAAGCGCGGGCGCAACGACCGCTTGCGCTCGTCCTCGCCTTCCTTCGCAAGGACAGTAAGCGGGTAGCGGCTTGTTTTGCGCCTGTGCTTTCGCAAGCCGTGTGCTTGTTGGAGGATTGTTGCAGGCAAAAAAACGCCCCGACTGAGCGGGGCGTTTTTGGCAGCGAGTACGACGCTTAGTTGGTGACCGGCATTTCCCGGTTCAAGAGACCCGAGATGGCCGCCAACAGCATGTCTTCCTGGAACGGTTTGCCGAAGTAGGCATTCACACCCAAGTCCAGCGCATAGTTGCGGTGCTTGTCCGCCGTACGCGAGGTGATCATGATGATAGGCACACCCGCCGTGCTGTCGTTGCCGCGAATATTGCGGGTCAAATCGAAGCCGTCCATCCTTGGCATTTCGATGTCGACCAACATCAGGTCGGGCACAGTTTCCTGCAAATGCTCGAGGGCATCGACGCCATCCTTGGCCAGCATGACCTGGTAGCCTTCGCGCTCGAGCAGACGCTGGGTGACCTTGCGCACGGTGAGCGAATCGTCGACCACCATCACCACATAGTCGCGCGCCCGGGTCGCTTCCGGCACCGCAGCAGCGGCTGCAATCGCAGCTGGTTTGAGCTGTGGATGCAGGTCGATGTGGTGCGACAGCGCAACCGGATTCAAGATCAGCACGATCTCGCCCGAACCGAGCACAGTGGCGCCGGCAATGCCAATCATGCGCGAGAGTTGCGGGCCGATGTTTTTAATCACGACCTCGCGGTTGCCGACCACATCATCAACTTGCACCGCCAGACGGTCGGTACCATGCTTGAGCACCAGAACCGGGCAGGAGCGCTGCACCATCGGGTGCGCTTCCGAATCACCCAGCAAGCTCGGCAAGAAGTGCAGGCCTACTTTACTACCCTGGAACTCGATGAAGCCAGCTTCACGTGCCTTGTTCAGCGCGGCTTCCTTGATCTGCAATACTTGCTCGACCAGGATAGACGGCACGGCGTAAGTCTTGCTGCCGCTGGTGGTGATGACAACCTGGGTCACCGACAGGGTCAGTGGCAGGTGAATCGTGAAACGCGCGCCCTTGCCGCGTTCGGTGACGATCGACACGCGTCCGCCCAGGGCAGTCGCTTCGGATCGCACCACGTCCATACCGACACCGCGGCCAGCCAATTCGGTCAGCGCATCGGCTGTCGAGAAGCCTGGTTCGAAAATCAGATCGGCCGCTTCGGTATCGTTGACCACCGCATCTTTTTCAATCAGGCCGTTCTCACGCGCCTTGGCACGAATACGGTCCAGATCGAGACCGGCGCCATCGTCGTTGAACTGGATGACCACCTCGTTACCCTGCTGGCTCACCTGCACCAGCAGTTCACCGATATCGGCCTTGCCATTGGCAGTACGCTTGTCGCGCGACTCGATGCCGTGGACGATGGAATTGCGCAGCAAGTGTTCGAACGGCGCGGCCATCTGTTCCAGCACGCTGCGGTCGATTTCAACACCGCCGCCGCGAATATCCAGGTTGACCCGTTTGTCGATTTCCTTGGCGGTCTGACGCGCCACACGGAACAGACGCTCGGACAGGCTGGAGAACGGCACCATCCGCACCCGCATCAGATCGCGCTGCAAATCGCGCGTCAGACGGGTCTGGATCGTCAAGTCGTCGGTGGCCGCATCGACCGTGCGCGTCAACGATTCGTGGAAGGAGGCCACGTCGTTCACGCTCTCGGCCATCATGCGCGTCAGTTCCTGCAGGCGCGTGAAGCGGTCGAACTCGAGCGGGTCGAATTCGCGTTCGCTGGAAATGGACATGCGCGAGGAGATCTGCGATTCGGCCTGCATCTCCACTTCGCGCAACTGGCGCCGCAGGCGGCCCAAGTTTTCCGAGAAGTCGTTGAGCGAGGCTTTCAGGCTCGATACCTGGTTGTCCAGTTTCGACCGCGTGATCGACACTTCACCAGCCTGGTTGACCAGGCGGTCCAGGATATCGGCGCGTACGCGCACCAGCGGCGTGCGGGCAACGGTCGCATTGGCGTCGTCGGCGGCCACGTTGAGCGAAGGCGCGCCTGGCACACCGGCCACTGCTGCCGCCGCGTTCGGATCGACCGGGTTTTGCAGCTGTTCGAACAGCAGCAAGGCGTGATCGTAGTTGGCCATCAGTTCGTCGAACGCGGCAGGCGTCGACGTTCCTGCGTGGACCATGTTCTCGATCTGGGATTCGATTTCGTGCGTGTGCTGGCCGAGACGCATGGCGCCTGCCATCCGCGCCGAGCCTTTGACCGTGTGCAAAATACGCAGCAAGCCTTTGGCCGGTGCCGCATCCGATGGATTGGACTGCCACTTGCGCAAGCCTTCGCCCAGTTCCGGCAGCAAATCGGTCGCCTCTTCCAGGAACACTGGCAGCAGGTCGGCATCGAGGTCGTCGCCAAAGGCCACTTCGGCCACGGCGTTTTGGACGGCTGTGTCGCTGATGGCCGATTCGATGGCAGCAACTTCGGCAGCAAACGCTTTCGGCTCGCTGATCAATTCTGGCACCAGCTCCGGCTCGGGTTCGGCTTCCATTGCCAGCAGCGGTTCGACCACGTCGGCAGGAATCGCAATCGGATCGACCGTTTCGGCAACGGGCGGCGCCAGTTCCAGTTCGGCCTCGTCGAAGGACTCCAGGACGGGATCGGCCGCTTCGATCGGCGCGACGATTTCTTCTGCCACCAGTGCTTGCGGTGCCTCCGGTGCCACTGCGACCTCGTCGGCCACTGGCGCTGGTGCGTCAAGCGTGATTTCCTCGGTCACTTCGGGAATCGGGACTTCCGAACTTTCCGCGCCCAGGTAGACTGCCGATTCGCGCTCGACCAGGTGGTGGCGCAAGGCGTTCAGGCGCAGTACCAGATCCGGCTTCGGTTCGGCAATTTCGCCCAGGGCAAATTGCTGCAGCATGCCGCGCACCGCTTCCACGGTTTCATCGAGCAGATCGCGCTCGTCGGCTTCGAGCACAGGCGCTGGCGTGTCGAGCGCCATTTCCAGTGCGTGCGCAATCTCGGTCAGGGCTGCGAAGCCCACGGTGGCCGAGGTGCCGCCGAGCGTGTGCGCAGCCTTCAGTGCTTCCGGGGTGACCAGGCGATGCGGCTCATGGCGCCACTCGCTAAAGTCACGCGTGAGCAGACGCACGATCTCGTCGGTTTCTGCCAGGTAGATGTTATACAGCGGCAGCGGGATTTCCAGCTCGCCGATACGCTTGGTGTTGTCGTCCAAGGCCGCCGCTTCGGGCGCGGCAGCCGGGAAGTCGATCACATTGTCCGGCGTGGACACGGCCAGCAATTCCGGTTCGCTCAATTCGATGATGTCGTCCATCACCGGCTCGTCGGCAGGCAGTTCGGCGACGATGGTCTCTTCCACCACCGGCGCGGCGGGTGCCTGCTCGACGTGGGCGTCGAAGGACAGGTCCAGCGGCAGCTCCAGCGACAGGTCGGCCATGGTATCGGCGACTGGTTCCGGTGTGTCCTCGATCGGCAGCAGGGCGACGATCTCTTCGTCCTGTGGCAGGTCAGCGACGATCTCGGGCTCGCTCAGTTCCAGCGGCGCCTCAGTCACTGCCGCGGCAGGTGCTTCGATTGGTGCAGCAGTTGGGGCTTCAAACAGCAGCGCTGCATCGAATGCCGGGGCGGCTGCTTCCAGTGGCACGTCGGGCACCAGGTCCAGCACAGGCTCGGCGTGGACCGGCTCGAGCGCTGCTGGTGCTGCTGGTGTTTCTGGCGCTGCAGGCGCAGCCACCGGTGCGGCAGCGACGACCGCTTCCATCGTGAACGGCGCGCCTTCAAGCATGCGGGTGGCACTGGCCACGAGCGCATCGCTGCTGCGTGGCGAACTGCCGTTGGCAGCGAGTTCATTGACCCAGCCGGTCATGTCGACGCTGGCCCAGTCGAGCAGCGCCAGCAGATCCGGCGTTGCAGCGCGTGCTTCGGACAACCACAGATTCATGACTTTTTCGACCAGGGCTGCGCCTTCGCCGAAATTGTTCAAGCCGACCATGCGGCCACTGCCTTTGAGCGTGTGGAAGGCACGCCGCACCACGGTGATGGTTTCCTGGTTCGAGGGCTCGCGCTTGAGTTTTGGCAGCGTCTCGGTGACCAGCTCCAGCACTTCCTGCGCTTCCATGATGAAAATTTCCAACAGCTCGGCTTCGACTTCGCCTTCCACCGGCATCGGTGGCGCAGTCGGAATCGCGGCAGCGGGTGGCGCTGTCGGGGCAGCAGGCGCTTGCGGTGCCGATACCACGGCCAGCGGCTCGCTGGCCGGCGGCGTCACAACGGGCGCTGGCTCGATGACGATCGGCTCTGGCTCGAACTGGGTCTCGCCGGACGGTTTTTCGAACGGCACTTCACGCAGCATGCCTTCGGTGCGGTCGAACGCAAAGCGGTCTTTGGCCGCTTCGAAATTCTTGGCCAGCATGTCGACAAAAAAGCCCAGCGCACCGATGTTCTGGGCGATGTTCTGCAGCGAGGCCGCTTCCAGTTCCGGGTTGCCTTCGGCAGCGGCAAGCGCGCGCACCGCTTCCTTCACGTGCAACGCAGCGCGCATCGCGTCTTCCTGGTCCAGGATGGCGACAGCGCCCTGCAACTGGTGCAGAACCGGGTCGATCTGGCTCAGGGTCGGACGCTTGGAGCCGTCCGCATAGTAATCGTCCAATACCTTCTCGACCTGGCGCAGGCCGTTTTTCATTTCGGCTGCCAGCACGGCGACGGTGTGGTCCTGCTGAATCTGGCGCGACAGGTCACCCTGCCACTGTGGTGCGTCCGGCGGCGTCTGGCCGGCAGCGAGCGCCAGCAAGCGCTGGCCAACCACCACGGCGTGCGCATCGAAATCGTCAGGCAGCTGGCGAATCTGGTCCAGGCCATGTTCGACAAACAGCATGGCCGTGGCCATCTCGAGGCTGAACATCTGGTTGCGCCCTGCTGCGAGCGAGGTTTTCGTGGCGCGCACGATTTCCAGCTGCAGCCTGGCCAGTGCCGGTGCGCCCAGCTTTTCGCTGGCGCTGGCAATGGTGGCCAGTTGTTCTTCGAATTCCGCTTCGTGGGCTTCATCGCCCTCGGCAGCGAGCTTGTCCCAGCTGACCTTGGCGCGCGCGAGCGCTTCCTTGGCCGTCTTGAGCGCTTCGGCATCGATGCGGCCGTAACGCTTTTTCTCGTAATTGGCCGGCACCACTTCGTCCACCCGGTAGGCGCGGCGCAGGGCCTTGGCCGTTGGCGAGGGATCGGGAGCGGCAGCGATGAAGAACAGGGCGTCGCGCATCATCTGTTCTGGCAGGCTGCCCTCACCTTGCGAGAGGCGACGGATCTGCAGATTGATCAGGCCGAAGAGCTGCTTGACGTACAGATTGCTGGCCAGTTGGCCATTGGCCACCAGCTCGGCGAAACACTGCATGGCCACCCAGAAGGTGCGCGCGGCCGATTCTTTCTGGCCGGCGGCAATCAAGGTGATCGCTTCCTGCATCACCTGGGCGGTCGCTTGCTGGGATGCGGGATCGGCGCTTTTCAGGAAAGGCAGCAGGGCTTTTTCAAAGCGCCCGCGGCAGACGGCGTAATCGGGTTGCACCACCGCGGCGGCGTGCTGAGGCAGCACGGCAGCGAGCGAGAGGTCGGGGAAGAACAGGTCGGCCGGGTGGATGCGGGCAGCACCGAGCTTTTCCTGCAGTTCGCGGTAATAAGGGAACAGGCGGGCCGGCTGCTGTGGCGCGCCGGTGAGCAGTTCTTCGAGATACTCGATGACGGCCTGGTACACCGCGCCGACCGCTTTCGCGTTCTCGCTGCTGCATTCGAGCGCACCATCGCGGAAGCGGTCCAGGGCCTGCTCGGCCGCGAGCGTCATGGCGCCAACGCCATCGACATCGACCATCTGCAAGGCGCCGTGGGCCTGGTGCAAGTACGCTTTCGCATGCTTGAGTGAATCTGCCTGGGCATCGCCCGTCAGGGCGGCGGCATCGTTCAGCGCCGCGCCGGATTTACCCAGCGCTTCGCGGATTTCGCCCATCACCCAGCCGAGCGGCCCAGTGTCAAATTGGGGCGCGTGCGAAAAATCAGTCATCGTTTTGCTTACCTTGATATCAATCGGCTGGGCCGCGTTCCTATGCGACGACGCGGAATCGGGACACCGAGTTTTTCAGTTCCTGGGCCAGCAACGTCAGTTGGCGAATCGAGCTGGCAGTTTGTTGCGTACCTTCCTGCGTACTCTCGGTCACCGACAAGATGTGCTGAATGTTGTGCGCCACGCCGTTTGCAGACGTTGCCTGCAGTTCGGTTGCGAACGAAATTCCCTGAATCAGTTCTGCCAGACGGTTCGACACGCGCGAGATGTCCGACAGTGCCGCACCTGCCGCATCGGACAGCTTGGCACCCTCGACCACACCCTGGGTCGATTTTTCCATAGCGGCCACCGCGTCGTGGGTATCGGTCTGAATGGTACGCACCAGCGCACCGATCTGTTTTGCCGCGCCAGCTGAACGTTCTGCCAGTCGCTGCACCTCTTCCGCAACCACCGAGAAGCCGCGCCCTGCTTCACCGGCCGATGCCGCCTGAATTGCCGCGTTCAGCGCCAGCACGTTGGTCTGTTCGGTAATGTCGGAAATCAGCTCGGTAATTTCACCAATCTCCTGGGACGATTCACCCAGTCGCTTGATTCGCTTGGACGTTTCCTGGATCAGTTCGCGAATCTCGTGCATACCCTTGATCGCATTTTCCACCGCCTGCGAACCCTGGTGCGCCGCAGCCACCGACTGGCGCGCCACATCGGCCGATTCGTTGGCCGATTTCGATACATCGGTAATTTCGCTGGCCATCTTCAGAACGGTCTCGGACGCATCCTGAATTTCGCGCGACTGCTGCTCGGTTGCCGAGAGCAGGTCGGTCGAAATGTTTTGCGCATTGGTCGATGCCGAGGTCACCGATTCGGCCGTGGTCGTGACGCGTTCCACCAGCCCGCGCAGCTCTTCCACCGTGTAGTTCACCGAGTCGGCAATCGCGCCGGTGATGTCTTCGGACACCGTTGCGTGCACGGTCAAGTCACCATCTGCCACTTCCTGCAGCTCATTCATGAGGCGCAAAATAGCGGCCTGGTTCTGGTCGTTGGTCGCTTTTGCTTCTTCTTCCTTGCTTTGCGCCAGTTGACGCATCGCGTCCGCTTCCTGACGACGAACCTCAGCCGCGCGGGCACGGGTACGGGAGTCTTGCAGCATGACTTTACCGATAGCAGCAGCCACGGCAGCGGTGAACAGGGTGGCAATGGCAGTGACCCACAACCAGATACCGGCACTATCTTGCTGGGCGCGGAAATCGCCCTGCACGGCAGTCAAGAGCTTCTTGATCTCTTCATTTTCGTAGAAGATCGACAGTTCGGCGCCCTTGGCAGCGGTAAATTTCGGCAGGTTCGACAGCACCGAGGTAAAGATCAAGCCGTGGTAGGTATCGAATTTGTTCTTGATTTCCTGGAGCAGGGAACGCAGTTCAGGATCGCGCACAGCAGCGATCTGCATGGTGTCGTTGCCATTGAGGAAGCCCTCGACCGTGGCGCGGAAGGTGGTGGCGTCTTTGCCCAGCTGGAATGCCGTTTCCGGACGAATACCGCCCGAGGTCAGAAATTCACTGGCGCTACGCGACATGCGCTGGGTCAGCATGGTGATGCGGCCGATGTACTGCAGTTCCTTTGGCGTGGCGCCCTTCTGGACCTTCTGGTTGAGCAGTTCTTCGGTCAGCGACAGCAGTTCTGGCGAGAGCGCGTCGAGCTGTTTGAGGGTCTTCGAAAAGCCCGTCAGCTCCGGCTTCATCTTCAAAATGGTACCGGCCGAGTTATCGGTCGAGACCCATTTGGTTTTCGCTTCGTTGAGCTTTTTCGTCATGCTCGCCGGCGCGGCAGCGGTCATCAACACCAAGTCTTTGTTGAGCAGGGTGCGGCTCTCTTCGAGCTGGGCGAATGCTTCTTCGTTACCCTGAATCGCGTTTGGCGCCGCTTTACCGACCCGCTGCGAGTGCATCAGGGCATCGGATGCCACCTGGGTCTGGTTCGACGCCTTGATCGAGTTGGCCGTGTTCATCGCCAGTGCCGCCACGATCACCACGATGCCGCCTGCGAACACGCCCATCAGGATACGCTGCTGTCGGCCCAGGGACAGATGGCCGATGAACGGCAGTTCCATCTGGCTTTCCGGCTCGTCCATCACCGTCTCGGCCACTTCGACCGGCGGCGTGTTCAGACCGAGCAGGTCCGAGCTGCCCTCCGGCTGCGCGTGCGGTACCGGCTCGAAACCATCGCTGTGTTCTGCGACGACCTCAGGCGGTATCTCGCTGGCCGGTCCGAATTCGGTGTCGGGGGCTGCTAACACGCCCACATTGTCGTCACCACCCTTGGGGGAAAACCCCAACGAACTTTTCCAAGCAAATCCCATTACAGCTCCCAATCCCAAAGGTATACATGGCCACTTGTGGCGTGGCTTAAAATCCGACGTGTAAAAAACGGGTGTCGCTAACCAACGCTGCCAGATCAAGCGGCGTCCATTCATTGGCGTCGGCATCGCGCAGCCGGTCGCCTGCTACTACCATGCCAGCTGCATGACGCAAGCCGTACACGCGCGATACCAGCAAGCCGCAATTGAAGCCCAGGCCTGCCGCGAAAGTGACCACGCGGCTGTCCGAGCCGGTACTGGTTTCGGCCTGGGCCTGATAGCGCGCCAGATCGATAATGCTGATCAAATTACCCCGGATATTGGCCAGGCCCACATACCAGGGCTGGGTCAGGGGCACGACGGTCACTGGCGGCACCGGCACGATTTCGCCGATCTGGGTCAGGTCCAGCAGAAAGCGTTCCTGGCCGATCATCACGCCCAGCTGATTGACGCGGGCGCCCGCATTGTTGCGCGCGGCCTGCATGCGTTCGAGCAGCTGCACCTGGTACTGGCGCAAGCGGGTACGGCGCCCCGCTCCGTCGGTGGGGGCCTTCTCAGGCGCGGCTTGGGCGGCGACACTCATGATCTTAAGCGCCCAGGGCGGCGATTTTTGCCAGCAGCAGTTCCGGATCAACCGGCTTGACCAGGTATTCGCGCGCACCCTGGCGCAAGCCCCAGACGCGGTCGGTTTCCTGGTTCTTGCTGCTGCAGATGATGATGGGCACGTCCGCCAGCTCAGGATCCTTGGAAATGGCGCGGGTGACCTGGAAGCCATTCGCGCCCGGCATCACCACGTCCATCAGGATCAGGTGCGGCTTGTCAGCCTTGATTTTCAAAAACGCTTCTTCGCCGTTTTCAGCGGTGGTGACGGTGAAACCGTTCTTGACCAGGATGTCGGTCAAGTAATAACGCTCGGTAGGGGAGTCGTCGACGATCAGAATTTTGGTAATGGCCACGTGGCTCTCCTGGATTATTTGGCGACTGCGGCAGCGGTATGTTCGCGTACGGCTGCGAGCAGGCTGTCTTTGCTAAAGGGTTTGGTAAGGTAAGCCGAGGAACCAACCATGGCACCGCGGGCACGGTCGAACAAGCCATCCTTCGAGGACAGCATCACCACCGGCGTAGTGTGAAACTTGGCACTTTTCTTGATCAGGGCGCAGGTCTGGTAACCATCTAAGCGCGGCATCAAAATATCGCAAAACACCAGGGAAGGATGGTGGTCATTGATCTTGGCCAGCGCGTCAAAGCCATCGTCGGCCAGCACCACCTGGTAGCCTGCCTGGGTAAGAAAAATCTCGGCGGAACGGCGAATCGTGCTGCTATCGTCGATGACCATGATCTTCAAGACTGTCGGTTGCGTCGTCATTGTCATATTCAGTTTACTCGGCATGAAGCTGAACGATACCATAGGGCAAGCATCTTGTGCTATATCCGTTGCATTTGTTCAACTAATGTATTAAAAACGCCGCGTTCCAATTAGATAACAGTCATCTCGAAGTCATCTTTCCTGGCGCCGCACTCGGGACAAGTCCAGTTCATTGGCACGTCGGCCCAGCGGGTTCCCGGGGCAATGCCTTCGTCCGGCAAGCCGGCCTCTTCTTCGTATACCCAGCCGCAAATGAGGCACATCCAGGTCTGGAAGGGGGTAACCGGGGCGCTGCCCGTTTCTTGACTACTCACGTTGTGCTTCCTTCTATCTAGTAAAATGGAGAAATCAGGCATCTTAATCCACCCGTCGTGCAAAACCAAACATCTCCCCTTATTCTCACATTCGGCGTCGCCGACCCGGTAGGCGCCATGGGCATCCAGGCCGATCTGGCCACCTTCGGGGCGCTGGGCTGCCACGGCCTGTCGGTCACCACGGGACTGCTGGTCGCCGATAGCGCCCGCATCGAAGACACCCTGGACATCGACGCCGACTGGCTGGTCGACCAGGCCAGGCTGCTGCTCGAAGACATGGCTGTCGCCGCCTTCAAGGTGGGCGCCCTGACCAGCATCGAACAGGCTTCGGCCATTGCCGAAATCGTGTCCGACTATCCGGACGTGCCCTTCATCCTGGATCCCTTCCTCTCCAGCATGCCCGACTCTGGCCTGGCTGACGACGATATGCTGGTGGCCATTCGCCAAATCCTGGTGCCCCAGGCCAGCATGCTGGTGCTGTCCCAGGTGGAACTGGCGCGCATGGCCGAAACCTGGCGCGAAGGCGGCGGCGATATGCTCGACGCCGACGTGGCCGAACTGACCGGTAGCGGCTGCGCCTACATCCTGGTCACTGGCACCGGCGGCGCGGCGCGCGGCAATACCCGCAGCAATACCTTGTACAGCGAGGACGGCGCTCTGGCCAGCGTCGACTGGCAGCACCTGCCCGGCCCTTTTGTCGGCGCCGGCAGCACCCTCTCTGGCGCCCTGAGCGCCTACCTGGCGCGCGGGCGCGACCCGATCGCCGCGGTGCACGCGGCCCACCTGTATACCGCCGGCACCCTGGCCCACGCCCAGCGCCTGGGCATGGGCAAGCTGGTACCCAATAAATTTTTCGCCCATATCACCACGGACTGAAACGCCATGACCACACCTGACACTTCCCGCAACGACACGCTGTTTGCACGCGCCCAGAAAACCACCCCGGGCGGCGTCAACTCGCCGGTGCGCGCCTTCAAGTCCGTGGGCGGCACGCCGCGCTTCATCACCCGCGCCGAAGGCCCCTACTTCTGGGATGCCGATGGCAAGCGCTACATCGATTACATCGGCTCCTGGGGCCCGGCCATTGTCGGCCACGCCCACCCGGAGGTGGTCAAGGCAGTGCAGGACGCTGCCGCGCGCGGGCTCTCGTTTGGCGCGCCCACCGAAGGCGAAATCCTGATGGCAGAAGAAATCTGCCGCCTGGTGCCGTCGATCGAGCAGGTGCGCCTGGTGTCTTCAGGCACTGAGGCCACCATGAGCGCGCTGCGCCTGGCGCGTGGCGCTACCGGGCGCGACAAGATCATCAAGTTTGAAGGCTGCTACCACGGCCACGCGGATTCCTTGCTGGTCAAGGCCGGCAGCGGCTTGCTCACTTTCGGCAACCCCACCTCGGCTGGCGTGCCGGAAGACTTCGTCAAGCACACGCTGGTGCTGGACTATAACAATGTGGCCCAGCTGGAAGACGCCTTTGCCTCCATGGGCGACACCATCGCCTGCGTGATCGTCGAGCCGGTGGCCGGCAATATGAATCTGATCAAAGCCACGCCGGAATTTTTGCGCAGCATGCGCGAGCTGTGCACCCGCCACGGCGCCATCCTCATTTTCGACGAAGTCATGTGCGGTTTCCGGGTCGGCCTGGGCGGCGCCCAGGAACTGTACGACATCGTCCCGGACCTGACTGCGCTGGGCAAGGTCATTGGCGGCGGCATGCCGGTGGCAGCCTTCGGTGGACGCGCCGATCTGATGCACAATATGGCGCCGATTGGTGCCGTGTACCAGGCCGGCACCTTGTCGGGTAACCCGGTGGCGGTCGCTGCCGGCATGACCACGCTCAAGCTGATCCAGGAGCCGGGGTTTTACACCAGGCTTGCGGCCCAGACGGCCAAGCTCGCTGCCGGTTTGACGGCTGCGGCGAAGGAAGCGGGCATCACCTTTTGCGCCGATTCCGTGGGCGGGATGTTTGGTATTTATTTCAGCGCTGATGTGCCGACCAGTTATGCCGAGATGATGGCTGGCGACAAGACGCGCTTTAATGCCTTCTTCCACGGCATGCTGGATGAGGGCGTATATTTTGCGCCGGCCGCGTTTGAAGCGGGCTTCGTGTCGGCGCAACATGATGATGCGGTGATCGAGGCCACGGTGGCTGCCGCGCGACGTGTGTTTGCACGCTTGAAATAGAACTGATCGCTCTTGCAACAGACTTGCAAGAGCGGTATTTCATTCAAATTGTTCAAGCAAACAGCGCGGAAGTAATTAGCCAGTTGTTATTTTTTCGCGTGATTGTCTGTTGATGTTCGCTACTGCCCTTGCGCAAGCGAGGGCCCATGCAGAGCTGAACTCAGTATGGGTCCTCGCTTTCGCAAGGACAGTGCTGGTTGGCTTAGCTAACGGCGTCGAGTAATTCTTACTTGAGCCAACCCCTGCGCCGGAAATACCAGAACGGCGCAATCGCAGATATGACCATCAGCAGCAAGGCAAATGGATAACCGAGCGACCAATCGAGCTCCGGGAACCAGCCCTTGAAGTTCATGCCGTAAATCGAGGCAATCAAGGTAGGCGGCAGGAAGGCCACCGAGGCCACCGAGAAGATCTTGATAATCTTGTTCTGGTTGATGTTGATGAAACCAACCGTGGCGTCCATCAGGAAGTTGATTTTGTCGAAGAGGAAGGACGTGTGGCCGTCCAGCGATTCGATATCGCGCAGAATCTGGCGCGCCTCTTCAAACTGCTCGGCGTTGAGCAAGCGCCCCCGCATCAAGAAGCTGACCGCGCGCCGCGTATCCATCATATTGCGCCGTATGCGCCCGTTCAAGTCTTCCTCGCGGGCGATGGCGTTCAGGGCTGCCGCAGCATCCTGGTCGGTAAATTCCTTCTGCAGCACGCGCCCGCTGACTTCTTCCAGGTGCTGGTAAATGCCTTCAAGCGCATCGGCGGAATACTCGGCGTCGGTCGCATACAGGTCCAGCAGCACATCCATGTAGTCAGCAATCGAGCCGGGCCGCGAGCGCGCGCGCATGCGCACCAGGCGAAACACGGGCAAGTCGTCAGTGTGCACCGAGAACAGCATCTTGCGCGCCAGGATGAAGGCCACCGTGACCACGCGTGAAGGGCCGTCGTCTTCTTCCAGCAAGAAATCGGTACGTAGATGGAGGTCGCCGTTTTCCGCTTCGTAATAGCGGGCGGACGCTTCGATATCCTTGACTTCGTCTTCACCCGGCAGGATGACGCCATAAATGGTCTTGACCCAGGCACGCTCGTCGTCGTTCGGGTCGGTCAGGTCGACCCAGACCGGCGCCACGTTTTCAAGATCTTCGCGGCTGTCGATCGGTACCTGGTTGAGGCGGCCATTCTGTAAGACGAATACATTGATCATGCGCTTTTCTCGGCCGGGATTCGAAACAGCGCAAGTGTACCCTTTAGGCATTGGCCCGGCCACCCCGCAAGGCCACAATTTGCCTTACTGAAGCTGTTTTTCGATCATTTTGTCGACCATCTTGTCCGTGCCCGCCTCGGGTGGCGGCGCAGGCGGCTTTTTCGGCGCCTCGAATCCACGGTTATCCTGGATCTTGATGGTCTTGCTGGTCTTGTTTTCGTCCGTGCAATCAGTATTCGACACCACCATCTTGCCCTTGATGAGGCACTTGCGCATCGGGCCGGCGCTGCTGCTGGTGCCCGATTTGGCAGCGTCGACGATGGCGCCGGCCGGACTGTCAGTGACGGCCTTGCTCGCCTTGGCGGCGCCTTCGGCAAACAGATTGCGCTCGCTGCGGATCGAGATCAAGGCTGTCATGGCCACGGCAGCGAGCACCATGGCGCCGATGACAACCGGCACCAGCTTCAGTTCGCCGCGCTGGCGCTGCTTTTGTGGCTTCATGGCAGCTCCGCCGCGCTCATGCGGTTCACGATCAGATTGGTACGCCGCGCCAGGTAATTGGTATCGCGGTGCTTGTCATAATAACGAGGATTGGGCAGCATCACGGCCAGCTTGGCCGCCTGAGCACTGCCCAGGGCCGCAGCACTGATATGGAAATAATGGCGCGCCGCCGCTTCCGCACCGAATATGCCCTGGCCGTATTCGACCACGTTCAGATACAGCTCCAGGATGCGTTCCTTGCTCATGACCGTCTCCAGCATGAAGGCAATGACCATTTCCTGGCCCTTGCGCAGATAGTTGCGTGAGCCCGAGAGGAACAAATTCTTGGCCAGCTGTTGGGTAATGGTGGAGCCGCCGCCCACCACCTTGTGCTTCTTGTTGTTGCGCTCGTAGGCTTTTTGCAAGGCTTCCCAATCCACGCCGTCGTGGTCGGTAAAGTTGGCGTCTTCAGAGGCGATCACCGCGCGCTTGAGATTGTCCGAAATGGCCTTGTAGGGCACCCATTGCTGCTGCAACTCGGCTTTCGGGTTTTTTTCGCGCAGCACGCTCAGCTGATTGCTCATCATGCTGGTCATGCGCGGGTTGACGTTGGCGTACCAGCACACCATCAGGAAGAAATACAGTTGCACCAGCAGCACGATCAGCAGCGGCCCCAGAATCAGCCAGGTGAGCCAGCGCCGGCCGGTTTTGGAAGAAGCTTTGCTCATGATGAAGGTCGCATGCGGTCCAGAAGAGTTGCCGTTTCCGGCCGAACACCGCGCCATAGGGCGAAGGCTTCGGCGGCCTGTTCCACCAACATGCCCAGCCCATCGCGGGTGCGGGCACCGTGGCGCGCGGCGAAGTCCATGAACAAGGTTGGTTTGTTTCCGTACATCATATCCAATGCCAGGGTGGACTGGGTAAATATTGCTGGCGGCAGGGGCGGCAGTTCGCCTGCCAGGCTGGCCGAGGTGGCGTTGATGATCAGGTCAAACGTGCCATCCAGGTTGGCGAACTCACAGGCAGAGAGTTTCCGGTCAGGCGAGGCAAAGCGCGCCACCAGGGCGTCGGCGCCGGCGCGGCTGCGATTGGCAATGACCAGTTCGGCGGGCCCTTGCTCGAGCAGGGGCAGCATGGCGCCACGCGCCGCGCCGCCAGCACCCAGCAGCAGGACGCGCTTGCCTGCAATGGCCACGCCCGCATTGCGCACAATGTCGTTGACGAGGCCTGCGCCGTCGGTGTTGTCGCCATGGATTTGGCCGCCGTGAAAGCTGAGTGTGTTGACAGCGCCCGCCGCGGCCGCGCGCGGACTCAGCACGGTGGCCAGGCTCGCTGCTTCGAGCTTGAAAGGAACGGTGACGTTGGCGCCTTGGCAACCGGCTGTCACCAGGCTGGCCACAGTGGCCGCGAAGCCATCGAGCGGCGCCAGGCAGGTGTCGTACTGGAGTGCTTGCCCGGTTTGCAGGGCGAAGGCAGCGTGGATGGCGGGCGACTTGCTGTGGGCGACAGGGTTGCCGATCACATAGTAGCGATCGCTCACCGCATCTCCGTTTCCAGGGTGTTATTACGCAGGAAGGTGAAGTGGGTCACCATTACCCACACGTCTTCCTTGTCGGTCGAGCGCATTTTCGGCGGAAATTTTCCAAACGGCGCAGCGCGCCGCACAATGGCCAGGGCCGCCTTGTCCAGGTCGGCGTTGCCTGAACTTTTTTCTATCGTCGCGCCATCCACCTGGTAGATGCTGCCATCCTGGAACACGGGAATGCTGATGGTCAGATCACCATAGAGCTTGCGGCCATTTTTTTGGGGGAAATTCAGCGTCCCCATTTCCTCGATCCGCTTTTTCATTTCCGAGTAGTACATGGCGTACCCGGCTTCCCTGGTGCTCGGGGAGATATAGGTCTTTTTCGGGCGCTTGTTTTCGTCTTCCACGCGCTTGTAGATTTCCGCTTCCTTGCGCGCCATCGCCTTGCTCGTCTCCATCACGTCGGCCCCGGTTCGGTTGGGGTCCGGCTTGTCTTCGACACTGCTGGCGGCGGTCTTGAACTGCGACTTCCTGGATTGGTCCAGCAGGGTTTTCTGGGCCTCGGCCAGCTCGGTGATGCGCTTTTCAGCCGTCTTGATGCTGTCGCCCGTTTCGATGCGGCGCAAGTCGGGCAGGGGCGACTTGGCATGACCCTTGTCGGCGTCACCGCCACCGTCCAGATTGGCCTGGGCGATGGCTTCGGCATTGATGGGCGCCTTGGCGTGCTTGGCATTGACCAGGATAACTTCCAGGCCAGGGTCGACCGGTTTCATGCGGAAGGCATCCGGCGCCGCAAAGCGCACTGCCAGCAAACCGGCGTGCAACAGGACGGAGACGGCGATGGCGATATGCAGCGGAGTGAGTTGGCTAGGAGACTTCACGCGATCAGAAACATTGCTGTTGAATCAAAGAACGGCCATTCTACATTCTAATGGCCGGCCCGGGGCCATCTCGTGAGCCCCTCAGTTCGCCTCGGGCTGGGGCGCCACCACCGCCGCCGCGCTCTCGGCCAGGGCCGCCTCCGGCACCGGCGCCTCGGCTGCGCCGGCGCCCTCTTCTTCATAGTCCAGGTCGGCATCGGCTGCCACCACGGTCGTGGTCGGCACTTCCAGCAGACGCGCCTCGATGGTCAGGTCGACTTCATCCCAGCGCAGGATGTCGAGCTTGACCTGGGCACCGCGCGCCACCGCCGGCATGCCAGGCAGGCGAATGATGAGGGGAATATCGACCAGGCGCAGCACCTCGTCCTTGAGCACCACCGCCTCGACCTGGCTGGCGTCCTGCTGGCCCAGCCAGCGCAAGCACCAGTAACGTTCCATGTTCTGCTGGTGGTCGTTGTAGGCCGCGTAGGCCGCGTCAAAGGCGGACACGATGGCAAACAGATTGGCGTCGCGCGGCTTGAACGGGGCCACCAGGGGCGCGGTGACGCCCTTCTCGGCGCAAGCGATAATTTGCCATTGGTTGACCAGATCGGTGTAGCGGCGCAGCGGCGAGGTCGACCAGGCGTACTGGTCCACGCCCAGGCCCTGATGGGGCGCAGCGTGGGTGACCATGCGCACCTGCATCTTGGCGGCCCAGCCGGCGCCGCTGCCCGCGCCTTGCGAGCGGTAAATGCCAGGAACGCCGCAGTCGTGCATCAGCTTGCCCCAGGTACTGTTGGCAAAAATCATCAGCTCGGCCACGATCTTGTCGAGCGGCGCGCCACGCTTGCGGCGCACGACCGACACCACGTCGTCATCCACATAGAAATTGAAGTCGACCCGGTTGTTCTGCTCCGGCTTGAGACCGAATTCCTCGCGCTTTTTCATGCGCCCAGCTTCCAGGTGCTGGGCCCACAACCACAACTGGCCCAGTTCGGCCTTGTGCGGATACTCGCCCGCGCCGCTGGCCAGGGTTTCTTCATTGACCAGCTCATCGAGGTCGTTGTGGCGCAGATTGCTCTGGATGGGCACCAGCTCGGCGCGGGTGACGGTGGAAATCACGCGCCAGTCGGCCGGATCCAGCGTCGCGTACAGCGACAGGGCCGGGCAGGTTTTGCCTTCGGCCAGGGTGAAGGCATTGACCACCTCGTCCGGCAGCATGGTGATTTTGTCGCCCGGCATATATACCGTAGACATGCGGCTGCGCGCCAATTTGTCGACCGCGTCATCAGGACGGATGCCCAGGCCAGGCGCGGCAATGTGGATACCCACCCGCAGCGTGCCGTCCGGCAGCGTGACAACGGAAAACGCATCGTCGATTTCGGTCGTGGTCACGTCATCGATGGAAAACGCGGCGACTTCGGCCAGCGGCAAGCCGCCAGGTGTGGCCGGCACCGGCACCGCAGGAAACGCTGCGCCGCGCGGGAAGTTCTCAAACAGGAAGCGCGCCATGTGCAGCGCCTTCGGTGAGGCGACCCCGCCCGTGGCCAGCATCAGGCGTGGCGGCGTGGTGTGCAATTCATTGCAGGCCGCTTCCAGCGCCTTGTATTCGATCGTGTTCTTGTCGGGCTTGAACAGCAGTTGCTGCACCAGGGCCGCCATGGCCGGCGGCAGGCGATTCTCCTTCAACTCGGCCACGTAGGCGTCCTGCACCAGGGCTTGCTGCTTTTTCTTTTCAATGCCGGCCTGGGCCGCGCGCAGCGACGCTTCAGGCGCTGCCTTGTAGCGGCCGCGGCCCTTCTTGTAGAAATAAATGGGCGCGCCATGCAGCGCCAGGATCAGGCCGGCCGATTCGGTCGCCAGCGGGGTGTGGCCGAAATATTCGGCGCCCAGCTCGGCAAAGCCGAACTCTTCCTGGCCCGCCACTTCCCACAGGAATTCAAAGTCGACATCGGCGGCAATCGCCTTGGCTGCTTCCAGCAATTCTTCGGCCGAAGGCTTCTCGTACTGCACCAGCACGTCCTTGACCTTGACCTTGGTGCGTTTCCCGCTCGGTATCTCGACCTGGTAGGCCTCGCCCGCCTGGGACAATACGCTGCCGACCTTGAAATCGCCGGACTCTTCAAAAAATAGATTCATGTTCACTTTGCAAAATGGTGGTTGCGGGGCGCCAGTTCCAGGACCGCAGGCAGGAACACCTCGGTCACCAGCAAGCAGCCCCGCCGGCGGCGATACAGACAGCGCCGCGCATAAAAAATCGTCTCTTCGCTCACGCCCAGCGCGGCCCGCGCACGCTGCATCAGCGGGTGGCCGGCGCGGATGCGCGCAAATTCCAGTTGCCCGCGCGTGACCAGCGGGTCGTAAAACAGGGTACTACCGAGCGAACGCTCGCCCAAGGCATTAAACAGCGGCCAATCATTGGCCGTGGCCGACATTGGCACCACCGTGTGCGCAAACACCACCGGCGCGCCATCGCAGCGCAGCAGCACTTCGCGTTCCCACACGCGGCCGGGGCGCTGCATGCCAATGGCGCGCGCCTCGTCAAACAGACACATGGCCGTGCGCTGGTGCAGGCGCTGCACCCGGAAAGCGCTACTGTGCGCAGTCAGACGCGCGGTCAGCGAACCGGGCGCCGTCAGCCAGGTGCGCATGGCCGCCGGCGCCGCGAGCGCATTGACGTGCGTGTGCCAGCGCGCCTGGCGCAGCGTCGCGATCCTCACTGGGCCGCGCCCGCCGGCAGTTGGCAAAACGCGAGCACCTCGTCCACATACTGCTTGAATTCCGAAATCGCATGGTCGCTGCCCTCGATCAGGTGCTGGCGCGCACCGGCGTAGTGGGCCACCATGTCGCGGTAGTCGAGCACTTCGTCGCCCGTGGCAGCGATCAGGAAGTAGCGCTCGGGACGCGTGATATGCGGCACCGCCAGCGCGCGCAACTGGTCGATGTAGCCTGGCTTGAATTCAAAGGGTTCGTCCGAATGGTACTGGGTAGTCACGCCCACATGCTGGTCCAGGTCCTTGAGCGGGACGATGGCAGGATTGAGCAGCACCGCGCGGCAACCCAGGCGCTCGGCCAGGTAGGTGGCATAGTAGCCGCCCAGGGAGGAGCCGACAATGGCCAGCTCCTCGGCTGGCACCCCATCCACCAGTTCCAGCGCCAGGGCGATGGCCTCGGCCGGCGAGGCTGGCAGCTGCGGGCAGCGCAACTGGTCCGACAAGCCCAGTTCCAGCATGCGCACGCCAACCTGGCGCGCCTTCATCGACTTGGGCGAGGAACGAAAACCGTGCAGGTACAAAATCATCGCGCCAGCGCCTCCAGCAGCTTTTGATGGATGCCGCCAAAGCCGCCATTGCTCATGACCAGGATATGGTCGCCAGGGCGGGCCGCGTCCAGGATGGCTTGCACCAGGAAGTCGATCTGGTCAAAACTGTGGGCAATGCCGCCCAGGGGACGCAGGGCGTCGGCCAGGCTCCAGCCGAGAGCCTGCTGGCTGCCGTAGCCAAATACCAGGTCGGCGTCGCGCAGGCTGCCCGGCAGGGCATCCTTCATCGCGCCCAGTTTCATGGTGTTCGAGCGCGGCTCGAGCACTGCCAGGATGCGACCGCTGTCCGGACCGCTGCCCAGCTTTTGGCGCAAGCCGCCCACGGTGGTGGCAATGGCGGTCGGGTGGTGGGCAAAATCGTCATACACGGTCACGCCCTTGACCACGCCGCGCACTTCCATGCGGCGCTTGACGTTTTCGAAGCGCGCCAGGGACGCTGCCGCCTGCGGCACGGGCACGCCCACGTGGCGGGCGGCGGCAATGGCAGCGAGTGCGTTGTAGCGGTTGTGCTTGCCGCTCAAATCCCAGGTCACGGTAGCCAAGGTTTCGCCATTGAAGACCACATCAAAGCTGCCGCCCGGATGCTCGACCAGGGTCCAGTTCACGCCATCGCTCGTGCCAAAGTGTTCGTGCTCGCTCCAGCAGCCGCGCTTCATCACGCGTCCGAGCGAGGCTTCGTCGCCATTGACGATCAGCCGGCCAATGCCGGGGACGGTGCGCACCAGGTGGTGGAATTGGGTTTCGATGGCGCCGATATCGGGGAAGATGTCAGCATGATCGTATTCGAGGTTGTTCATGACCGCGGTCTTGGCGTGGTAATGGACAAACTTGCTGCGCTTGTCAAAGAAGGCTGTATCGTATTCGTCCGCCTCGATGACAAAGAAGTCGGAGCCGGCGCTGGTGCCAGCCAGGCGCGCCGATATGCCAAAGTTCATTGGCACGCCGCCAATCAGAAAGCCAGGCGCATAGCCGGCGTCTTCCAGGATCCAGGCCAGCATGGCCGAGGTGGTGGTCTTGCCGTGCGTGCCGGCCACGGCCAGCACCCATTTGTCGCGCAGGATGTGTTCGCCAATCCACTGGGGACCGGACATATACGGCAGGCTGCGGTTGAGGATCTCTTCAATTAAAGGGTTGCCGCGTGAGACTACATTGCCGATGACGTAAAGATCAGGCGCCAAGGACGTCTGGTCGGCGCCGAAACCCTGGATCAGCGCGATGCCCTGGGCCTCAAGCTGGGTGCTCATCGGCGGGTAGACATTGGCGTCGCAGCCGGTGACCTTGTGACCGGCTTCCTTGGCCAGAACGGCCAGCCCACCCATGAAGGTGCCGCAAATGCCGAGGATATGAATATGCATGGTGATAAACGCTGACCAGTTGTCGAATACGCGATTTTACCCGACGCCATGCCTTTTTCGATTCCAGAGTAATATCTCGCTCATGACGCCTTCGCCCATCGACGACCCATCCCTGCTGCGCTCCCGCATTGCCGCGATCGCCGCACGCCTGGTCGCCCAGGATGGGGCCGACTATGGCGTGGCCAAGCGCAAGGCGGCCACCCAGGTGCTTGGCGATGCCCAGCCGCCTTCCAATCTGCTGCCCGACAATGCCCAGGTAGAAGAAGAAGTGCGGCGCTACCAGGCCCTGTTCCAAGGTGACAGCCAGCCGGCCCGCTTGCTGCGCTTGCGCACGGTGGCCCTGCAGGTGATGGACGCGCTGGCCGCTTTCCAGCCCTATCTGACTGGCGCCGTCCTCAATGGCACGGCCGGCGAACACGACGACATCCACTTGCAGCTGTTTGCCGACAGCGCCAAGGAAGTGCAGATTTTCCTTCTAGATAAGAATATCGACATCGAGATCTCGGAAACGGCGCACTTCAAGGGTGAGCGCTTCGATCCCGTGGAAACGGTGAGCTTCCTGTGGCACCAGGAAGGCGTGCATGCCGAGCTCTATGACCTCAATGACTTACGGGGCGCGCGCAAGCCGCGCGCCGACGGCCGTTTGCTGCGGGCGGACGCTGCCGCCCTGCGCCAACTGATGGCCGAGGCCGCCGACGAGGGCGCCGACCTGCCCTGAACTGCTTTTCATCGCCTCACTTATCCGGGAATTTTGCATGTCCAAGAAAAATATCGTTACGTATACAGTAGTCGCCGTCCTGTTTGCCGCCCTGGGCGCCTACCTGGGCCTGAAAAAGGCGCCCCCGGCGCCTGTGGCGGCCGCGCCGGCAGCGCCCGTGGCACAAACCCCGGTCCAGGCCCTGTTTGCCCAGTCCATGAATGACGCCAGTGGCGCCAACCATTCCCTGGCGCGCTGGAAGGGCAAGGCGCTGATCGTGAACTTCTGGGCGCCCTGGTGCGGCCCCTGCGTCCAGGAAATGCCGGAATTGAGCCAATTGGCCCAGGATAGCGCCGCTGCCAATATCAATGTCATCGGGATCGGGATCGATTCGGCTGCCAACATCGGTAAATTCGCCGCTGACCTGAAAATTGCCTATCCCTTATATGTAGCTGGCTTGAGTGGCACCGAATTGTCCCGCCAGTTTGGCAATACGGCAGGCGGCCTGCCCTACACGGTGCTGATCGGCGCCGACGGCCTGGTCAAGAAAACTTACCTGGGCCGCATCAAGTTCGAGGAATTGAAAGCCGATCTGGCCAATCTGAAGTCCTGAGCCTGCCTGGGAGCGCGGATACTGGCGGTCTGCACTGCCGATAACCGATCCAGCGCTCGCTTTTTTTCGCTTGCCAATGAGAACAGTTGGCGGCAAAATGCCTGACTTTCGCGTCAAACGGTTCCTTCAACATGGCAAAAACGCTCCTGCTGCTTAACGGCCCCAACCTGAATCTGCTGGGGACCCGCGAGCCTGAGGTGTACGGCAACCAGACGCTGGCCGACATCGAACACGCTGCTGCAGAGCAGGCTGGCGCAGCCGGTGCGACCTTGTTTTGTTACCAAAGCAACCATGAAGGCGCCCTGATCGACCGTATCCACGCTGCCAAGGCTGAGGGCGTGGACGCGATTGTCATCAATCCGGGTGGATTGACCCATACCAGCGTGGCCTTGCGCGACGCCCTGGCAGGGGTTGCCATCCCTTTTGTCGAAGTGCATATCTCGAATGTTCATCAACGGGAAGCGTTTCGTCACCATTCATTTTTGTCCGCCATCGCCGTGGGAACCATCTGCGGGCTGGGCACGGATGGATATCGTTTTGCCATCGACTTCGCGCTCAAAAAGCGTTAATCTCCGGGCATCTTCAAGCAATTGCGCGGTTACGCTTTTATCCGAGCATTCCGCATACCATTAAAATCAAAATAATTCCAAGGGGTTTCACATGGATCTACGAAAACTCAAGACGCTGATCGATCTCGTCGCCGAATCGGATATCGCTGAACTCGAAGTGACCGAGGGCGAGAGCAAAGTTCGCATCGTCAAGTCCTCCGCAATCCCACAGAATCAGATGGTGATGATGCAGCCACAAGGCATGCAGCAGCACTTCGCCCCCGCCGCTGGCGCGCCTGCCGCTGCCGCCGCACCTGTTGCCCCTGTCGTGGCCGAGCAAACCGGTCACATCGTCAAGTCGCCCATGGTCGGCACCTTCTACCGTTCGTCGGCCCCAGGTTCGCCGGCGTTTGTTGAAGTTGGCGCCACCATCAAGGAAGGTGACACCCTGTGCATCATCGAAGCGATGAAGCTGCTCAATGAAATCGATTCCGACGTCTCTGGCGTCGTGACCAAGATCCTGGTCGAGAACGGCCAGCCTGTCGAGTTCGGCCAACCGCTGTTTGTGATTGGCTGATCGACGACCATGTTTGAAAAAATCCTTATTGCCAATCGTGGCGAGATCGCGCTGCGTATCCAGCGCGCCTGCCGCGAAATGGGCATCAAGACCGTTGTCGTGCACTCGGAAGCGGACAAGGACGCCAAGTACGTCAAGCTGGCCGATGAATCGGTCTGCATTGGCCCGGCTTCGTCCTCGCTGAGCTACCTGAACATGCCGGCCATTATCAGCGCCGCTGAAGTGACCGATGCTGAAGCGATCCACCCCGGTTACGGCTTCCTGTCCGAGAACGCCGACTTCGCCGAACGCGTGGAAAAATCCGGTTTCGTCTTCATTGGTCCGCGCTCCGAATCGATTCGCCTGATGGGCGACAAGGTCTCGGCCAAGCAAGCGATGATCCGTGCTGGCGTGCCCTGCGTGCCCGGCTCGGAAGGCGCGCTCTCGGACGACCCGAAAGAAATCATCCAGACCGCACGCAAGGTCGGCTATCCCGTCATCATCAAGGCCGCTGGCGGCGGTGGCGGACGCGGCATGCGCGTGGTGCATACCGAAGCTGCCCTGCTCAACGCAGTGGCCATGACCAAGACCGAAGCCGGTACTGCGTTTGGCAATCCGGAAGTCTATATGGAGAAGTACCTGGAAAATCCGCGCCACGTGGAAATCCAGATCCTCGCCGATGAACACAAGAACGCCGTCTGGCTGGGCGAGCGCGACTGCTCGATGCAGCGCCGCCACCAGAAAGTGATCGAAGAAGCACCAGCGCCTGGCATTCCACGCAAGCTGATTGAAAAAATCGGCGACCGCTGCGCTGAAGCTTGCCGCAAGATCGGCTACCGCGGCGCCGGCACCTTCGAATTCCTGTATGAAAATGGCGAGTTCTATTTCATTGAAATGAACACCCGCGTGCAGGTCGAGCATCCGGTCACGGAAATGATCACCGGGATCGATATCGTCCAGGAACAGATCCGCATTGCCGCCGGCGAAAAACTGCGTTTCCGCCAGCGCGACATCATGCTCTCCGGGCACGCTGTCGAATGCCGTATCAACGCTGAAGACCCGTTCAAGTTCACGCCTTCGCCGGGACGCATCGTCTCCTGGCACGCGCCGGGTGGCCCAGGCATTCGCGTCGACTCGCACGCCTATGCCGGCTACTACGTGCCGCCCCACTACGACTCGATGATCGGCAAGGTCATTGCCTACGGCGCCACGCGTGAGCAGGCGATCCGCCGCATGCAGATCGCCCTGTCCGAAATGGTGGTCGAAGGCATCCTCACCAACATCCCGCTGCACCGCGAACTGATGATTGATGCCCGCTTCATTGAAGGCGGCACCAATATTCACTACCTGGAGCAGAAACTGGCTGCCAAACCGGACCTGCCCAAGGCCGGCGCCCTGGCCAGCAAGGCCGACACCAAGGCTGGCGCATGAGCTGGACTGAAGTCGTCATTGAAATCGCCCGCGAACATGCCGAGGCCCTGTCCGACGCCTTGATGGAAGCGGGCGCCCTGTCGGTGTCGGTGGAAGACGCCGATGAAGGCACGGCCCAGGAAAATCCGCTGTTCGGCGAACCTGGCATGACGCCAACGGAAACCGCCTGGGACCGCAGCCGCGTGGTGGCCTTGACCGACGTGGACGCCGACCAGGTGGCCATCGTTGCCGAAGCGGGCGCTGCCATCGGCCTGGAAACGGCACCGGCCTTTAGCGTGCGCCATGTGGCCGATGAAGACTGGGTGCGTCTGACCCAGTCGCAATTTGCGCCGATTCATATCGGCACCAATATCTGGGTCGTCCCAAGCTGGCACGAAGCGCCGGATCCGGACGCGCTGATCCTGGAACTCGATCCGGGCCTGGCTTTCGGTACTGGCAGCCACCCGACTACCCGCCTGTGCATGGAATGGCTGGAAGCGCATCCGGCGCCTGGCAAGTCGGTGCTCGACTATGGTTGCGGCTCCGGCATTCTGGCCATGGTGGCCAAGAAGGTGGGCGCAGGCGACGTGGCCGGTGTCGACATCGATCCGCAAGCGATTGAATCGGCGCGTGCCAATGCAGAGCGCAACCATTGCGAGATTGATTTTTATTTGCCGGACAGCTTAGCCGCGTCAAGCAAGGCGCAGCATGCCACTGGCCGCTTCGACATTGTCGTGGCCAATATTCTGTCGAGCCCCTTGAAAGTCATGGCGCCCATGCTTGCTGGCCGCGTGGCACCGGGCGGATCCCTGATCCTGTCGGGCGTGCTGGCACGCCAGGCCGAAGAAGTGGCAGCTGCCTACGCGCCTTTCATCCAGATGGGTGTATGGGCCGAGCAAGACGGCTGGGTCGCACTGCACGGCAAGCTCGGCAGCGACACCATACCGCCCGCGCGCGGTCAATAAAGGCATGGCGCTCGCCACCCGCTGCCCCCACTGCAAGACGACTTTTCGGGTCGCTTCCGACCAGTTGAAGCTACGCGGTGGCATCGTGCGTTGTGGCACGTGCAACCAGGTTTTCGACGGCAACGCATCGCTGCTCGACCTCGATGCACTGGACCATCCGGTGGCGCCGCCGCAGCCGGTCAATTTCCAGCTGCCGCCACCGCCAGTTCCGGAGCCCGGTCCGCTCCAGGAACCTGAAATCATCTTCCGTTCGCTGCGCAAGGCGCCACCGGCGCCAGCTGCGGAGCAAACACCGCAGCAGGAACTGGCGCTCGAGCCGGCGCCAGAACTGGCGCCGGCGCTCCCTGTGGCGATGGCGCCTTTGCCGGAGCCAGAACCTGAAGCACTGCCTGAGCCAGAACCAGAGCCCGAGCCCGAACCTCTGCCTGAACCGGAGCCCGAGCCACAACCGGAACCTCTGCCGGAACCGGAACCGGAACCCGAGCCAGAACCAGAACCAGCCCCGCTGCCTGAGCCTGAGCCTGAGCCTGAGCCTGAGCCAGAACCGGAGCCCGTCCCCGAACCCGCGCCGCCTCCGAGCGTCGTCGCCGAACAGCAGTTGTTCGCCAGCGAGACGGGCGTCACCATCGCCATGCCATCGGGCTGGGTGCTGGACTATGACCTGTCCGACCCGGCCATGGGCGAGTATCCGGCCGACGCCGAACCGCCTCCTGCGCCCGCGCCGCAGCCGGCCATGGGAGATGACGACGACCAGGGGCCTGCCACCCAGTTCGCCCTGAGCCAGGAAGAAGAGCGCGATCTCGAATTTGAAAGCCTGAACGACCCCGACTTCGATCCGCCCGTCATGGACGATGGCGAGTTGTCGCTGGCCGATGAAATTGGGGCTGGCTTTTCCTCGTCAGCCATCCACGAACCCGAGCCTGATCTTGCAGTCGGTCCCCTGCCGCTACTGCGCCCGTCTGCCGATGTCGAGCCACCAGCTCCCGAGGTGGACGAAGCGCCTGCCGAGCCAGTCGCTGAGTCGCCATTACCGGCCGACGAGCCGCCTGAAGTGGACCATGACGAGCCTGAATTCGTGCGCCTGGCGCATGCCAAGCAACGCGCCGCGCGCCGCCGCCGCTGGATCATGGGCGTGGGATCAGTCTTGCTGGCCGCCGGTCTGGTGGTTCAGAGCGTCTACCAATTCCATGACCTGATCGCCGCCTCCTATCCAGCCTTGAAGCCGGCAGTGGCGACCGCCTGCGTGCCGCTGCGCTGCAAGATCGAGCTGCCGGCGCAGATCGATACCCAATTCATCGAAACGGGCGAGCTGCAATCCATGGGCAGCAACACCTTCCTGCTCACGACGCTACTGCGCAATGAAAGTGGCCTGACCCAGGCCTGGCCCTACATCGAGCTGGAACTGACGGACGCCAATGACAAGGCACTGGTGCGGCGTGTCTTCACACCGCCGCAATACCTGCCCCAGGGTGTGCTGCCGGCCAAGGGCTTCGCCGCCCACAGCGAGCAACCTGTCAAGATCCATTTCGACCTCAAACAGGTGAAGGCGTCCGGCTTTCATATTGCGGTTTTCTATCCTTAAGGCATTCCATGACCAAGACCACCCTGATCTGCGGCTCGCTCGCGTTCGACAAGATCATGCAGTACAACGGCCGCTTCGGCGAAACCCTGCTGGCCGACCAACTGCACAAGGTCAATGTCTCCTTCCTGGTCCCTACCCTGCGCACGGAGTTTGGCGGCTGCTCGGCCAATATCGCCTACAACCTGAACATGCTGGGCGGCGATCCCCTGATCATGGCGACCATTGGCCAGGATGGCGGCGAATACCTGGAGCGCTTTGCGGCCCAGGGCATTTCCACCCGCGCGATCCGCAAGATTGCCCACGCCTACACGGCGCAATGTTTCGTGACGGCTGACCTGGACAACAACCAGATCAACGCCTTCCACCCGGGCGCCATGCAGTTCGCCCACGAAAACAATGTGGCTGATGTCGGCCCCTTGCGCCTTGCCATCATCGCGCCGGACGGCCGTGACGGCATGCTCAAGCATGCGCGCGACTGCGCTGAGCTCAAGGTGCCGTTCATGTTCGACCCGGGCCAGCAATTGCCCATGTTTAGCGGCGCTGAACTGATTGAATTCATCAATCAGGCGACCTATGTGGCTGCCAACGACTATGAATTCGAGATGTTGATGGACCGTACCGGCCTGTCGCTGACCGATATCGCCGGCCGCCTGGAAGCGCTGATCGTCACGCGCGGCGACAAGGGTTCGGAAATCTATGCCAAGGGCGAGCGTCACGAGATTCCCTGTGTGCCAGCAAGCGCCGTGGTGGACCCAACCGGCTGCGGCGACGCTTTCCGCGCCGGCCTGCTGTTTGGGATCGTCAATGGCTACGACTGGCCGACCACGGGCCGCCTGGCCAGCCTGATGGGGGCACTGAAGATTGCCCACCAGGGCGGGCAGAACCACGTGGCGACGGCAGAACAGATTGCCGAGCGCTTCGAAGCGGCCTTCGGCTACCGCTACTAAGCCGGTCCCTCTCCGGGACCGAGCAGCAAACGCTGCACCTCGTCCGGCGTCAGGCTGGACGAGACTATCTCCACGGTTTTCTTGCGGCTGGTCTCACCACGTGTGATGGACACGGCGCTGCGTGCCACGCCCAAGGTCTTCGCCAGATACTTGATCAAGGCTTCATTGGCTTTGCCATCGATGGGTTGCGCCTGCAATTTGAGCTTGAGCGCATTGTCGAATATGCCGACGACCTCTGTCTTTTTAGCGTTCGGCGTGATCTGCAGGGCCAGCACGACGCCGCCCGCCATCGCGCGGCACCATGGCATGGTCAAACGCTGGAAATGCCGAAAGCAACTTCCACCAGGCGAAGCGCGATATACAGCAGCAGCATGATTACCATGGGCGAAAAATCCATGCCGCCCAGCGGCGGGATGAGGCGACGAACTGGTCGGCTCAGGGGATCATTAAGCGCTCGCACAAACGGCGCCATTGGCGCGTTCGGATTGATCCAGCTAAAGACGACTTCAAGAACCAGGAGCCCCCAGAATCCATACAGGGGCCAGGTCAGGAAGCGAAAAAGCGTCAGCAGGGCAACCCCCTCAAGGCTCAGGCCTCGCAGCAGAAAGATGCTGCTCGCCAGGGCGATCACCAGTAGGGCGCCGATCAGACTGGCCCAATCGTAGCCGCCAACACCGGGAATGACGCGCCGCATGGGGCGTACCAGCCAATCGGAGAGGGTAAAGATGAAATGGCCTTCGCGCGCTGGGGCGCGAACCCGGACGGCCTGCATCCAGAAACGCAGCAACAGTACGCCGCCCAGCATGTAGGCGACGCTATTGACGATAAATTCAAGAATACCGAACACGAAGGCTCCTAAAAAAAAACCGCTGTGTGAAAGTCACACAGCGGTATTTTGCCTGATCCAGGCACAGCCTGCCGAAATTACGGACGGCTGCTGGTCGGGAAAGGCCATGCTGCTGCTGGAGCCAACACAGTTTTCGCTGCCGGTGCCGGAGCTGGCGCTGCCGCTGCTGCTGGTGCAGGAGCTGCTGCTGGCTTCGGTGCTGGTGCTGCCGCTTTAGGCGCTGCCGGCTTTTTAGGCGCGGCGGCTTTCTTTACGGCTGGCTTGGCTGCTGCAGCTGGTTTCGCTGCTGGCTTGGCGGCCGCCTTAACTGGCTTTTTTGCTGCTGGCTTAGCCGCCACCTTTTTTGCGGCTGGCTTCGCTGCAGCTTTCGCTGCTGGCTTGGCTGCTGCTTTAGATGCTGCTGGTTTCTTGGCTGCTGGCTTGGCGGCTTTTTTAGCTGCTGGCTTGGCTGCAGCTTTTTTGGCTGCTGGCTTGGCTGCGGCTTTTTTGGCTGCTGGCTTGGCGGCTTTTTTAGCTGCTGGCTTCGCTGCAGCTTTCTTCGCTGCTGGCTTGGCTACGGCTTTTTTAGCGACGGCTTTCTTCGCTGCTGGCTTCGCTGCAGCTTTTTTGGCTGCTGGCTTGGCTGCTGCTTTTTTCGCTGCTGGCTTGGCTACCGCTTTTTTAGCGACAGCTTTTTTCGCTGCTGGCTTGGCTGCAGCTTTTTTCACTGCTGGCTTGGCTGCGGCTTTTTTCGCTGCTGGCTTGGCTGCAGCTTTTTTCACTGCTGGCTTGGCAGCTGCTTTTTTAGCGGCTGGCTTTGCAGCTGGCTTGGCGGCAGCTTTTGCTGCTGGTTTGGCAGCGGCTTTTTTCGCTGCTGGTTTAGCGGCAGCGGCTTTCGCGGCTGGCTTCTTTACTGCTGGTTTCTTAGCGGCTGTTGCCATTTTGTTTCTCCTTCATCTGCGATGGGAAAGATTCACGCTACAAGATTAAAACCCGTCCGACCCGTAACGAAGTCAGGCGAATTATTCATCGGCACAAACGTGTTCCCTGTTTATGCTAATGAATTCGGCACCAGCTGAACTGCTGCAACTCCTCACGATTGCAGCACTTCAGCCATAGTCGCTTCTGAAATCAGAAACGACAAAATCGGTGTTCCAGTAAGCTGTTCGCAGAAAGCCTGGTCCCAGGCCGAAAAGAAAAAGCCGCCATGCCTGAACAGAATCAGGCAGTGCGGCTTGTTTTTTTCGTCGAGGTTAAGTGCATATCTGTTTGAATCAGCTTCCCATTTTGTTCTGTTTTTCTGTCGCGTTTTGCGGTCCAACTTTTCGCATTCACGTTTCGACAAATTCAATCACGTAAAGTACACGAAAACCTTGTCAGTGCGCAACTGGCACGCGACGATTCATTTACTTTTTTTTGCATCAGCGCGCGCCAACGCACCTTCATCGATTTCAAAATGCCGATTTTCGCGCGTCGCGCGTTCATCAAATCGCGTCCCCAACGCGCGGCATGCGCGCACTTTTCTGGCGTCGCGCGTGGCGCTTGGCGCGCTTGCGCAATCGTCTTCGCAAACGCACGTGATCGTGGAAATCGGACGCGCGCCACGCGCAAAAAATCGGCGTCACGCGTGCTTGCCGAGATGTGCCGCGAGCTCGCCCGCGCGCGCATCGGGGATACTGATGACGAGCACGCGAATTTCATTCCCTGCATGCGCAGTCAAACTCAGGTCATGTCCTGCGCAGCGCCTCGCGCGAGCGGGTTCCAAAGTTAGCGCGCGACGCACACACATGCGCAATGCATTGATTCATCAAGAGAAATTTCTCGCACATGTTTTTTGCACGCGTACATTTGCGTCGATCACGGCGCCGCGATACGTGCTCATGAAGCGCGCCTTGCGTCTTCAAACTGGTCGCTGCATGCACTCGATGGGTGGCGCCAATGCCGCAGTTTGACGAATAAGGAGAGCGCAAATGAGCGCGATAAGGCGCCGTGTAGCGCGTCGCTTTCGACTTTTTGGAGCGACTTGGCGACGCGGTCAAAGCGCAAAATCAGCGCTGTCGACAGCATCAGAAACGCAGATCCAAAGTCTGAAAAGAGCGCGTCGCGCGGACCAATCGGCGCTCGCTCGGAGTGTCTGGCGATGTCGTTTGCGTTCACATGGCGCGCACAAAAACGCGTGCGCGCGCGCCGCGAATTATTTGTTGGACTGATGCGCGTGCATCACAAAAAAAGCGTTGGGATTTTTCCACAATTGCGCGCATGACGCGTGCAGCGCGCACAAAAAGAAAATGCCGCCGGCGCTTTTCAACGCAGGCGGCATCGATACAAGCGCGTGCGCGCTCGCGATTTATTCCCAGTTCAGCGCGCCGCCGGTCTGGTATTCAGTGACGCGGGTCTCGAAGAAGTTGCGCTCTTTTTTCAGGTCGATCATCTCGCTCATCCACGGGAAGGGATTCTCTTCCTGGGCAAACAGGGTCTCCAGACCGATCTGCTGGGCGCGACGATTGGCGATGAAACGCAGATAACCCTTGAACATGGTGGCGTTCAGACCGAGCACGCCGCGCGGCATGGTGTCTTCGGCGTAGGCGTATTCCAGGTCGACCGCTTTCAGGAACAGGCCCTTGATCTCTTCGCGGAAGGCCGGCGTCCACAGCAGTGGGTTTTCCATCTTGATCGTATTGATCAGGTCGATCCCGAAATTGCAGTGCATCGATTCGTCGCGCAGGATGTATTGATACTGCTCGGCAGCGCCCATCATCTTGTTCTGGCGACCCAGCGCCAGGATCTGGGTGAAGCCCACGTAAAAGAACAGGCTTTCCATCAGGCAGGCGAACACGATCAGCGACTTGAGCAGCTTCTGGTCGTTTTCCACGGTGCCGGTGGTGAAGGCCGGATCGGTCAGCGTATTGATGAAGGGAATCAGGAACTCATCCTTGTCACGGATGGACTTGACTTCGTTGTAGGCATTGAAGATCTCTGCCTCGTCCAGGCCCAGCGACTCGACAATGTACTGGTAGGCGTGGGTGTGGATCGCCTCTTCAAAGGCTTGGCGCAGCAGATACTGGCGGCACTCGGGCGCCGTGATGTGGCGGTAGGTGCCCAGCACGATGTTGTTGGCGGCCAGCGAGTCGGCCGTGACGAAAAAGCCCAGGTTGCGCTTGACCAGGCGACGCTCGTCGTCGGTCAGGCCGTTCGGGTTCTTCCACAGCTCGATATCGCGCTGCATGTTCACTTCCTGGGGCATCCAGTGGTTGGCGCAACCGGCCAGGTATTTGTCCCACGCCCATTTGTACTTGAACGGGACCAGCTGGTTGACGTCGGTCTTGCCGTTGATGATGCGCTTGTCGTCAGCGTGCACGCGTTTGGCGACAGCAGCGGCTGGCGCGGCGTCGGCGCCCTCGTTCAGCGACATCGGTGGAGGCGCGGCAGGCGCGCTGGCTTCTTCATCCCAGGACAGCATAGTGGTAGTTCCTTCAGTTCGTATTCAAATTCGATGATGCGGTGTGGCGCGCGCCTTGCGGCTGCGCGCCACACCCCCGGCGTGTTACTGGCAAGCTTCGCATTCCTCGAAGCCGTCGTCGCCAGGACGCAGGTAGCAGGCGGCGCCTTCGGCCACCGTTGCCGCTGCGGCTGCCGCCACGGCTGCGCTGTCCGCTGCCACGCCCATGGCATGGGCCGACATGCCGCCATCCACCGCCACCGCGTTCAGTGCACCGGTCTTGGAGGTTGATTTCTCCATGTGGGTGGCAGCGATGGTGCGCAGGTAATAGGTGGTCTTCAGACCGCGCAACCAGGCCAGCTTGTAGGTCTCGTCGAGCTTCTTGCCGGACGCGCCAGCCATGTAGATGTTCAGCGACTGGGCCTGGTCGATCCACTTCTGGCGGCGCGAGGCAGCTTCCACCAGCCAGCTTGGCGACACTTCAAAGGCGGTGGCGTAGATGTCGCGCAGGTCTTGCGGGATGCGGTCGATCTTGGCCAGGGAGCCGTCAAAGTACTTCAGGTCGGCGATCATCACTTCATCCCACAGATCACGCGCCTTCAGGTCACGCACCAGGTAGGAGTTGATTTCAGTAAATTCGCCCGACAGGTTCGACTTCACATACAGGTTTTGGAAGGTCGGTTCGATACAGGCCGACACACCAATGATGTTCGAGATGGTGGCGGTCGGGGCAATGGCCACGCAATTGGAGTTGCGCATGCCGAATTGCTTGATACGCTCACGCACCACGGTCCAGTCCATGGCCGAGGAGCCATCGACTTCGAGGTAGCCGCCGCGCTCTTCGCCCAGCAGGCGCACCGAGTCCTGTGGCAGGATGCCGCGGCTCCACAGCGAACCCTCGTAGGATTCGTAGCGGCCACGTTCTTCGGCCAGCTCGGTCGACGCCAGGTAAGCGTAGTAGCACACCGCTTCCATCGAGCGGTCGGCAAATTCCACCGCCTGCTGCGAGGAGTAAGGCACGCGCATCATGTGCAGGCAATCCTGGAAGCCCATGATACCGAGACCAACCGGACGATGGCGCAGGTTTGAATTCTTGGCCTTGGCGACCGCGTAATAGTTAATATCAATCACGTTGTCCAGCATGCGCATGGCAGTGCGCACGGTCTTTTGCAGCTTGACCGCGTCCAGCTTGCCTTCTTTCATGTGCGCTGGCATGTTCACCGAACCCAGGTTGCAGACGGCAATTTCGTCTGGTCCCGTGTTCAGGGTGATCTCGGTGCACAGGTTCGAGCTGTGGACCACGCCCGTGTGCTGCTGTGGCGAGCGGATATTGCATGGGTCCTTGAAGGTGATCCATGGGTGGCCGGTTTCAAACAGCATCGAGAGCATCTTGCGCCACAGGTCCAGGGCCGCGACTTTCTTGAACACGCGGATCTCGCCAGCGGCAGCTTTCGCTTCATACGCCAGGTAGGCCGTTTCAAAGGCCTTGCCGACCTTGTCGTGCAGGTCCGGGCAGTCCGATGGCGAGAACAGGGTCCAGTCGCCCTTTTCCATCACGCGCTTCATGAACATGTCCGGGATCCAGTTGGCCGTGTTCATGTCGTGGGTGCGGCGGCGATCGTCGCCCGTGTTCTTGCGCAGGTCGAGGAATTCCTCGATGTCCATGTGCCAGGTTTCCAGGTAGGCGCATACGGCGCCCTTGCGCTTGCCGCCCTGGTTCACTGCCACGGCCGTGTCGTTGACCACTTTCAGGAAAGGCACCACGCCTTGCGACTTGCCATTGGTACCCTTGATGTGGGCGCCCAGGGCGCGCACCGGAGTCCAGTCGTTCCCCAGGCCGCCGGCGAACTTGGCCAGCAGCGCGTTTTCCTTGATCGCGTCGTAGATGCCTTCCAGGTCGTCCGAGACGGTGGTCAGGTAGCAGGACGACAGTTGCGAGCGCAGGGTACCCGAGTTGAACAGAGTCGGGGTCGAGCTCATGAAGTCGAACGAGGACAGCAGGTTGTAGAACTCGATGGCGCGCGCTTCGCGGTTCTCTTCGCGCAGCGACAGGCCCATGGCCACACGCATGTAGAAAGCCTGTGGCATTTCGATGCGTACGTCACGCACGTGCAGGAAGTAGCGGTCATACAGGGTTTGCAGGCCGATGTAGCCGAACTGCAGATCGCGGTCGGCCACCAGGGCCTTGGCCAGCTTGGCCAGGTCGAAACTGGCCAGGACTGGGTCCAGCAGTTCGTTCTCGATGCCCTTGGCGATGTATTGCGGGAAGTACTCTATATAGTGTGCTGCCGCTTTTGCCTGGGGCACTTCCTTGGCAAAGACTTCCTTGCGGATGGTGTGCAGCAGGATGCGGGCGGTCACCTGCGAGTAGGCCGGGTCCTTTTCCATCAGCGCGCGGGCGGCCAGGATGGCGGACTTGTGCAGCTCTTCGACCGGCACGCCGTCGTACAGATTGCGCACGGTTTCAGCCAGGATGGCGTCGGCGTCGACGTGCTTTTCCAGGCCCACGCAGGCAGCGTTGATCAGGTCACGCACCTGCTGCATGTCGAGCGCGCGGCGCACGCCATTGTCGGTCACGTGGATTTGCGGGGCAGCGATGTCGCTGCTGCCGCCTTGGGCTTCCTTCTGCAGGCGGCGCTCTTCCATGTGCTTGGCGCGGTAGAGCACATAGGCACGCGCGACGTCATGCTCGCCCGAGCGCATCAGCGACAGTTCGACCTGGTCCTGCACGTCTTCGATATGGAAGGTGCCACCGGAAGGCTGGCGGCGCACCAGGGCGGCCACCACATTGTTGGTCAGTTGCTCGACCAGTTCGCGCACGCGCGCCGAGGCTGCACCCTGGCCGCCATTGACCGCCAGGAAAGCCTTGGTCACGGCAATGGCGATCTTCGACGGTTCGAAGGCCACCACGGCGCCGTTGCGGCGGATGATGCGGTAATCACCGCTGGCGGCGATGGCTGCCGGCGTGTTTTCTACGGGCGAACCTGCTGCTCCAGGTGTTACGTGCATGGGATTGATCGAAGTATCTTGGGTTGTCTGCATGGGACCTCCTGGAACGGCTGGCAGTCGTGCTGCGCCGATTGTTATATTCAAGTGAACTGCCCGTGTGGGGCCGCCCGTCGTACCAAAAACAAAGTAAAACGCCAAAAAGAGGACCGTCCCGCACTGCAAATCCGGCGGGATGTTGTCGTCATTTTGGGGTAAAAATCGCTATCTTTTGTGCAATATCTTCAAAGTCAGCGATGTCATGCATAGTGAATGAAGTTCTCGAGGCACCACTACATCTAGTGCGTTGATCAAAAGTGAGAACTAATTGTAGTGGCTTGCCAGGTCATGCGCAATAGCTATCTGGAATGAACAACCTAATTTTTTTGCTATTTTTTAGCGTTCTCAGCCTTGACTTTTCAAGGCTGCCGCAAGGACGCCATGCACACGGTTAGCGCTCGCTAACCGGCGTGTCGGAATTGGTCTCGCCGGCGGCCGGGACGGCCGCCCACGCGCTCAGCCGGCGCGCACATTGGAGCACTAACTATATATATGGTGCGGTTCAGAGTTCCGGCGCCTGGATGTTCAGCTTTTGCATCTGGTAGCGCAGCTGGCGAAAGCTGATGCCCAGCAGTTGGGCGGCCTGGGTACGGTTGAAATTGGTCTGCGCCAGCGCGCGCTGGATGATGTCGCGCTCGACTTGCTCCAGGTAGTCGGGCAGGCTGTTTGGCAGGGGAACCGGGGCTGGGGCCGCGGTCGGTGGCGTGGGCGCCACTGGCGTCGCTTGCGCGGGCGGCGTCTCCGGCACGGGCACCGCCTCGGGGCTCGCCACACTCGCGCTCACGCGCGCGCCCTTGAGCGAGAGATCGCCCACTTCGATCAAGCCATCGTTGGCAAAGGCCAGCGCGCGCTCGATAATGTTTTCCAGTTCGCGTACATTGCCCGGAAACGAATACGCACGCAGCATCTCCAGCACGCCCGGGCCCAGGGCGGCGCGCTGGCCCGGCACTGCCAGCCGGGCCAGGATGGCAGCGGTGAGCACTTCCAGGTCGGCGAGGCGCTCACGCAGGGGCGGCACGCCCAGTTCGATCACATTCAGGCGGTAAAACAGATCCTGCCGAAATTTGCCGGTCTCGACGCACTGCGCCAGATTCTGGTGGGTCGCGCTGATGATGCGCACGTCCACCGGCTCTTCGGCCGTCGCACCGATTTTGCGCACACGCCGCTCCTGGATCGCGCGCAGCAGCTTGACCTGCATGGCCAGCGGCAGGTCGGCCACTTCGTCGAGCATCAGGGTGCCGCCATTGGCGGCCTGGAAAAAGCCATCGCGCTCGTCGACCGCGCCGGTAAAAGCGCCCTTGCGGTAGCCGAAAAACTCCGCTTCCATCAAGGCTTCCGGAATGGCGCCGCAGTTGACGGCAATGAAGGGCTTGGCCGCGCGCGAACTTTGGGCGTGGATTTCGCGCGCCGCCAACTCCTTGCCGCTGCCCGACTCACCCGTGATGGCAATGGGCGCCATCGAGCGCGCCAACCTTTCGATCTGGGCACGCAGGGCCTGCACCACGGCCGATTCCCCGATCAGGCGCCGTTCCCCCTCCTTGCCGGCAGCCGCGCTATGGCTGGGCGCCGACAGGCGCAAGGCCGATTGCACCATGATGCGCAACTGGTCCAGCACCACCGGTTTGGAGACGTAGTCGAAGGCGCCGGCCTTGAGCGCCACGACGGCGTTGTCGGTACTGCCGTACGCGGTGACGACCGCAATGGGCGTATTCTTGTTCGAGGCAGTCACTTCGCGCACCAGCTCCAGTCCCAGGCCGTCGGGCAGGCGCATGTCGGTGAGCACCAGCGCATAGTCGCCCTGCGCCAGGAAGCTGCGCGCCTCGGCCAGGGTGGCCGCGCTGTCCACATCAAGCCCCATTTTCACCAGCGTGATTTCCAGCAGCTCGCGCAAATCTGCTTCGTCGTCAACGACGAGAATACGGGGTGAACTCATGTCTTGCCTCTCTCTTGCTTGTACTGCGTCACAGCACTGCCGACTGGCCGAACGTGATGACAAATCGCCCGCTGGCCTTGTAGGCGCCGGCGGCGTTGGCGTCGAAGCGGTACTCGTAGTCGAGCATCGCGCTATTGTTCAGGCATAGCTCGCGCGCCAGGTACAGGCCCAGGCCCGTACCTTTGCTCGAGGTCGTGTAGAACGGCTCGAACAGGTGCGAGCGCACTTCCGGCGTGATGCCCGGTCCGTCGTCCTGCACATGCAGCTCCATCCGCCCTGCAGTATCGGTCACCACATCCATGCGGATGCTGCCGGCCGTACCGCTGGCGTAGCGCACCGCGTTGGTCAGCAGATTGACCAGCACTTCGCGCAAATGCAGACCATCGAAACGCACGGGCGTCGCCTCAGTATTGCCCAGACACACTATATCATCGCCCAGCCCGTGCGTTTCCTGAAATTCGGCTTTCAGCTCGGCCAAAAAGCTCGACAGTTGCAAGGGCTCCCCATTCGGTTGCACCTTGCGCGACAGTTGCAGGATGTCTTCGACCATGCGGTTCACCCGCGCCACGTTGTCGCCCACGATCTTGAGCAGGCGCGCATGGGTGGGCGAGGCCAGGTCTTCAGCCAGCAGGGCCGTCGCGTGGCCGATGGCCGAGAGCGGATTGCGCACCTCGTGCGCAATGCTGGCCGTGAGCCGTCCCATGGAAGCGAGTTTGAGTTCCTGGGCCTGGTTTTCGATGGCCGTCACGTCCTGCATGAAGATCACGCAGCGCTCGTCGGCCTCGTCGGGGGTGTCGACCCGGGCGAAACGCAATTTGAGGTGGGCCGCCAGCTCGCGCCGGCCGCTCCAGGCAGCAATCCGGATTTCCCCGGCAATGTCATTGTAGGGGCGCACCGTCACAAACGCGGCGCGCTGCCCCTGCACCCCGCCACTGGGCGCATCCTGGTGCAACCAGCTCGAATAGGCGTGGGCGACCGGTTCGAGCGCCGCCATCTCCGAGAGCATGAACTCCCCATCCTGCCCCGACAGCCCAAGCATGAACAGGGCCGCGGGATTGGCCGCAAAGACATGACCGTCGCGCCCGACCACGAGAATGCCGTCTTCACCGTCAGCGATCACGATCTGGTTGATCGCTTGCTGGATCTTCAGGTCAATGCCGCGCCGCGAAGCCAGTTCTTCCTGGCCTATCAGCTTGGCCGCCAGCTGGCTGACCACGATCACGATGGCGAAGAACACCGCGCCATACAAGCCCGCTTGCATGAGCGGCGATTCGCGGTCTTCCATGAACACGCGGTAGACGGTTTCGGCCAGCAGGAACAAGGTCACCAGCGAGGCCGAAAACAGGGCCAGCAGCAAGGGCGCCAGGATCGCCGCGCCAGCCAGGGGGAACAGATAGAGGATCACCAGGCCGCTGCGCCCTCCTCCTGCGGCCAGGTACAGCAGGGAGATGATGGCAATGTCGACCAGCACCTGTATCCCCACCTGCAGCAGGAAGCGGCGGCGCACATAATAGGCCAGCAAGCCAAAGCCGAGCGCCGCCACCAGGTACACGATGCAGGTTTCGGCGTACAGGATGTAGCCGCTGGAATGATCGCGCCGGTCGAACGTCAGGTACAGCAGCAGCACCACGGCGATGACGACGCGGGTGCCGCACATGGCCTGCAGCGAGCTCCAGTAAGTGGCCTGCGATTCGCGCGAGAGCGTAGCCCAGCGCCGCATGGGGCTTATTTCGCTGGCAGCCGCACGTGCGCGGGGCTGCAGTAATCAAGACCGTCAGCCCTGACCGATTCCGAGGCAGGGAAATAGAGGTGGCAATGGGCGCAGGCGACCATGGTCTCGCGCTGCTCGGACGCGCTGTCCGGATGGTGCGGCGCCTGCGATGGCGGCGCCGCCATGCCGCGCACCTTGCTGCGCAGGGCCATGAGCACCAGCACCGCCAGGGCGACCCAGAATAACAAACGGATCATCATACAAAGGCCTTGTGTAAAACGACTTCAAACACGAAACGGCTGCCCACATAGGCCAGCACCAGGGCCGCAAAGCCGGCCAGCGTAAAACGCAGCGCGGTCTTGCCGCGCCAGCCGCGCCATCGCCGCCCTGCCAGCAAGGCCGCGAACAGGACCCAGGACAAGAGCGTGAAGACGATCTTGTGGTCCCACTTCATGGCCCGCCCAAACAGCTGTTCGGAAAACACGACACCCGACAGCACGGTCAGGCTCAGCAGAATGAAACCGATCCAAATCAGGCGAAACAAGAGCTTTTCCATGGTCAGCAAGGCCGGCAACTGGTCAATGGCCGAGGCCAGCCAGCCACTGTGCGCAGTGCGCGTGTGCAGGCGCGCTTCCTGCAGCGCCATCAGCACCGCATGGAAGGCGGCAATGGTGAGGATGCTGTACGCGAGGATGGCCACCGCGATATGCCAGCCAAAGGCGGGCGGCATGCCTTCGCGTACCAGCACGCTGCCGGGAAACAGCAGCGGCAGCAAGGTCACTGCCGCCGCGCAGGGCATGACCAGGCGGCGCAGGCTGTCGAGCGCGAAGTTGCGGTTTTCCAGCCAGTAGGCAGCAACCGAGACCCACAGCGCGGCCGAGAGCATTTGCGCGAATCCGGTGCGTACGGTGCCGTCGGCCAGCATGTCGGTCGACAGGCCGGCGCCATGCAGCAGCCAGGCCATGGCGGTGATGGTGGAAATCAGCACGCCCTGACGGGTGGGAAGCATGGCGCACACGGCATACAGCAAGGCCGCCGCGAAATAGAAATAGGTCTGCATGGGGGCGAGTTTACACTATAGTGCCACGGGCGCGGCAGGGGGCAAGGCTATACCGCCGCACCGGGCCTGTCAATTTGCCGGCAGTCGCGCGCCTCAATCCATGGCGGCGCTGCGCAACTCGTCATCCTGATGGCGGTTCTGTTCTTCCATGACCAACTGCCCCAGTTCACGCTTGAGGGCATTAAATTCGGGCGAGGCCGGATCGCGCAGGCGCGGCAACTCGACCAGCAGGTCCCGTTTGACCGTGCCTGGTCGGTAGGTCATGACGATGATGCGGTCGGCCAGGTACAGCGCTTCTTCAATGCTGTGCGTGACAAATACAATGGTCTTTTTCAGCTCGGCCCAGATGCGCAGCAGTTCATCTTGCAGGCTGCGCCGGGTCAGCGCATCGAGGGCGCCGAACGGTTCGTCCATCAGCATCACGGGCGAGTCCAGCGCCAGCACGCGGGCAATGGCGACGCGCTGGCGCATGCCGCCTGACAGGTCCTTGGGATAGCGCTGGCCAAATTCGCCCATGCGCAGCGTGGCGAGAAGTTGATTGACCCGTTCGGCGATGGCCGCTTTGGGCAGCCCCTTGATCTCCAGGCCAAAGCCGATGTTTTCTGCCACCGTCATCCACGGGAACAGCGCATATTCCTGGAACACCATGCCGCGTTCAGGACCGGGGCCGCTCACGCGCTGACCATCGACCATGATGTGGCCCGCGCTGGGCAGGGCAAAACCGGCCACCGCATTGAGCAGGGTCGATTTGCCACAGCCTGAAGGCCCCAGCAGACAGACGAACTGGCCGCCGGGGATCACCAGGTCAATGTCGTGCAGCGCCACCAATGGGCCTTTGTCGCCCTGGAATTGCTTGCTCACGCCCGCGATGTGGATCTGTGCTGCGCTCATGTCATTGCTCCAGACCGCGATGCCAGCGCAGCAGATGGTTGTTCAGGCGGTTCATCGCCACGTCGATGGCCAGGCCCAGGATGCCAATGGTGATCATGCCGGCCATGATCTTGTCGGACCAAAAATACTCACGCGCTTCGAGGATGCGAAAACCCAGGCCATTGTTCACCGCGATCATTTCAGAGACGATCACCACGATAAAGGCCGTGCCGATACCGATGCGCACACCGGCAAAAATATACGGCAAGGTCGCCGGCAGGATCACACGCCGAAACAGCAAGCTGCCGCTCGCCCCCAGGTTGCGCGCCGCGCGCAGGTAGATGCCATCGACCTGGCGCACACCGGCGATGGTATTCATCAGCACCGGAAAGAAGGCGCCCAAGGCAATGAGAAAGACCGCCGGTGGATTACCCAGGCCGAACCACAGCATGGCCAGCGGAATGTAGGCGATGGGCGGAATGGGGCGCAAGATCTGCACGGTCGGATTGAACCAGACATACACCTGGCGACTGGCGCCCATGGCCAGGCCCAGTGGCAATGCGAGCCCGGCGCCGATCGCAAAACCGAGCAGCACGCGGTACATGCTGGCAAGCGTATCGCCGATCAATTCTCCGGACAAGGCCCAGGCGATCCAACTGCCTTCGCCATACGGATGCAGGGGCAAGAGATAGGCTATCCATTTCTGCAGGACCGCCAGCGGCGAGGGCAGCACCTGCGGATTGACCCAGCCGCGCACGGCTGCCGTGTGCCAAAGACCGATAAGCAGGACCGGCAACACCGTGCCAATGCCCAGGTCCCGCAGTGTCGAACGCGCCATGCATGCTCCTTGATTATTTCACGCCCAGGCTCTTCTTGGCCCCATCGAGCAAATCGGTCTTGACCCACTCCTTGGCCACCGGCGGCTTGGCCATGCGCCCTACTCCGGTCTTGACCATGATGTCGGTCGTGACCTGGATGTGCTGGACCGAGATGTCGAAGCTGTAGGGCGAATTGGCAATCGCGTCGTTGAAGTCGTCGCTGGTGATCTGGCCCTTGAAGACCACATCGCGCACATATTTTTCTGCCACGGCCTTGTTGTCGATGAAGGTCTTGGTGGCCTCCACAAAGCAGCGCATGAACTTTTCCGCCAGCGGCCGCTTGGTATTGTAGAAGGCTTCGGTCATGACCATGGTGCGTACCGGCTCGCCGATTGGGGTGTCATAGGGCTTGAGTACCTCCACGCCAAAACCCTTGTTGATGGCTTGCGAAGACTGGGGTTCGGACTGCATCATGGCGTCGATATGCTTGCCCAGCAAGGCCTGGTTCAAGTCGGCGAACGGCAGGTAGACCAGGGTCACGTCCTTGCCTGGCGCGCTGTCGGCAGTGAGGCCCGCCGCGTGCAGCTCGGCCATCAGCAGCACTTCCTGGATGCCTCCGCGCGTCACCCCGACCTTCTTGCCTTTCAATTCCTTGACCGTCTTGACCGGTGCGTCCGCGCGCGCCACCAGGCGCGCCCCACCTTTGGCAAAACCGGCCACCACAAAGATGGGCGCCCCATTGGCGCGTGCCGAAATGGCGGCCTCGGAGGCGGTCGTGCCCACATCGAGTTCGCCGGCGATGATCGCCTGCATCACGTCCAAGCCCTTGGGAAAAACTTTTTCATCGACCTTGATACCGCATTTTGGTGCGATTTCCTTGATATACGAGACCGCGCCATAGTGCGCGAACTTCAAATTGCCCAGCCTGATGACATCCTGCGCCTGCGCCACGCCGGCCAGCAATACGATGGCCGCGAACAGGCCAAGCTTCCCATATGTCCTCATGCGTCTCTCCCTATGCGTGAACAATCAACCGCCGAGCATATCATTTATGCATGCAGACTGGAGACAAAAACGCAAGCTGAAATTGACAATTGCCGTACGGAAAGATAGCTGTCGGCGCGCCCCTTGTCAAACGCCCGGCGCAAGCTTGTCGGCGATGGCGGCGAGCGCGCCGGCCTGGCCTCGTATGCCCCGTCACATAAGGTAAAATGGCCCACTTTCGGCGCTGCACGCGCCGCTGACAACTGACTACACCAGGCTTGCCATGCTAGATAACTTAACCCAACGCCTTGCCAAGGTCGTCAAGACCATGCGCGGTGAGGCGCGTCTGACCGAATCGAACACCGCCGAGATGCTGCGCGAAGTGCGCCTGGCCCTGCTCGAAGCCGACGTGGCCCTGCCCGCCGTGCGCGAGTTCATTGGCCGCGTCAAGGAAAAAGCCCTGGGCGAAGAAGTCATCGCCTCGCTCAGTCCTGGCCAGGCCCTGGTTGGCGTGGTCCAGCGCGAGCTGGCCGTGCTGATGGGCGCGGACCTGGGACCGGAAGCGTCGCAACTGAGTTTTGCGCAGCAGCCGCCAGCCATCATCCTCATGGCAGGTCTGCAAGGTGTCGGCAAAACCACCACCGTCGGCAAGCTGGCCAAGTATCTGAAGGAAGAGAAAAAGAAAAAGGTGCTGACTGTCTCGGCCGACGTCTACCGTCCCGCGGCGATCGCCCAACTTGAATCGGTGACCAAGCAGGTCGGCGCCGACTTCTTCCCATCGACCGCCACCGACAAGCCAGTCGACATCGCCCTGGCGGCGCTGGACTGGGCCAAGAAGCACTACCACGATGTGCTGATCATCGACACGGCCGGTCGCCTTGGTATTGACGAAGCGATGATGCAGGAAATCTCCGCCGTCCACAAAGCGGTCAACCCGATTGAAACCCTGTTCGTGGTCGACGCCATGCTCGGTCAGGATGCCATCAACACGGCCAAGGCCTTTAGCGACGCGCTGCCCTTGACCGGCATTGTGCTCACCAAGCTCGATGGCGACTCGCGTGGCGGTGCTGCGCTGTCGGTACGTCATATCACCGGCAAGCCGATCAAGTTTGCCGGCGTGTCGGAAAAGCTCGATGGCCTGGAAGCCTTCGACGCCCAGCGCATGGCCAACCGCATTCTCGGCATGGGTGACATCCTGGCGCTGGTGGAAGAAGCGCGCAAGGGCGTCGACAGCAAGGCTGCGGCCGACATGGCCAACAAGATCAAGGCCGGCGGTCGCTTTGACATGAACGACTTCAAGTCGCAACTCGGTCAGATGAAAAAAATGGGCGGCATGGCCAGCCTGATCGACAAACTGCCGGCCCAGTTTCAACAGGCCGCTGGCGGCGCCAACATGGACAACGCCGACAAGCAGGTGCGACGCATGGTCGGCATCATCGATTCGATGACGCCGCAGGAACGCGCCAAACCGGAACTGATCAAGGCGACCCGCAAGCGCCGCATTGCCGCGGGCGCGGGCGTGCAAGTGCAGGAAGTGAACCGCATGCTGGCCCAATATGACCAGATGCAAAGCATGATGAAAAAGCTCAAGGGCGGCGGCCTGATGAAGATGATGCGCGGGATGAAGGGCATGATGCCGGGCGGGATGGGTTGATTTTGCCCGATGCCTGCTGCGGCGCGGCATATGCATAGCGACGGTCAAATCCGTGGCTGGCTGGCTGCGCCGGGGCGTTTCAAGGGCTTCTCCCTCTCAAAAAGGGTAAAAATTCTTGAAAAACACTTGCATCATCAGTAAATCCCCACCAATATAAGCCGTGCGATCAATTGCGCAATTTCCCATGTGTTCGTTAAGGAGGCTTGAAGATGGCAACAGCCAAAAAAACCCCAGCAGCAGCGCCAGCAAAAAAAGCGGCGGCCAAGCCAGCGGCAAAGCCCGCAGCAAAAAAGGCAGCTCCGGCTAAGGCAGCAGCACCAAAAGCAGCAGCAGCAAAAAAACCAGCAGCTCCCCGCAAGCCGAACGCCGCTTTCATGAAAGCGATGACTCCTTCCGCGACGCTGGCAGCCGTTGTAGGCGCGACTCCGTTGCCACGCACCGAAGTGACCAAGAAAGTCTGGGACTACATCAAAAAGCTCGACCTCCAGGACGCAGCGAACCGCCGCATGATCAATGCAGACGACAAGCTCAAGGCTGTCTTCGGCGGCAAAGCACAGGTATCGATGTTCGAAATGACCAAACTCATTTCCGATCACCTGAAATAAAAAATTTAGCTGTCCAAGCCGAATTCGCAAAAGGCCCTGATCGCAAGATCAGGGCCTTTGTGTTTGTGGGCGCGGCGCGTGTTTGGAAAGCTTGGTCGTCCCGCGAACGCGCCACTCTCGTCGTTCCCGCGAAGGCGGGAATCCAAGCATTGCATGAGTCGCTATGGGTCCCCGCATGCGCGAGGACGACGTGTCAGTGTCGTCGTTCCCGCACGTTTCCCTGTCGTCGTTCCCGCACGTTTCCCTGTCGTCGTTCCCGCACGCTTCCCTGTCGTCGTTCCCGCACGCTTCCCTGTCGTCGTTCCCGCGAAAGCGGGAACCCAAACCTTGCATGAGTCGCTATGGGTCCCCGCATGCGCGAGGACGACGTGCTACTGTCGTCGTCCCGCGAACGTGCCACTGCTCAGTGGTATTCCCACTTCTTCCACGCCGACAGCACCGCGCTCGGATACTGCGGCTGCCCGCGGCTGCCGTTATACCGGCCCAGGGCCAGGTACAGATTGCCGCCTTCCATATCCACGTACATGCGCAAAATCGCGCAGCCATAACGCAGATTGGTCTGCATGTGAAACAGCCGGCTGCGGTCACTGTCACCCACCACGCCCGTCCAGAAAGGCATGACCTGCATGTAGCCGCGCGCGCCCGCCATCGACACCGCGTACTTGCGATACGCCGACTCCACCTGAATCAGGCCCAGCACCATCCCCGGATCCAAGCCAGCCCGCGTCGCTTCATACCAGGCCGTTTCCAAAAACTCGGTGCGCACCTGGTCGTCGGGCAGCTTGCGTTTCAGGCGCCCCGACATTTCAGCAAGCCAGCCTTGATAGTGCTTGCGCGCCGCCTCGTCCCGAAACACGGGCTGCGGCGGACGCGCATCCATGATCGCGTTGTGCAGCGCGAGGCGCACCGAATCGGCAATCGCTTCTTCCTTCTGATTGCCCGCCAGTGCGGCGCCGGACAGCGCCAGCAGCATCAGTCCTGCTGCCAGCGACGCCAGCACACTCGATAGTCGACGCTTCACTGTGCCAGTTTGCCTTGAATGAAGCTGACCATCTCGGCCACCGGCACGGCTGCGGCTTCGGTGTCGCGACGGCCCTGGTATTCGAGATTGCCTTCCTTCAGACCACGCTCGCCAATGACGATACGATGCGGCACGCCGATCAATTCCCAGTCGGCGAACATGGCGCCCGGACGCAAGCCACGGTCGTCGACGATGACGTCCACGCCGGCAGCAGTCAAGGCCGCATACAGCGATTCGACTTCGGTCTTGACCATCTCGCTGCGATCCATGCCCATTGGGCAGAGCACCACTTCGAAAGGCGCAATTGCAGCGGGCCAGATGATGCCCTTGTCGTCGAAATTCTGTTCGATCGCCGCGCCCAGAATGCGCGTCACGCCAATGCCATAGCAACCCATTTGCAGCGGCGCCGGTTTGCCGTTTTCGTCGAGGAAGGTGGCCTTCATGCTCTCCGAGTACGAGGTCCCGAGCTGGAACACGTGACCGACTTCGATGCCGCGTTCAATCGCCAGCACGCCCTTGCCATCTGGCGAAGCGTCACCTTCGATGACGTTACGCAGGTCGGCCACCAAGGGCTCGGCCATGTCTCGGCCCCAGTTGGCGCCCGTGTAGTGGAAGCCTTCTTCGTTGGCGCCGCACACAAAGTCGGCCATGTTGGCGACAGTACGGTCGGCAACCACGGTCACTGGCGCCTTGGTGCCGATCGGACCCAGGTAACCAGGGATGGAGCCGTAGCATTCCAGGATTTCAGCTTCGGTGGCGAAGCGGTGAGCCGCCAGGCCAGGCACCTTGCCAACCTTGACTTCATTGAGCTCATGGTCGCCGCGCAGCAGCAGCATCCAGTTTTCCTTGACCTGTTTGCCGGCGACTTCCTTCTCCACCGTCAGCGCAATGGTCTTGACGGTGCGATCGAGCGGCAGGCCGAGCAAGGTCGCCACCGTCTCGCACTTGGTAGTGCCCGGGGTCGAGGTCTTGGTCAGTGCAGCAGTGGCCGGGGCACGGATAGCCGCGAGCGGCAGCGCTTCGGCCGCTTCCATATTGGCCGCGTAGTCCGAGGTCGGGCAGTACACGATCGCGTCTTCGCCGGTGCTGGCAATGACGTGAAATTCGTGCGAGCCGGAGCCGCCGATGGCGCCGTTGTCGGCAGCCACGGCGCGGAACTTCAGGCCAAAGCGGTTGAAAATGGCGGTGTAGGCGTCAAACATCACCTTGTACGACGCTTTCAGGCCCGCTTCGTCACGGTCGAAGGAGTAGGCATCCTTCATCGTGAACTCGCGCCCGCGCATCAGGCCAAAACGGGGACGGCGCTCGTCGCGGAACTTGGTCTGGATATGGTAAAAATTGAGCGGCAGCTGGCGATAGGACTTGATTTCGCCGCGCACAACGTCGGTGATGACTTCTTCGGACGTGGGCTGGATCGCGTATTCGCGGCCATGGCGGTCTTTCACGCGCATCAGTTCCGGACCCATTTTTTCCCAGCGACCGGTTTCCTGCCACAGTTCGGCTGGCTGCACGAGCGGCATCAACAGCTCTATCCCGCCCGCCTTGTTCATTTCGTCGCGAATAATCGCTTCGACCTTGCGGATCACGCGCAGGCCGGTTGGCATATACGTATAAATGCCGGAACCGAGGCGTTTGATCATCCCGGCGCGCATCATCAGTTGATGGCTGACGATTTCAGCATCGGAAGGCGCTTCTTTTAAAGTTGAAATAAAAAAACGTGAGGCGCGCATATCGGTGAATTCTTTTTAAAAAGAGAGGGTTATAATCAACCTAATTTTAAAGGATTAGCTGGCTGATGCGTCCAATCTTTATACAAATGGGCCCGTTTCACATGATTCCCGCCGTTTTCGTACCCCGAAAACCTGGCGGGGCGGCGCATGCGCCGCGAATTTGTGGGTAAAAATGTAAGAAGGCGCGCGCTGGCAGAAAGTTTCGAGGTGCACTATGCTCGACCGTGAAGGGTTTCGACCCAACGTCGGCATCATCCTGCTCAACGCCCATAACGAGGTGTGGTGGGGCAAGCGGGTGCGCGAGCACTCGTGGCAGTTCCCGCAAGGGGGCATTAAATATGGAGAGACACCGGAACAGGCAATGTACCGCGAGCTGGAAGAGGAAATCGGCTTGCGTCAGGAACACGTGAAGATTGTGGGACGCACCCGCGACTGGTTGCGTTACGAAGTGCCCGACCATTTCATCAAGCGTGAAATTCGCGGGCATTATCGCGGGCAGAAGCAGATCTGGTTTTTGCTGCGTATGTGCGCGCGCGACAACGACGTCAATCTGCGCCTGACCGACCATCCCGAGTTCGACGCCTGGCGCTGGCATGAATACTGGGTGCCACTGGACGTGGTCATCGAATTCAAACGCGATGTCTACCAGCGCGCACTGCAGGAACTGTCGCGCTTTCTGACCTGGCCGCCCAATGGCGCTCACACGCATGAACGGCGCCACACGGCGCGCTACCTGCGCCAGCCGCATGCGCCGCGCACCACGGCGGCGCCAATCAGCGCCCCGGAGGCAGCAGCACCATCGGACGTGGAGCCCGCTGCAGCGGAGCCCATGCTGGCACCAAAGGAGTAGCGGTCCGCCGCACAGCACCATCAAGGCCAGGCGCAAGCAACCATGCGCCTGGCTTTTTTTTCGAATCTTCCCGCCCAGCGGGACCTGACACATTGATAGCGGCAGCCCACCATGTTTACGCCCTCCTCCAACGACGTGCGGCGCTTCTTTTGCGAAGCCTTTCGCAAGCAGCGCGCCGGCGAGATTCTCAGCCCCATGGATGCCATAGCGGCCGACTGGATTGTCCAGCATCCTGAATATGACGAGGTGCTTGCCGACGCCGATAGCGCCGTCGCGCGCGATTACTCGGTCGAAGGCGGCCAGGCCAATCCCTTCCTGCATCTGTCGATGCACCTGTCGATTGCCGAACAGGTGTCGATCGACAATCCGCCCGGCATCCGCGCCGCCTGCAGCGCGCTGACGCTACGCCTCGGCGCGCACGAAGCGCATCACCAGATCATGGAATGCCTGGGCGAGATGATCTGGAAATCGCAGCGCGATGGCGCCCAGCCCGACACCGCCAGCTATGTCGAGTGCGTGCGCAAGCGCGCCGGCTAGCCCAGAATGCAAAAATCCTTCCGGGACGGCGAAACGCCGCTGCGGAAGGATGTTGTGGCCATCCGAAGATGGCGCGTGCTTAGCGCTTGAGGACCAGGTCCGAAGGCAGGCTATGCAGATAAGCGGCGATGTCGGCGATGTCGTTGTTCGACAGCGGCTTGACCTGGCCACCCATGATGGCGTTGTTGCGGCCGTTAGGACCGTCGCCACGCTTGTAGGCTTTGAGCGCGTGCTCGAGGTATTCAGCGTGCTGACCGGCGAGCTTTGGATAGGTCGGATCGATCGGCTTGGAGAAGTTGTCGCCGTGGCAGGTGGCGCAGTTGTACTTCTTGGCCAGCTGTTCGCCATTGGCGACGCTGCCGCCGGCGACAGCACTGAACGACACGACGGCGCAGGACAGGGCAATAATCAGTTTTTTCATGGTTCTGTCCTTAGTTCTTCTTCTGCGAGGAGTAGTAGGCTGCAACGTCGGCGATGTCCTGATCCGACAGGCCCAATGCCACACCACGCATGGTCGGGTGCTTGCGATCGCCCTTCTTGTAGGCGTTCAGCGCGCTTTCGATGTACTTGGCCGACTGATTACCCAGCATAGGCACAGGGTAGACTTCAGGGAAAGTAGCCTTGTAACCGGCGATAGCGTGGCAGCCGATGCATTGTTCAACTTTGGCGGCCTTGGCATTGCCAACGATATCCGCAGCGGCGGCAAGGTTAGCGATGCCGGCGAGCACGAGAAGTGCAAAGAATTTTTTCATGATGGCGATGGTAAAGGGTAGTCGGTACCGTAGGTGCAAAAATGTTACCTTTTGCACTATTAACCTGCGATTTTAACCGAAATAGGGGCAGGCGTCCACACCGGCAACACGGTGGCGGCCGCCTTACGCGGAAAGCGCGACAGTGCCGGACGCCCGGCGTGCGGCTTGAAAAAGCAGGCCCGCAAACAGCAGTTCGATAAGGCCGCCAGTGAGCGCACCGCTCACCAGGTTGGCATGGCCGAGCACCAGGGCGCAGCCAGCCGCAGCCAGGATGGCGCCGCAAGCCCAGAACAGGCGCAGGCCGTACATGGTGGAAAAAGTCAGGTAACGCCCACCGATGACCATCAGCATGGCGGGGAAAAACCAGGTGATCTGCAGGCGCGACACGGCATACACCAAAGGCAGCGCCAATAACATCAGGATCGTCACTTCCAGCGCCAGCGTGCCGAGCGGATTGCCCTTGGTGTGGGCGCCGGTGCGGCCCAGCGCCTTGGCGATCAACATGCCAGCCGGGTGGATGAACATGCCGCCGATGAACAAGGTCGCAATGCTGGCGTCGGGCGAACGGGTCCAGGCGACCGCTGCCGCAGCGAGCCACACCAGGGCAGAGGCCAGTACACCGGGGGCGCCGTGCAGATAGCCGCGCCGCATGTCAGCCTGCGCTTGTTCGATGTCCATGCTCCGCCTCCAGATTGAGTTCAGTGGGAAGGCAGATTAGCGCGAACTGTCTGATTTGGCAATAATGCAAGCTGACGCCCGCGCTAGCAACGCTCCCTAGCGTTCGGTGCTGCTCAGGTGCAGTTTGATGTCTGCAATGGTCTCGGCGGCGCCGTCGCCCGCTTCCTGAGGCTGGTATCTCCGCAAGGCTTCCTTGCACATTCCGCGCGCCAGCTTGGGCGCATAAGTCGGCTCCTGGGCTACCGCATAGGCGTGGCACAAATGGTAGGCCGCCTCGTCGTGCCCCGCCTTGAACGCGTCCTTCCAGTAGGCCAACGCCGCCTGCTTATCGGTTTCGCCTGCCAGGCCGTAGAAATAGACGAAGCCGAGATTGTTATAGGCCGACAGGCGCAGATACTCCAACTCCACGGGCAGCTCTGGCAGGGCAGCCAGCGCCTTCCACTTGACGACGGCGGTCTTGAAATCCTTGGCGCGATACGCTGCCGTGCCCGCGTAGAAATAACAGCGCGCGTCATCGGCTGCATAGCTGCTCAACTCCGGTTCTGTGCACATAGTCGCGGCGCCGGCAAGCTGGGAGGCGCCCAGGATCAGGATGAAGGTAAGCCACTTAAGAATAGACATGCACGGTTCCGTAGATAAAAGTGAGAGGGCGCTGCCAGACGGCCGGTTGCTGGAGAAGATTCATGGCGAGCCTGGCCCTGCTTGTGCCGCGCACACCGTGGGCACATCTTCCAGAGGTGTTCGTTCCAGAAAAGCCTGCAAGCGGTCGATGGCAATGGCGTAGCGCGGAACGGCTTTGTTACCGTGTTTGATGAACAGCTGGGGCGCGGTCTTCACGCGGTGATACTTGAAATCGCTTTTGTCGATCTGCAGATCAGGATGAAAGTCGCTGGCATCGATTTCTTCGCGCAGCACCATCACGCCGCAGGGAAGGACGTAGGGCTTTTCCTCGGACAGCAGCGGCAGGTAGAGGTTGCCAGCCTTGTTGCGCACCAGGGCTTCCTTCTGATAACGCGGCATGACATAGTCCACCCCATCGGTGACCAGGGCGATCAGGTACGGCCCCGCGCTGCCAAATTGGTCCATGCCATTGTGGCTGGTGGTCGCCGCGTTCAATGTCGTCGGCGCAGGCTGGCCCGACACTGTCGTCTCCACCGCCAAGGTGATCCAGAATGGGGGCGGGTCTATGCAAATGACCTCGCCTGTCGCGCATTCCGGCCATTGGGGGAATTTGCCACCAAGACTGACCTGGGCCACAACCAGCAGATGCGAGGCGCGCGCCTTGTCGATGTGGGGAAAGCTGTCAGGGACCCCCGACGTCGCTCCAGCGCAAGCGCCCATGAGCAGTGCCGCAAACCCGGTACGCAAGAAACAGGTCGACATGCAAAGTCCTTTATGGAGGTTGAGGTGCGCGTTGCAAAAGTAGCAAGGAATGCAGTCTACGCATTCGGCGCGCCCCTGTCTAGAAGCATTCTTCAGTCGCCTGCCGGCACGGGCGATCTGTTTTATACTCGAAATAAATCCACTCGCAGATCGCTCTCCATGTCCACACCGCACAACCAGGCCCACCGTTTCCAGGGATCGGACAGCTATGTCGCCACCGCCGACCTGAAACTCGCTGTCAATGCCGCCCTCACCTTGCAGCGCCCCCTGCTGATCAAGGGCGAGCCGGGCACCGGCAAGACCATGCTGGCCGAAGAAGTGGCGCAGGCGCTCGACATGCCGCTGATGCAGTGGCATATCAAGTCCACCACCAAGGCCCAGCAAGGCCTGTACGAATACGATGCCGTTTCGCGCCTGCGCGACTCGCAACTGGGCGACGAGCGTGTGCGCGACATCCACAACTACATCGTCAAGGGCGTGCTGTGGCAAGCCTTTACCGCGCCCGAACCGGTGGTGCTCCTGATCGACGAAATCGACAAGGCCGACATTGAGTTCCCCAACGACCTGCTGCGCGAACTCGATCGCATGGAGTTCTATGTCTACGAGACGCGCGAAATGGTGGTGGCCAAGCACCGTCCTCTGGTCATCATCACCTCCAACAACGAGAAGGAACTGCCGGACGCCTTCCTGCGCCGCTGCTTCTTCCACTACATCAAATTCCCGGACAAGGACACGATGGAGCAGATCGTCAAGGTCCATTACCCGACCTTGAAGCAGGATCTGCTGGCCCAGGCGCTGCACAGTTTTTATGAAGTGCGCGACGTGCAGGGCCTGAAGAAAAAGCCCTCGACCTCCGAGTTCCTCGATTGGTTGAAGCTCTTGCTGGCTGAAGACATTCCAGCCGAAGCGCTGCGCAGCAAGGACGCCAAGACCATCGTCCCTCCCCTCCATGGCGCCTTGCTGAAAAACGAACAGGACGTGCACCTGTTCGAACGCCTGGTCATGATGTCGCGGACCAATCGCTGATGATCAAGGTCGAACCGGTCACCCTCGAATTTAATGGCGTGCGCCTGGAGCCACTGGCACGCGCGCACGCGGACGGCCTGCGCGCCGCCGCCTGCGATGGCGAACTATGGAAGCTGCGCGTGACCTCCGTGCCCGAAGCGCACCTGGTCGAACAATACATAGACACGGCGCTCGGCATGGGTAACCGGCTCGCCTTTGCCGTCATCGATGCGGCCACCGGTACGGTGATGGGCACCAGCAGTTACCACGACATCGTGCCCGAGATCGACCGCGTGGAAATCGGCTGGACCTGGTACGCCAAAAGCCGCCAGCGCAGCCACGTGAACACCAGCTGCAAACTGGCGCTGCTCTCGCACGCCTTCGATACCCTGGGCTGCGCCGTCGTTGCACTGCGCACCGATAACTTTAACTATGCCTCGCAAGCGGCCATCGAACGCCTGGGCGCCAAGAAGGACGGCGTGCTGCGCCATACCACCATGCGGCGCGACGGCACGGTGCGCGACACTGTCCTGTACAGCATCATGCGCGGCGAGTGGCCCGAGATCAAATCGCACCTGCACGACAAGCTGCGAAGGGACTGATGTGCTGATCGATTTCTTTTTTACGCTCAAGGATGCCAAGATCCCCGTCACGATCAAGGAATTCCTGACCCTGCTCGAAGCGATGGAGAAAAACGTCATCGGCGCCTCGATGGACGACTTCTATTACGTCTCGCGCCTGACGCTGGTCAAGGACGAGGCGCACTTCGACAAATTCGACCGCGCCTTTGCCCACTACTTCAAGGGCATCAACGCCGCCTTCGACAGCAACACCGGCATTCCCCTCGATTGGCTGATCAAGCGCATGGAGCGCGAGCTGACGGCGGAACAAAAGGCCCAGCTTGAAAAATTCGGCTACGACAAGCTGATGGACCGCTTCAATGAACTGCTCAAGGAACAGAAGGAGCGTCACGAAGGCGGCAGCAAATGGATAGGCACAGGCGGCACCTCGCCGTTTGGCAATGGCGGCACCAACCCGGAAGGCATCCGCATCGGCGGCGCGGGCGGCAACCGCACGGCTGTCAAGGTGTGGGAGCAGCGCGCCTACAAGGACTACGACGCCGAGCGCGAACTGGGTACCCGCAACATCAAGGTGGCGCTGCGGCGCCTGCGCAAATTCGCGCGCGAGGGCATTGAGGACGAACTGGCGCTTGACGCCACCATCCGCGCCACCGCCAGCAACGCGGGCTACCTCGATATCAAGATGCAGCCCGAGCGCAAGAACAAGATCAAGGTGCTGATGCTGCTCGATGTGGGCGGCACCATGGACGACCATATCGAACGGGTCGAAGAACTGTTCTCGGCATCGAAGACCGAATTCAAGAACATGGAGTTCTTCTACTTCCATAACTGCGTGTACGACCACCTGTGGAAGAACAACCGGCGCCGCAACGCCGAGCGCTTCCCCACCTGGGACATCCTGCGCAAGTACCCACCCGATACCAAGTTGATCTTCGTGGGCGACGCCACCATGAGCCCCTACGAAGTGCTGGCCCCTGGTGGCTCGGTTGAATACAACAATGAAGAAGCGGGCGCCGAATGGCTGGCGCGCTTTTGTCATGCCTTCCCCAAGTTCATCTGGCTCAATCCGGAGCCGGAAGGCGTGTGGCAGTACCGGCAATCGATTTCCGTGATCCGCCAGATCATGAATAACCGCATGTTCCCGCTCACGATCGCCGGCCTGGAAGGGGCGATGCGTTTATTGAGCAAATAAAGCCGGCAATAGCGCGCGCATTCCGCTATGCGGTATCGTGCGCGCCATGGCAAGTTATACAATTTCGCTGCAGTGCATCATGCCCTGCAACGAAAGGACGCCATGCCCGATTTACTGAAAATCCTGACCGACCTCGCATGGCCCGTGGCGATTTGCCTGGCCTGGCTGGCCGGTGAATTTGGCCAGCGCGTAACTGGCCTGCCGCGCATCAGCTTTTATGGCCTGGTCGGCTTCCTGCTGGCCGCGCCCCAGCTGGGCGTGCTGCCGCGTCCCGAAGCCGGCACCGTGCTGCTGCTGGCCGACGTTGCCTTCGGCCTGATCCTGTTCGAGCTCGGCTACCGCATCAACCTGCGCTGGCTGCGCACCAATCCGTGGATCGGCGTGTCCGGGCTGGCGGAAGCCCTGCTCACCTTCCTCGCCGTGTACTACATCGCGCGGGGCTTCGGCGTGGCCGTCATCAATGCGCAGATGCTGGCCTCGCTGTCGATGGCGACCTCGCCGGCCACCGTGGTCCGCGTGATCAACGAACAGAAAAGCTCCGGCCAGGTGACGGAACGCGCCCTGCACCTGTGCGCGCTGAACTGCGTGCTGGCGGTGTTCGCCTTCAACGCCAGCGTCGGCTTGTGGATCTTCCGCACCTCGGAGGACGTCGGCGACGCCCTGTGGAACAGCCTGGTGGTGTTGGGCGTGTCCGCCTTTACCGGCGCCGTGTTCGGCCTGGCGGTGCCGGCCGTGCTGCGCCTGCTCGGCAAGCTGGCCCAGGATGCCACCGTCGCCTTCGCGCTGGCGGTGATCCTGCTGGTCTCGATCACCTATACGCTCGGGCTGTCGCCGGTGGTCGCCACCCTCGCCTTCGGCCTGATGGCGCGCCATCGCCGGGTCGCCTTCAGCCAGGCGCAGCGCAATTTCGGCGCCCTCGGCGAGCTGCTGACGGTGGTGCTGTTCGTGTTTGCCGCGTCGACGCTGGACTGGGAAAAGATCGTCGCCGGCGGCGCGATGGCCGTCGTGCTGGTGCTGGCGC
>JBJMVX010000277.1:0-4229 GCA_045810445.1 Massilia sp.
ACATTTGTAACCAGGCGCACGCTTGGCACAAAGCGTTGTTTAAGTCCAACCAGCGTCCACCACGAATTCCTGGGCGGTCACCATGCGGCTGTCCTGAGCACCCAGAAACAGGGCCATGCTGGCCACGTCATCGCCAACGATGCGCCCGGGCAGACACTGGTTGGCGTCGAGCTCGCGCTCCCCGGCAGCGTCGACCCATTTTTCCAGCTGGCGGCTTGTCATGACCCAGCCCGGTGTGAGCGTGTTCACGCGAATATTTTGCTTGCCGTACTCACGCGCGAGACTGCGTGTGAGGCCATTGACTGCCGACTTGCTGGTGGCGTACACCGCATAGCCGGCCACCTTGTTTTTCCAGCCGGTCGAGCCGAGGTTGATGATGGCCCCGCCGCCCTTCCTTTGCATTCCGGCCACCACGGCCTGCGCCGCGAAGAAGGCGACCTTCAGGTTGATGGCCAGCTTGGCGTCGAAATACTCGGGCGTCACGTCAAGGAAGTCGTGCCGTTCATCGTTGGCAGTGTTGTTGATCAGGATGTCGAAGTCGCCGAACTGTTCGCTTCCCTGCACTATGCTGGCCCGTAATGCGGCCATGTCAGCCAGGTCGCAGGCAATGAACAGCGGTTGCACGGCCACTTTGCCGTCCAGCGAAGCGAGCAGTGTTGCGGCTGAAGCGGCGTCGCGGTCGGCAAATGCCACGCGTGCGCCTTGCTGGGCATAGGCGGCAACGATGGACGCACCGATGCCCGAGGCGCCACCGGTCACGAACACGGCTTTTCCGGCCAGGCTGGGATAACTGGCAAATTGCATATGAACTCCTGAAAATTACTGCGTGTTTGCAGAGCGCCATGCCGCGACAAAGGCGCGCGCGCGTTCCGCAAGAATGGCGACATCGATAGCAGGAGTATATAACTGTCCGCCTATGCCAAAGCCGGTGGCGCCAGCCGCGATCCATCCGGCGATATGATCAGGAGCCACGCCGCCCACGGGCCAGAGCGGCGTACCGCTTGGCAGTACCGACTTCATGGCTTTCAAGCCGCCATGGCCGACCATCTCGGCGGGGAAAATCTTCAAGGCATGGGCGCCAGCGCCCAGGGCGCCAAATGCTTCGGTGGGCGTGGCCACGCCAGGCGCGCACAGCATGCCCTGCGCGGCGGCATGAGCAATGACGGCAGGATCGAAGTTGGGCGAGACCATCAGGCGGCCACCAGCGGCCAACACGGCATCGACATCGGCCACGCTGAGCATGGTGCCGCCGCCGACGATGGCGTCCGCGGGCGCGATGGCCGAGAGCGCAGCAATGGCTTCCAGCGCACCTGGCCGGTTCAAGGGCACTTCGAGCATGCGAAAACCTGCGTCGAATAGCGTCTTGCCGACCTCGACTGCTTCAGAGGGCGCCAGACCACGCAAGATGGCCACCAGCGGGGGCGAAAATTGTTCAAGCTTCATGCTGCACTTTCAAAAAAACACTGCAAGGCGGCCAGGTAGACGGCGTCCGGATCGCGCACGGTGGCCTGCATACCGAAGTGCGCCGCAGCACTGTCGTAGCGCGCACTGAGGGCAGCCGACCCGATCAGTTGGATGCGCGTCCCCGCCTGCTGCCGGGCAGCTGCAAACTCGGTCCCGATCAGCAAGCCGCTGACAAAGGAGCGTGCCTGCGTAACCGGCATAGCCTTGGAAACAACCCGTGCGCGAACGCCAAACAGGGTGGTCGACAAGGGTTTGCCCGCCTGCGCCTCGTCCATGCCGGCCAAAAACGCAGCTTCATCGTCCTCGCCCGACGCCATCAAGGACGCCAGCGTACCGCCCTGCGACAACATGGCAAACAATTCGCCAGTCATATAGGTCGCCAGTTGTTCGATCTTCCCTTCGCGCAGAAACACCCACTTGCTGTGCGTGCCGGGCAATACCATCCAGCCGTCCGCAGCGCCCAGCGAAAGCGCACCGAGCAGCTGCGTTTCTTCTCCGCGCATCACGTCCACGCCATCGTGGCGCTTGCAGTAGCCCGGCACAATAAAACAGTGCTGCGCGCCAGCCACCGCACTCAAGTTGCCGGGCAAGGCCGTCACCGGCACTGCCACATCCAGGTAAGCCACTTCCTGCCAGCCGCTGGCCGAGCCCACCATGCCGGACATGACGGTAGGGACGTCGTCCGGCACCGACAGCTGTTGACGCAGCGACGCCAGCGACGCGGCGAAATCCTTGCCAACTGCGAGCATGCCCTGCCCGTCCTGATGCTGGGCCAGGACCTTGCCGCCGCGCTCGACCAGGTAAGCGCGACGGTTGCTGGTCCCCCAGTCAATGCCCAGCAAACTGCTTGCTGCTCTTGCCATCATAATTTGAAGGACAGACCCAGGTTGTAGCGACGACCGAACTCGCTGACCTCTTGCTGGATCGGGTTGTTCGCTGCGGTGTACACGGCCTTCTGGTTAGTCAGGTTATCTATGCCAAAATGGAGTTGAATGTTAGACGTGAGCTGCTTGGAGAAGTTCGCACCGACCCAGGTTTCCGCGCCGTTTTCAATCAGGGCACCAGCGCCCCAGGTTGGATTGCGCACGAAGGCACTGTGGTAATTGGCCGACAGACGCGCTTCGTAGCCGGCCTTCTCGTACCACACGGTCACGCCGCCGTTGTGCTTCATCAAGCCCTCAATCGGAAACGGTTTGCCGACCGGGATGTTTTCCTTGATGTCGCTGGAGGTGTAGGCATAGTTGGTGTTGATGCCCAGGCCGTTGGCAAACGATTGCTGGTACACCAGTTCCAGGCCGCGCACATTGCCGCCCTCGCCGTTGACCGAGCGCGTGATCACGGCACTGCGGCCATCAATGACGGTATTGTCAGCGGTTATACCAATGTAACGGCTGATCTGCTTGTAGAACAGGCCGCCAGACAACAGCGAGCCCTTCCCGAAATACCATTGATAAGCCAGGTCCACCTGATTGGCCATCATCGGTTTGAGTTCAGGATTGCCGGCGCTGCCAGTCAGTGGCATGACGGGATTGGCGTCCACGAACAGATTGCGCGACGCACGCATTTCATCGAGCGGTGCACGCGACATGGCGCGGGCAATGCTAAAGCGTACCTGTTGCTCCTGCTTGGGATCCATATTAAAGATCAGATTCAAGCTGGGCAAGACTTCTGTGTAGCTCGTGCCGCCTGTGACTGCCGTTGGCGCGGCGCCGTCAATCGATTGCATGCCCTCGCCCGTCTGGCGGGTACGCACCACCCGCACCCCGGCATTGCCGCGATAGGTCTTGCCAAATGCTTCGCCTTCCAGGTCGGCCTGGGTGTAGAGCGAGGCGCTGCGCTCGGTCACGCGCCAGCCGGACAGGAGGTCATTCTGGGTTTGCGGACGGCCCGCCGAATTGAATACGTCGTTGCCAAACGTGGCCTTGGCCGTGCCCATGAAGTCTTTCAATGCCAGGAAAGGCGCCAGGCCGTCGACCCGCACGCTCTCATACGCCGAATCGGGAATGGCCGAGAGCGCGTTCACGCTCCAGGTGGTTTGGTGATAGCTCTTTTCGCGGTCGGTGGCACGCAGACCAAACTTGATGCGATTCACGGGGCCGAAGTCGAGCGCACGCGAGCCGTTCAGGTGCAAGGCGCTCAGTTGATCCTTCAGATGGCCGTCCGTGTCCATGTACATGGTCGCCGGCCAGAAATTAGCCGGGTTGCCGGTGTCCTGGCCGAAGGAGTAGCTGGGGCTTTCGTTGCCGGTGAACAGATAGGTCACCGTGGCGCCATTGCGGCTGAACTGGCGCAGGTCACGCCACAGACTGTCGCGGTCGCTCTTGGAGCTGGACAGGTCGGCTTCGACCTTCCAGTCGCCCACATTGAACTTGCCGTTGATGCCGCCAGCAAGCGTGCTCATGTCCTGGGTCCACAGGTAGTCATTGGTGGTCAGGCCCACGTTCTGCACGGTGGCGCCAGCGACGTAGCCGTTGCGGATATCAAGGTTGCTGTAGACGGCGCTTTGCCAGCCATCCCAGTTGCCCACATCGCCACTCCAGTGCTCCAGGCCGGGCTCGCGTATCTCCGCCTGGGCGTAATAGACGTCGCCAGTGATGAGCGCGCCGTCGCCAGCCTTCCATTCCACCTTGCCCAGCACGCTAGTGCGTTTGTCCTTGCCGCGCTTGACGCCATCCTGGAAGCCCCAGGGTGTCTTGTCGACCTTGCCGTCGCCATTGATGTCCACCGAATGGTCTTCGTTGAAACCGTAGTGCTTGGTGTTTTTC
>JBJMVX010000278.1:0-9879 GCA_045810445.1 Massilia sp.
TCACCTCCGCATCCTCAATGCAAACAAAATATTCAGCGAGCAGCCCATTGAGCTGCGCGGCATTCGTACCAAAGGGCGGCCCTTTGAGCGACTCGTCGAAGAAGAAGTAGCCTGCCAACAGCGCGCCAGGCGCGAGCAGCTCGGCCCAGCGTGCAGCCGCTTTGGACCACATGACCCGCGGCAAAGCACACAGAAAGGCGCGCTCGTAAATGAGCGCTAGCGGCTGCGCAGGCTGCCAGCTGAAGAAGTCCGCCTGGGCGACGCGCGCCGACCATGGCCCCGCCGCTGCCTTGGCCGTGGCTACCGCTGCCGATGAAAAATCGATCGCGTCAACCGGCCAGCCAGCCTCGGACAGATACACCAGTTCGTGGGCCGTCCCGCAACCCGGTATTAGGGTGCGCAGCGGCGCGCCCTGGGCTGCGACAAAGTCACGCAGTGCTTGCGGCACGCCGCCCCGGTCCCAGGGGGTGAAACCCCGCTCGAAGCGTTCGTCCCAAAACCCGGGCACGGTCGGGTCGCGTGTCTCGAAGTCTGGCATGCTTATCCTGGCAGATACCAATGCTGATATGCCTGGAAGGCCAGCAAGGCCAGACCGCACGTCGCCGCGAAGTAAATCAGGAAGGACAGCATGCGGTTGGTGCGGCGCTGTTCCAGCACCAGCATTTTGAGCAACTCGTCATTGGCCTTGCCTGGCTCGGCAGCATGGCTGAGCGCACGGTGCACCAATCGCGGCAGTTGCGGAATGATGTGGGTGAAGCGCGGCGCTTCGGCCTTGAGCCGCTCGATCATGCCAGGCACGCCCACCTGCTCGCCCATCCAGCGCTCCAGGTAGGGCTTGGCTGTCTTCCACAAATCCAGGTCAGGGTCGAGCTGGCGGCCCAAGCCCTCAATATTGAGCAGGGTTTTTTGCAGCAGCACCAGTTGCGGCTGGATCTCGACGTTGAAACGGCGCGAGGTCTGGAACAGGCGCAGCAGGATCTGGCCGAAGGAAATATCCTTGAGCGGGCGGTCGAAAATCGGCTCGCAGGTCGCACGCACGGCCGACTCCAGTTCATCCACGCGCGTCTCGCGCGGCGCCCAGCCCGATTCAATGTGGGCTTCGGCTACGCGTTTGTAGTCGCGCCGGAAGAAGGCGAGGAAGTTCTGCGACAGGTAATCCTTGTCGAAGTCGTTCAAGGTGCCCACGATGCCGAAATCAAGCGCAATGTAGCGCCCGAAGGTCGCCGGCTCCACCGACACCAGGATATTGCCCGGGTGCATATCGGCATGGAAGAAGCCATCGCGAAAGACCTGGGTGAAGAAAATTTCCACGCCATCGCTGGAGAGCTTTTTCAGGTCCACACCTTCGGCCGCCAGGCGCTCGATCTGGGAGACGGGAATGCCGTGCATGCGCTCCATGACAATCACGCTCGACGAGCAATAGTCCCAGTACATCTCCGGCACCATGAGCAGGTTCGACCCCGTGAAATTGCGGCGCAGCTGGCTGGCGTTGGCCGCCTCGCGCATCAGGTCCAGCTCGTCGTGCAGGTATTTGTCGAACTCGGCCACCACCTCGCGCGGCTTGAGCCGTTTGCTGTCGGACCAGATGCGCCCTATCCAGTCCGCTGCGATGTGCATGAGCGCCACATCTTCATCGATGGATTTCTTCATGCCGGGGCGCAGCACCTTGACGGCGACTTCCTTGCCGTTTTTCAGCGTTGCAAAGTGGACCTGGGCAATCGAGGCCGAGGCCACCGGGGTGCGCTCGAAACTGGCAAACAATTCGTCAGGGTGGGCCCGCAGCGACTTGGTGATCTGGGCAATGGCCAGATCGGAATCGAAAGGCGGCACACGGTCCTGCAGGCGCGCCAGTTCGTCGGCCAGGTCAGGCGGCATCAGGTCGCGCCGGGTCGAGAGCACCTGGCCGAACTTGACGAAGATCGGGCCCAGCTCTTCCAGCGCCATGCGCAAGCGCACGCCGCGCGGTGCGGACAGGTCACGCCAGAAAATGATGGTATCGATCAACTTGGCAGTGCGTGGGACCTTGAGTCCGGAAATGGCGATCTCGTCGAGGCCGTACTTGACGGCGACCCGTAAAATTTTGAGAAGACGCTGAATTTTCAATATCATCAAAGGTCCAAGTTCTGTTGGCCGGCGCGCGCGGGCGCGGCCAGGGTCGTGCTGTCTTGCGCAAGCAGGCTTTCAAGCCGGGCGATGCGCTTGGCTGTGCGTTCCACATCGTCGCGCAGTTTATTGACGTCGCCCGCGAAGTCGTCCGCCATCACGGGACGGATCAGCAAGGGGTTTTCTTCAAGAAAGTATTCAGCAAGGTTTTCTGCCACTTTTTGCTGCCCGGCCCGCGCAGCCTCGAACACGCCGCGCGCACCATCGACCAGGCGGTTGGCGGCGATGGGGCCGATGAAGCGCTCCAGGTCATGCTCGGCTTCCCAGCGCAGGCCCTTGCCCAGTTGCGACAGGGTGTTGGCAAAGTCGGCGTCGCCTTCAATCTTGACGTAAGAAAAAGCGCGGTCGCGGTTTTGTGCCATCAAGGGCAAGTCCGCCAGCTTGAGGCGGATGGTGACGTTGGCCGGTTCCTCGCTATTGCTGGCAGCGACCATGCCGTCCACCGTGGCGCGCAGGCGCAGCGCAACGCTGCCTGCGTCGATGCAGGCTTCCTTGCCGGCGTGCATGGCCAGGGCGTCACGGGCCCAGGCTTCTTGCGCGAGCAAATGGTTGATCGCCGCAATGACGGGGGCCATCAGCGTGGTGGGGGGAGAAAACGGGGTCGTTGTGGGCATACGTGCACGCTTGAAAAAACAAAACCGCCCGGAAAGCAGGCGGTTTCGATCTTACCAGTTTGCCGCTGGAATTTCCGGCAACACCAGAAACTATTCGGCAATCAGGACAATTGCTGGATACCAGCCAACAACCAGTTGTTGCCATCGAGGGGCTTGGACATATTCCACACTTCGGCAAACGGCGCCGCTTCGGCCGTTGGCGACGACTTGATCAGGCCGACAAACTTGACGCTGGCCAGGTAGTCGCTGCCTGTCGTCTCAATGCCCAGCAGTTCGCCTTCGATGGTGACGACGTCGGTAAAGTCGGCCGTCTGGCCACGTTCCTGGATCTGCATCTTCAGTTCGGCAAATACCTCGGGCGTGGTGAATTCGCGCAGGTCGTTGGTGTCGGCCTTGTCCCATGCGGCTTGCATGCGGATGAAGCTGGACTTGGCCTGGCGCAGAAAGCCTGCCTGGTCAAACCCTGGCGGCACGCCCCAAGGCTGGGCTGGTGCGGCGCTGGCCGGTGGCACAGGGGCTGCCGGTGGACGGTTGTCGTACACGGGCGGACCACCAGCTGGCTGCGGTTGCTGGTTAAAGCCCGAAAAACCCGTGGTCGGTTGCGAGGAGCGGTTCTTGAACCAGCGATAGATGAACATGGCTGCCATGGCCAGCAAGGCAATGGTCAGCAAGGACGAAATCATGCCGCCGACGCCAGCACCGATGCCCATGTGCGAGAACAGGGCGCCCAGGCCAAGGCCCAGCAAGGCGCCGCCCAGGATGCCTTTCCAGGGCACCGATGGTTTCGGTGGAATGGCCGGCGTTGGTGCCGGTGGCGCCGGGCGCTGCAGTTGCTGCGAGGGCGACGGGGCCGGTGCGGGCGCCTGGCGCTGCACGGTTTGCGACTGGCGTCCGATCGAACGGCCACCGCCCAGCGGACGCGCGGAGGCTTCTGCCACCATGGTCAGCGCGGTTACCGCGATCATCCAGCTTGCCAAAAACTTCTTCATGGTATTTCCTTAGAGTTTGATACCGGTGTGCAGTGCCGCCACCCCTGCCGTCAAATTGAAATATTCGACGCGCTCCAGGCCGGCATCCTGCATCATCGTTTTCAGGGTTTCCTGGTCCGGATGCATGCGGATCGATTCGGCCAGGTAGCGGTAGCTTTCCGCATCGCCGGCAATTTTTTGGCCCAGCCACGGCAGTACCGAGAACGAATACACGTCATAGGGTTTCTGCAGGGGCGCAGCCACCTTGGAAAATTCGAGGACCAGCAGCTTGCCGCCGGGCTTGAGCACGCGCCGCATTTCAGCCAGTGCCTGGTCCTTGTGGGTCATATTGCGCAGGCCAAAGGCCACGCTGACCCGGTCAAAATAGTTGTCCGGGAAAGGCAGTTTCTCGGCGTCGCACAACAAGGTGGGGGTCACTATGCCTGTATTCAAGAGGCGGTCGCGGCCCACGCGCAGCATGGACTCGTTAATGTCGGTCAACCACACTTCGCCGGTCTTGCCGGCCTGCTTGGCAAAGGCCTTGGCCAGGTCGCCCGTGCCACCGGCAATATCGAGCACCTTGAAGCCGGGCCGCACGGCAGCGTTGGCAATGGTGAAGGTTTTCCACAAACGGTGCAGACCGCCAGACATCAGATCGTTCATGACGTCGTACTTGGACGCCACCGAATGGAAGACTTTGGCAACTTCGCGAACCTTGTCATCTTCCGCGACCGTTTTGTAACCGAAATGCGTGTTGTTTGTCATAGTGGGCTGCCAATTGAACGTGGCTGCATTATACAAGCGTCAAGCACAGTGGGGCGCGCCATGCCCGAAGCGCGGCGCCTACCGAACTGTGTCATTTTGCAAAGGAATTGTGAATTGGAATGAAAACGCGGCCTCAGGCGGCGTTAAGATGGGCAATCACCTTCTCGAGATGACCATGCCCGCCTACCGCGATCCGAAACGCTACTCCTGGCTGCTGTCCGTGCTGGTGCCCGCCACTTTGGCGCTGGGGCCGCTGTTTTACCTGCGCCTGGGCGGTGTCGGGCGCCTGTGGGTGCCGGTCCTGATCACCTATCTGCTGATCCCGGCGCTGGACGCTGTGCTCGGTGAAGACCGGCACAATCCGCCGGAATCAGCCGTTCCCGAACTCGATGCCGATCCCTACTACCGGCGCATCACCTACGCCCTGGTGCCGCTGATGTGGGCATGCATCATCTTCAGCGCCTGGTTCGTGACCACCCAGCATCTGCCATGGCACGGGGTGCTGGCGGTCATCATCAGCACCGGCATGATGGGTGGCTTTTGCATCAATGTCGGCCATGAACTGGGCCACAAACGCACGGCGCTGGAACAGACCCTGGCCAAGCTGGTGCTCGCGCCCACCTGCTATGGCCACTTCTATGTTGAGCACAATCGCGGCCACCACCGCGATGTGGCCACGCCAGCCGACCCGGCCTCGGCCCGCATGGGGGAATCGATCTGGCGGTTTGTGCTGCGCGAAATGCCGGGCGCCTGGCGTCGCGCATGGGCGCTGGAGCGCCAGCGTCTGGCCGGCCGGCCCTGGAGCTGGCGCAATGAAGTGCTGCAGCCACTGGTCCTGACGATTGTCTTGTGGAGCGTGCTGGTCTGGTGGCTGGGGCCGGCGGTGCTGGGCTTTTTGCTGGCCATGTCGTTCTGGGCCAACTTCCAGCTGACCTCGGCCAACTATATCGAACACTATGGCTTGCTGCGGCAGATTGCCGACAACGGCAAGCCGGAAGTATGCCGCCCCCACCATTCCTGGAACAGCAATCACAAGGTCACGAACTGGATGCTGTTTCACCTGCAGCGGCATTCGGACCACCACGCGCACGCGGCACGGCGCTACCAGTCGCTGCGGCACTTTCCAGATGTGCCGGCGCTGCCGAACGGCTATTTCGGCATGTTCTTGCTGGCTTACTTTCCGCCGCTATTTTTTCGGGTGATGGATCCGCGCCTGCTGGCTGCGGTTGGGCGCGACCCGGCCAGGATCAATTTCCAGCCAGGGCGCAAGGCCCAGTTGATGGCGCGCTACGCGCTTTAGTGCTTGTGGCCGCAGCCCTTGGCGGGCGTGGCGCCTGCCAGGGTGGCGCCCGGCGCACGGCCACTGTCGCCATCAAAACCGGCAGCATGCAAGCGGGCCAGATAATCGGCCCACAGCGCTTGCTGTTCGCTGCCCAATTTGTACAAATAATCCCAGGAGAACAGGCCCGTATTGTGCCCGTCCGTGAAGGTCGGCTGGATCGCGTAGTTACCGACGGGCTCGACGCCTGTAATGCCCACCTCGCGTTTGCCAACCTGTAGCACTTCCTGGCCCTGCCCATGGCCGCGTACTTCAGCCGATGGCGAATACACGCGCAGTAGTTCAAACGGCAGCGAGAATTCCCGCCCGTCGTCAAAGGCGATATCGAGCACGCGCGATTTCTGGTGGACGGTCAGTGCAGTTGGATTCATGTCATTTACCCAGGCGGCGATTGATATCGGCCGCCAGTGCCGGCAGCAGCGCACGGCGCGCAGCCAGGATTGGTTCGTCGGTGGTGCGTACCGCTGCGGTCCACACCGGATTGGGGAAGTGGGCATCGTCCGCGAAGCGCGGAATCACATGCCAGTGCAGGTGCGGCGTCATATTGCCAAGACTGGCCACGTTGACCTTGCCCGGTGCGAGCACCGCGCGCAGGGCCAGCTCCACGTGCCACACGGCGTCGTTCAAGGCCATGCGGTCCGCCGGTCCGAGGTCGCTCATTTCCTTGACGTGGTCATTCCAGATCACGCGGCAAAAGCCGGGATAGGCAGCGTCGTCCACCAGGATGACGGACAGCTTGTCGTCTCGGTAAATGGGCGCGACTGCCAGTTCGCACAGTTCGCAGCCAGCTTGCTTACTCATACCAGAACCCTTTCAATGCCGCCGTTGTTGGCGCGTGCCACGTAGTCAGGCAACCAGTTTTCGCCCAGCAGATGGCGCGCGATTTCAACCACGATGTAGTCGGCCGTGGTGCCCGAATCGTCGTTGTAGCGCGACAGTCCCTGCAGGCAGGATGGGCAGCTGGTGAGAATCTTGACGTCACCATCAAAGCCGTCTTCACGCAGCTTGTCGGCGCCCTTGACCATTTCGCCTTCCTTGCGATACCGGACCTGGGTCGCGATGTCGGGACGGGTGACGCCAAAGGTGCCGGACTCGCCGCAGCAGCGGTCGTTCTTCTCGATCTTCACATTGTCCACCGTCGTCACCAGCGCATTGACGGTCTTCACGGAGTCCTGCAGCTTCATCGGATTGTGGCAAGGCTCATGGTACATATAGCGCGTGCCATTGACGCCTTGCAGCTTGACGTCCTTTTCAAGCAGGTATTCGTGGATGTCCATGATGCGGCAGCCAGGGAAAATCTTCTCGAATTCATAGGTCGCCAACTGGTCATAGCAAGTGCCGCAAGAGACCAGCACCGTCTTGATGTCCAGGTAGTTGAGCGTGTTGGCCATGCGGTGGAACAGCACGCGGTTATCCGTCATCATCTTGTCGGCCTTGTCGAACTGGCCGGCACCGCGCTGCGGATAGCCGCAGCATAGATACCCTGGCGGCAGCACGGTCTGCACGCCCACTTCCCACAGCATGGCCTGGGTGGCCAGTCCCACTTGCGAGAACAGACGTTCGGACCCGCAGCCCGGGAAGTAGAACACCGCTTCCGTATCCGCCGTGGTCACCTTGGGATTGCGGATGATGGGGATGATCTTGTCGTCTTCGATATCAAGCAAGGCGCGCGCAGTTTTCTTGGGCAGATTGCCCGGCATTTTCTTGTTGATGAAGTGGATCACCTGCTCGCGCACCGGCGCCTTGCCGGTGGTCGGTGGCGGCGCCTTCACCTGGCGTTTGGCCAGCTTGCGGAAGATGCGGTTCCCAAATCGCTGGGCCTTGAAGCCCCAGCCGGCCATCACTTCGCGCGTCGCGTTGATGGTGGTCGGGTCAGTGGCGTTCAAGAAGAACATGGCGGCCGCATTGGCCGGCTTGAAGGACTTCTTGTCCATCTTGCGCAGCAGATTGCGCATGTTCATCGACACGTCGCCAAAGTCGATATTGACCGGGCAAGGCGTGACGCACTTGTGGCATACCGTGCAATGGTCCGCCACGTCTTCGAATTCTTCCCAATGCTTGATCGAGACGCCGCGCCTGGTCTGCTCTTCGTACAGGAAGGCTTCAATCAGCGAGGACGTCGCGAGGATCTTGTCGCGCGGCGAATACAGCAGGTTGGCGCGCGGGACGTGGGTCGTACACACCGGTTTGCATTTACCGCAGCGCAGGCAGTCCTTGACGCTGTTGGCGATTTCGCCGATATCGCTTTGCTGCATGATCAGCGATTCGTGGCCCATCAGGCCAAACGACGGCGTGTAGGCGTTGCGCAGGTCGGCGCCAAACTCCGGCAGGTTCAGCAGCTTGCCCTTGTTGAAGCGCCCTTCCGGATCGATGCGCAGCTTGTAGTCGCGGAAGTCGCTGATTTCATCTTCGGTCAAAAATTCGAGCTTGGTGATGCCAATGCCATGTTCACCGGAGATCACACCGTCAAGCGAGCGCGCCAGCTTCATGATGCGGCCCACAGCCACGTGCGCGTCCTGCAGCATCGCGTAGTCGTCCGAGTTGACTGGCAGGTTGGTGTGCACATTGCCGTCGCCGGCATGCATGTGCAGCGCCACGAACACGCGTGAGCGCAGCACCTTGGCGTGGTAGGCGGTGATCTCGTCGAGGATCAGCTTGAAGGCCGCGCCATTGAAAATCTGGCGCATCTGCGCGCGTATCTCCTGCTTCCACGAGATACGCACCGTGCGGTCCTGCACCACGTCGAACAGGGTGGCGTTTGGCTGCTCGGCCAGGCGCGCATCAAACGGCACAGCCAGGCGTTCCATGCCCAGCGCGTACAGGCTCTCGCGCGCGTCGGCCAGCGGCAGGTCCAGGTGGTTGAGGATGTAGGTCCAGCGCGCACGCGTGGCGTTCAACACGTCCTGGGCTTGCGGCACGCGGTCGCCCAGCATTTCTTCGGCGCCGATGGCTTCACCCGACGCGTCGTCGCTTTTGCCCACGGGCAGATGACCACCGTCGATGAAGGCGATCAGCTGGTCGGCCAGTTGCAGCTTGTTTTTGATCGACAGTTCGATGTTGATACGCTCGATGCCGTCGGTGTACTCGCCCATGCGGTTGAGCGGAATGACCACGTCTTCATTGATCTTGAAGGCGTTGGTATGCTTGGCGATGGCCGCCGTGCGGGCGCGGTCCAGCCAGAATTTTTTGCGCGCTTCAGCGCTCACGGCCACGAAGCCTTCGCCCACGCGGGTGTTGGCGATGCGGACCACTTCCGACGCCGCCTGCGCGACTGCGTTTTCGTCGTCACCAACAATGTCGCCAAAGAGGGCCATTTTCGGCAGCACGCCGCGTTTCGATTTGGTGGCGTAGCCGACCGCGCGCAAATAGCGCTCGTCCAGGTGTTCCAGCCCCGCCAGGCGGATGCTGGCAAAGGCCGGCCCGCCCTTCGCGGGCAGGCCGTCCAGGTAATCCTTGATTTCCACGATCGATGGAATGGCGTCGCGTGCCTGGCCAAAGAACTCAAGGCACACGGTACGCGCATAGGCCGGCAGCTTGTGCAGGATCCAGCGGGCGGACGTGATCAGGCCGTCGCACCCCTCTTTCTGGATGCCCGGCAGGCCGGCCAGGAACTTGTCGGTGACGTCCTTGCCGAGGCCTTCCTTGCGGAAGACGCGGCCCGGGATGTCGAGCCGCTCGGTGCGCTCCAGCGTCTTGCCGGCGGCGTCGTAGTGGCGCAGCTCGAAGCTGGCGAGCTCGACGTCGTGGATCTTGCCCATGTTGTGGTTCAGGCGCACGACCTCGAGCCACTTGGCGTCGGGCGTCACCATGCGCCACGACGCGAGGTTGTCGAGCGCGGTGCCCCACAGCACCGCCTTCTTGCCGCCCGCGTTCATCGCGACGTTGCCGCCGACGCAGGAGGCCTCGGCCGAGGTCGGGTCGACCGCGAACACGAAGCCGGCGTTCTCGGCCGTGTCGGACACGCGCTGCGTGACCACTCCGGCCTCGGTCCAGATGGTCGGGACGTCGTGCTCCATGTCGGGCAGGCGCA
>JBJMVX010000279.1:0-3575 GCA_045810445.1 Massilia sp.
GGCAACGGCGGTGAAAACCACCTCTAGCACGGTACGCAATACCGGTTTGACCGGTCAGTGGTCGGTGGAAAACAATGTCGGATTGCTGTTGACCATCAATATCGCCAACACGGCACTGGCCAGCTATAGCAATATGGCCCTGCATTGGGGTGAAACCTGCCAGAATGATGTGATCGAAGGCGTGACCAAGGTGCCGGAACCGGCAACGATGGCCTTGTTTGCCTTGGGTCTGCTGGCGCTGGGGCTGCGCCGCAAAGCGTAATTCCCGTTCGCCACCAGCTCACTGTCCTTGCGAAAGCGAGGATCCACACTTAGCTGCTTCAATATGGGTCCTCGCTTTTCGCAAGGACAGTGGCGGTGGCATTGGACGTTCTAGAGCAGCTCCAAAAAGCTGACCAAGTCAGCGATTTCCTGCTCGCTCAGGTGCAAGGGCTGGCGTTCCGACTTGCCCGTCACAGCCGCCGGGGCTGCCACATAATGACGCACCACGGCGTCCAGGGTCGTCAACTGGCCTGCATGCATATACGGTGCCCGCGATCCCACACCGCGCAGTGAAGGCGTCTTGAACGCGCCTGCCATGCGCGGGTCGTCGCGATTGATGAAGGCCAGCTCCTGGCACGCCCCAGGCGCAGCGTCGCTGTACCGCCCAAGGCAATTGAATTCGTCCGCCAGCACCTTGGCCACCGCCGACGCTCGCCCTGCTTCCACTGCGCCCGGCAGACGCGGCACCACACCGGTGTTGTGGAAATAGCCGTCCGTCTGCAGCGCGCCTCCATGGCAGCGCACGCATTCTCCCTTGCCGATAAAGATGCGCAGACCACGCTGTTCACCTGCACTCAATTTCCCATCCTGGCCATGCAGGACGGCCTCGATATAGGCATCGAGCCGGTTCGGCTGGTGCTGCAAGCCTGCTTCATAGGCCGCGATTGCTTTGCCCATATTGGCAAATGCACGGTTCAAGCCGTCACGCTGCGCCTCACCCAATGCCATCCAGGCCGCGCGCTCAACCTCGCTGCCCAAGGGCCCCGCCGCCAACGGCAAGCCTTGCAGCGATGGTAGCGGACCAAAGATGGTCTCGTAGTCGCGCTGATAATGCGCGCTTAGCAAGCGCACATAGCCGAGGCGGTTGCCACCATGTTCGGCCGCATCCTCCAGCGGCCCCAGCGCCTGCGCCCACAGACTATCCTTGCGCCCATCCCAAAAAAACCAGGCGCTGCGCGAACTGCCCAGCAGCGGCATGGCGCGCCGCGTCCCGGTCGCCATGCCTTGCGAGAGCGCCCGACCGTCCTGGAACTGGCGGCCTGGATCGTGACAACTGGCGCAAGCCACCTGTCCATTCGCGCTCAAGCGCCTATCGAAGAACAGCTGCTTGCCCAGGGCCGCAGCCGCCGGCTGGTCGGCGTAACGATTCGAAGGGTCGCGTGGGGCTGCCGGCAACTGCCTGAGCTCCAGGGATGCCAGCAGCGCCAGTTGCGCCGGGGTCCACGCAGTGCTGTTTTCGCCGGCCAGCGCGCGCGTGAGCACCAGCACCAGCGCCAGCGCAAAGTGCCTCAATTTCATGGCACGACGGCCTTGGGGGCCAGCAAACCCTGTTCGCCAAGCATGGTGTTAAAGGTCACCGTATCGCTGCCCCGCGCGCCATCGATGGCAAGCTTGATTTCCCACCAGCCGCCCATGCTGAACTTGACGCCATCGATGCGGTAGTCACCGCCCTGCACTGCACTGATGCGGGGACTGGTTGGAAAACCATGACCGTGCTGCGGCATGCCACCATCAAAGATCACGTGCGCGTTGCTCACTGCACTGCCGTCTGGCGCTGCAATGTGCAATTGCCAGCTCTGGATGCGGTTCACAACTACGGCCTCGGCGGGCGCTTGCAGCGTGACCTGATAGGTGCCATGCGCGCTGGGCCGCGCCAGGCGCAGGTCAAGGTTATCGGGCGTACTCATCATCGAGCAGCCGCTATTGAGGCTCACCACCAGGGCAAGCAGGGAAAAGTGAAAGAATCGCATATCGAAGTCCTGAACGATGCAGCCATCTGCATCTGCCTGCGCAGTATGCAAGGCGAGACGCAGGCAAAACGGACAAGCTGCCATGCAATTGCTGCCAGCTTGCGCCGGCGCTGGTAGCATGGCGAGCTTGCCCTGCCCTTTACACCCACTCACCCAGAGGAATTGATGTCTGTACCGCATCGCGTCGTCCTGGTCGCCTTTCCACCCGCCCAGATGCTCGACATCACCGGTCCCACCGATGTGTTTTCTGCGGCCAATGATGCCGCTCTTGCCGCCGGCTTGCCCTTGCCCTATGAACTTGTCCTGGCAGCGCCAGCCATCGGACCGGTCGCCACCTCCTCCGGTCTTGCCATCATGGCGACCCACGATGTCTACGACCCCACCCTGCAGGCCGACACGGTGATGCTGGCCGGCGGCGCAGGTGCGCGCAGCATGAAGGACGATCCTGCCCTTGTGGCAGCCATTGCTGCCTTGTGCGCGCGGGCGCCGCGCGTGGCGTCTATCTGCACCGGCGCCTTCGCACTGGCGGCCACCGGCGTGCTCAATGGACGCCGAGCCACTACCCATTGGGCGCATTTCGATGAATTTGCCGACGCCTTCCCGCAAGTGCAGATCGACCGCGACGCGCTGTTCCTGGACGATGGCAAATTTCATAGCTCGGCCGGGATTTCGGCAGGCATCGACTACACGCTGTCGCTCGTTGAGCGCGATCTCGGGCGCGCCCTTGCCTTGCAGGTGGCGCGCGAACTGGTGATGTTCCTGAAACGCCCAGGCGGCCAGTCCCAATTTAGCGCCCAGTTGGCAGCGCAGGTCGACGCCGGCGATCCGGACCGTTTTGGGGAACTGACCCGTTGGATCGCTGCGCATCTGGCCGACAATTTGACGGTGGAATTGATGGCGGACCGAATTGCCATGAGCCCGCGCAATTTCGCGCGCCGCTTCATTGAGGCGATGAACGTCACGCCCATCAAATACGTGCAGACTTTGCGCGTGGATGCGGCCCGCCGCATGCTTAGCGACACGACCTTGCCGATTGCGCGTGTTGCCGAGCGCTGCGGCTTTGCCTCAGCCGAGGCGATGCGACTGGCGTTTCACCGGCATGTGCATGTCACACCAGTCGACTTTCGTGCCCGTTTTCAGACCAGCAAACCGCTGCTGCCTTGAGCTTCCAGCACCGGTCAGCGGTGCTTGAGGTGCTGGTCGAAGAAGGTCACAACGCTGGCATTCATACTTGTGTGGAAGGCCGCCCGATCAAAGTCGCCAGCGTCCTGGCACAAGGCAGGCGGACGCAGTAGTCCTGTGCACGGGGCAAGGAAGGACAAATGCCCAGCGCCGCGAACGAGATGCTCCTCGAGCTTGCCGGCAAGTGCGCTCTGCAAGGGGCCCAGGAAGCTTACCTTGTCGTCATTTTCGGCCAGCCACAGCTGAACTGGGACCTGGACCTGATCGAGGGAATGCTCGCCAAACGTGAAGCCCATGCCGGGCGCCGCCAACACCGCAGCCTTGATGCGGGGGTCGGCCACGAAAGCTGATCCGGCCAAAGGGGCAGAGGCCTTCATATAC
>JBJMVX010000280.1:0-5851 GCA_045810445.1 Massilia sp.
AATGATGATCCCCTGCTGCACGCAATGGCCCGCCAGGTGGATTTGCTGGACCCGGTCTACCGGCAGGGCACGCAGATAAACTTCGGGATCAAAGCCATGATTGACGCTGCTGACATAGACGTTGTTCACGTCCAGCAGAATGAGACTGCCCGACTGTTCGGCGACAGCGCTCACAAAATCCCATTCCTGGAAATTCTCGTCCTCGAAAGACAGGTAGCTGGACACGTTTTCAAGCAGGATGGGGCGTTCGAGATAGTCCTGCACGCGGCGCACATTGCGCACCACCACTGCCAGGGCTTCGTCGGAATACGGGAGGGGAAACAGGTCATGCATGTTGCGGCCCATGGTGCCGGTCCAGCACAGGTGGTCCGAAACCCAGAGGGGATCAACGCGGTCGATCAGGGTTTTCAGGGCGCGCAAATAGGCAGGCGACGGACCTTCGATGGTACCGACTGACATGGACACGCCGTGCATGACGACCGGGTAGTCGCGCCTGACCATGTCGAGCATGGCGAGCGGTTTGCCGCCTGCGTCCATGTAGTTTTCGGACAGGATTTCGAACCAGTCGATGCCCGATGTACGGGGCGTGGTGCCGTCGATTTCCGCGTAGTGGGCAGTACGCAGTCCGAGGCCAAAGCCAGCAGAGGGTAGCAAGGTAGGTTTCATGGTGCCAGTCGAAGATGCGCGCGCCGGGCAGGCCGGCGCACGCGGTCTGCTTACTTGTTCAGGTCAATGATCTTGCCATCCTTGGCCAGGCAGTCGCCTGCTTTCGACTTGAGGAAGCCATGGCCCTTGCACACGTTCTGGCCCTTGCACTTGTTTTCTGCGGTGGCGCAGTCGCTGGTGCCCTTGCAGCTGTTGATGCCGGCGCAGTGGACGGTGTCACCGGCCGAGACGCTGGTGGTGGCGGCAGCGACAGCGGTGTTGGACATGGCGAAAGCGGCTGCGGCTGCGGCGATCAGGGCGCCGGTTTTGATGGTGTGGTTCATGGTGAGCTCCGAAAATAGTTTTGGGGTTGAACAGCGTCCGCCGGGGCTTGCGAGCACGCAGCGCCCTAGCTTGAGAGTCTGTCGGAGTCGCTTGCGCAATCCTTACGAACTATTTCAACTATTTTTGAAAACTATTTTTCGCAGGGGCTCCGAACCACTGTCCTTGCGCGCGCGAGGAGCCATGCCACGCCAGCTCAGAGAAGGTATCCGCCACCGCGCTAACAATGTATGGGTCCTCGCTTTCGCAAGGACAGTGCGAGGATCTCCTTGCGAAAGCGAGGACCCATGCCACGCCAAGGTAGCTACTCCACCTTCAGCTTGGACAGCCGTGGATCCGGCTCAGGCAATTTCAGTTTGAGCCCCTTCAAAATCTCCAGCAGCAGCGTGGAAATGAGCAGGTTGCGGTGGGTCTTGGAGTCCGCCGGTATGACGTACCACGGCGCGTGATCGGCATCGGTGGCCATGATGGCGCGTTCGTAGGCACCCATGTAGGCGTCCCATTTCTTGCGCTGCACCAGATCATTCTCGTCGAATTTCCACTGCTTCGCGGGGTCGTCAATGCGCTCCTGCAGGCGCTTGCGCTGTTCTTCCTTGGAGATGTGAAGGAAGATCTTCACCACCACGGTGCCAGTTTCCGCCAGCATGCGTTCGAAGTCGCGAATATGGCCGTAGCGCCGCTTGCACTCCTTTTCATCGATCATGTCCTGCACCCGCGTGATGAGGACATCTTCGTAGTGGCTGCGGTTGAAGATCGTGATTTCGCCGGCGGCCGGCACCTCGCTGTGCACCCGCCACAAATAGTCGTGTGCCAGTTCGTTCAGGTTGGGGGCTTTGAAGGTGACGCCGCGCAGGCCCATGGGATTGATCTGGCTAAACAGCGCGCGAATGGTGCCGTCCTTGCCGGCCGTATCCATCCCCTGCAGCACGATCAGCAGCTTGTGCTTGCGCTGCGCGTACAGCATCTCCTGGCACGCCGCGATCTCGGTGGTCAGTTCCGCCGTCAAGGCCCGTTCATGCTGTTTGACCTCGTCGCGCGAGAGCGATTTGGCGGCCTCGTGGTCGCGCAAGGGAGTGGCGCCAGCGTCGGCGTCGCGCAGCTTGACCTTGTCAGCGGCCCGGAAATGTATGCGTGCTTTCATCAATCACTCCCGGGTGTGGACAAATTAGCGGTTGGTGAAGACGTCGTTCCAGCTCGGTTTCTCGGCGTGGCGCGTGATGAACGGCGCGTTGGCCTGCTCGATCGCGTTAATCTCGGTCAGCACCTCGTGCGGAAAGCCTGCCCGTTTGCTGGCGCGCGACTGGATCGACAGCGAAGTCAGATAGTCATCGAGGTGATTGGGCTCGGTGCAGAACATGCGGATACGCTCCCACACATGCGGATAGGCCGCGCGGGTGTGGCCCAATGGTGCGAGCGAGTCGAGGGCCGCCGGCGTCAGCGTACGCGTGGTGGCAATCGTGATGACGCTGGGCGGGCCATCGATATCCGGCTCGGCAGCAGCGGACGCTTCATTATCGCCCTCAGCGTCGTTCTCGTTCTCGTTCTCGTTCTCGCCTTCGGTCTTGATAACCGGCAGGACAAAGGAGCCGAACAGACGCATCATCTGTTCGCTCGTCGGCAGCTTCTGCTTGTCCCAGCAAAAATGTCGAATGCCAGCGCCCTTGAGCAGCTGGGCGTTCGAGCCTGGCGAACCATCGGCCACGCCACCAGTTTTCAGTTCGATGACGCACAACAGGCTCAGGCCCGCGTTGAAGACCGCGTAGTCGACCTTGCGACCGACCAGATATTCTTTTTCCGAGCGGCGCTGCTTGCTGTCGGTGCTGATTGGCGTCATCAGGGCGCGCAACTCGACATCGGGGAACACATAGCATTTGGGAAGCGCCCGGCGCAGGCGCGCATAGAAGGCTTTTTGCTCGCTGCGGAAGAATGGCTTCTTCGTGAACGCAGGAATGGCATCGGTATTGGTGTTTCTCTTTAACAGACGCGAAAGCATGGCTCAGTGTACTTACTAGGGAATGGGCTGATAGTGTCTATTTTCTGTAGCAAAAACACAAGGAAAAATTGGTAACACTACCATTTTCCTTATAAAAATATTCAGATTCAGTACTCTACAGGATACAAAAATCGGTGTGTGGCTTTCCAGCCGCATAAGTATGACAACTATGCCGATTTAATAAGTTTTTGGCTGCGAAATAAGACGAACCGCGCCTGGCGCTCCCGCCCGCCATATTTACCGCACAACTTCCACGCTAGTATTGCTCGCCTGAAGGCCTTCAGCATTGCACGGACACCCCTCCGCGCCGACTTGCCGCGCCCCCTGCTTACCCCCGCAGCGGCGCGTGCGGTCAACGACCATACCACCTACAACAAGGAGTGAGACAAATGTATTTTGACCGCACACCGTTGGTGCTGGCAGGCCTGATCGCAGGTTTGTTGAGTACCACCAGCTACGCCGCCATCCAGGACACGGAAGGCCATACCCACAAACGCCTGACCCAGGCACCGCAACCGCATCAGCGCCAGACCTTGCCGCCGTCGCTCGAGCAATCGACCTTCAATCTGCCGCCAACGTCCAAGCCGCGCTACGACCTGATGCCGCGCTCCACCATGAAGCTGCAAGCGATGGCCGCTACGCCCGAATGCAAGAACATGGACACGCTGGCCAGTTACAGCGGCAGCGCCCTGGCCGCCTACATTGCCGCCCTGCCCGACTACGAATGCACCTACCCGCTGTTCTCGTTGACGGGCACGCAGGCGTCCACCGTGTACTCGGCCGCCAACTTCAGCGCCGTGGTCAGCCGCTTCACACAGGAAGCGGGCAGCTACAACGCCAGCAATCGCGCGCTGGTCAATCTGGCGCTCTACCTGCGCGCCGGTTACTACCTGGCCGGTGGCAATACGATTCCGGCACCGGCCAGTGCGCAGTCGCTGGCACTGCGCGCGCCGATCAAGCAGCTGGTGGAAGGCAGCACCTTGTACGCGCCCAATGCCGTGGCCACGACCACTGCCGGCGAGACGATACGGCTGATCACCAATATGCATGACGAAGCCTACTTCCTGCCATCGATGAAAAAGGTATTGGCGCGCTTCACCAACTCGGCATCCACGCCGAATGCGGCGGCAGCGCTGAACGACAACAGCGCCGCCGGCGGCTTCACGTCTGCCCTGACGGTGATCTTCTACGCCCACTCGCGCCCTGACGGCTTGCCGCTGCTGCAATCGGATGCCTCCTATCCAACGGCCTTGAACAACTTCATCACCCAGGACAAGGCAGCGCTGATCAACTCCCCTGTTGCCTACCAGCTGACCGATGCGGCCAATGAAACCTTCCGCTTCATGCAGTACCCGGCCTTGAAGCCCGTGGTCAAACCGATGGTGCAGGCGACCCTGGCCAGCAGCAGCATGACCGGCGTTGACAGCGGCATGTGGCTGGCCGCTGCATCGGCGGTCAAGTACTACGACAACGCCAACTGCAGCCAGTACGGGACGTGCGACTACGCCAGCAAGCTCGCTGACGCCGTACTCAAATACAGCTACACCTGCAGCCCTACCCTGCGCATCCGGGCCCAGGACATGACGGTGCTGCAGCTGCAGGACTCCTGCGCCATCCTGGCCAAGGAAGAATCGTATGCGCACGAGATGCTGCAAACGAACCGGGTACCGGTGGCGAACGACCATAACACCTCGCTGGAGCTGGTGGTGTTTGACGACTACACCAACTACAGCAAATACGCGTCCGTCATCTACGACATCGACACCAACAACGGTGGCATGTACCTCGAAGGTGATCCATCGGTAGCCGGCAATCAGGCGCGCTTCGTGGCGCATGAAGCATCGTGGTTGCGTCCTGCGTTCTCGGTCTGGAACCTGGAGCACGAATTCGTGCACTACCTCGATGGCCGCTTCGACATGGCCGGCGACTTTGGCGCCGCCACCGTCAAGCCAACGGTGTGGTGGATTGAGGGCGTGGCCGAGTACCTGTCGCTGAAGAACAATAATCAGCAATCGATCGACATGGCGCGCACCGGTACCTATAAGTTGAGCCAGATCTTCGGCAACACCTACAGCATGGCCGACTACACCAATCGCGCCTATCGCTGGGGTTACATGGCCACCCGCTTCATGGTGGAGAAGCACCGCAGCGATGTGGACGCGGTGCTCGGCAAATTCCGCGTGGGCGACTACGACGGCTACCAGACCTACATGAACTACATCGGCACCCGGTATGACAGCGAGTTTGCCGCGTGGGCTGCGGTGGCGACCACCGCTGGTGATCCGCCGCTGCCGGTTGTGTCGCTGCCGGCCTGTTCGTCCACCAACCAGCTGGGCAAGAACTGCTCGATCAGCGGCTGGTCGTCGACAGGTCAAGCGTATGCCTACATCCTGCTGCCGGCAGGGGCGAAGAATCTGCGCGTGTTCACCAACAAGGGCACGGGGGATGTGGATCTGTACATGGCCAAGGATCGCTATCCAACCACCACCTCGTATGATGTGGCGTCAGTCAATGCCGGCAACCAGGAGAGCGTGAGCGTGGCGCAGCCAACGAGCGGGCATTGGTACTACATCGTCCTGAAAGCGAAGCAGAGTTTTACGGGCGTGACCTTGAGCGCGACCTACGACTAAGCTGCGCATAGTGTAATGCCCCACCTACTGGCCTTGCGAAAGCGAGGACCCATAACCCACCTGCACAGAGGCGTGCTATTTCACTGAGTTGAAGCACAATGGGTCCTCGCTTTCGCAAGGACAGTGGTGGGGCTGTATCGGCGTCTGCGATCATTGGCGCCAGCCGTATTGAGCCCAGCGCTACTTGGCGTCCTTCGTTTCTGCCGGCAGGGGCGAAGAATCTGCGCGTGTTCACCAACAA
>JBJMVX010000281.1:0-16462 GCA_045810445.1 Massilia sp.
GATCGACGAACGCAACATGCCCGCCGACCAATCTGGAAAGCCGATCGGTTCGATCGGAACGAGCGCGCCGTCGATGAAGTCATAGCCCACGGCCCTGTGCAATTCCGGTGTGCGCCCTGTCGGCTCAGGTGGAGCAGGTGGTGGAAGATGGCTTGAGCCAGACCTTGGCCGAGCATTTTGCCAGCGGTCCGGCGCCTGACAAAACCTGTGCCGCTTGATCAGAAGCTCAGTTTGCCGGTCAACATCTGCCAGTACATGATCCAGTCAGCCCGAAACGAAAACAAGGGCTGGTCGAAGGAAGCAGGTCGGTTCTTCTCGAAGAAGAAATGCCCGATCCATGCGCCGCCATAGCCGCACACCAGCGCCGCCGCAAACCACCACGCGTATCCACTGACCACACCGGCCACCAGGCAGGCCAGCGCCAGGGTGCTGCCGATGAAATGGGTGCGCCTGCAGATGCGGTGGGCATGCTGGCTCAGATAGTAGGGATAGAACTCGGCGAAACTGGCGTAGCGGACCATGCTTATCTCCGGTTGGCGAAGGCGTACAAGGCGTCGAGCACGGCGTCCGGCTGTTCGGCCATCAAGGCATGGCCGGCGTCGACCATGATGACCTGGCCATGGGCAATGGCACCTGTCAGCGCTTTGGTCGAACGTGGTGGCGTCATCATGTCCTTGCTGCCAAAGATGAACAGCACCGGGCAGCGCACGCCCTCAGCGGCCTGCTGGCCATTGGCGTAGGCATTGCATGCATAGAAATCCGTGTAGAACAGCTGCGCCGGATTGATCGCCGACATGCGCTGCATCAGGCGCCGCGCGCCACCCATTACCGAAAAGCCTGGGCCCGGGCAAGAGGGCTTGTGCGCCATCGTCGAGTGCGAAAAAATCGTCACCATGTCGACCGCGTCCTGCTCATTGTCCCTGGCGCTGGCTAACAGGGCGTCCGACACCTTCATCGGATAGGTGGTGCCCAGCATCGCCAGGGCAGTGACGCGCTCTGGCGCCTGGTGGCTGGCTTCGAGCGCGATCAGGGAGCCCATGCTGTGGCCAATCAGGAGCGCCTTGTCAACGCCAACTGCCGCCATCAGCGCCAATACCCAGTTCGCCATCGCCTCCACGCTGGTGAGCGCCGCGCCCTTGCTGCGGCCGTGGCCAGGCAGGTCCAGCGCCAGCACGTTAAAGCCGTGGTGCGCAAAATAGCGCGTCTGCAGGCCCCATACCGAGTGGTCGTTCTGGGCCCCGTGAATGAAGATGGCGCTTGGTTTGGCGGGGTCGAAGGCCTTGCCGCCGGTGTAGCAATACGCTGCCTGGTCGTTGACGGTCACGATCATCTCAGGCTCCCTTCTGCGACAACTTCAGGCCGCGTGCCAGGTCTTCAATCAGGTCGTCCACGTCTTCCAGCCCCACGGATAATCGCATGGTGCCTTCGGTGATGCCGGAGGCAGCCAACTGCTCGCTCGGAACGCGGAAGTGGGTGGTCGATGCCGGATGAATCACCAGCGATTTGGCGTCACCCACATTGGCCAGGTGCGAGAACACTTTCAAACCATCGACAAAACGCCGTCCAGCGGCGCGGTCACCTTTCAGGCTGAAGGAAAATACGGCGCCACAACCGCGCGGCAGCAGCTTCTTGGCCAGTGCGTAATCGGGATGGGTATCGAGTTCGGGATAGGACACCGATTCCACGGCCGGATTGGACAGCAGGAACTGCACCACCTTGCGCGTGTTGGCCACATGGCGGTCCATGCGCAGGCTCAGTGTCTCTATGCCCTGCAGGACGGCGAAGGCATTGTGCGGGCTCATGACCGCGCCAAAGTCGCGCAGGCCTTCACGCCGCGCGCGCAAGGCAAACGGCGCCACTGTCGATTCTTCGGCGAACACCATGCCGTGAAAGCCGTCGTACGGCTCGCACAGTTCGGCAAAATGGCCGGTCTGTTCGTACGCCCCCTGCCAGTCGAAGGTGCCGCCGTCCACCAGCAGGCCGCCAATGGCGGTGCCGTGCCCGCACAGGAACTTGGTCGCCGAATGGAAGACCAGGTTGGCGCCATGCTCGAAAGGCTTGAGCAAATACGGCGTGGTGAACGTCGAATCCATCATCAAGGGCAGGTGATGCTCATGTGCGATGGCGGCGACGGTGGGAATATCAAGGACGTCCAGCCCGGGATTGCCCAGGGTTTCGGCAAACAGCAGCTTGGTGTTGGGGCGGATGGCGTTGCGCCAGGCGTCGACGTCGCGCGGGTCCACGAAGGTGGTCTCGACACCGAAGCGCTTCATGGTATAGGCCAGCAGGTTTTGCGAGCCGCCGTACAGGGCGCGCGAGGCGACGACGTGCGAGCCGGCGCCGGCGATGGTGGCCAGGCCCAGGAACATGGCAGCCTGGCCGCTGGCGGTGGCAATGCCGGCCACGCCACCTTCAAGGGCTGCGATACGCTCTTCCAGCACCGCGTTGGTGGGGTTGGAGATGCGCGAATACACATGGCCGGCGCGCTCCATATTAAACAGCGAGGCGGCGTGGTCGGAGTCCTTGAAAGCGAACGAGGACGTGAAATAGACGGGGGTTGCGCGCGCGCCGGTGGCCGGATCTGGCGCGGCGCCGGCATGCAGCGACAGGGTGTCGAAGCCGGGATATTGAGGACCGCTCATGGTGGACTCTTCTGGTTGAAAAATAATGGGCAGAATCCTAGCATGCGCAGCGCCGCACTCCCCGTTAAAATGGTGCAAACGATCACTGTTCGCCAGCGCGGACATTGATTTTTCGCAATGCTGGATTTTTCGCCAAGCTTACGCTACATTCGGAGCTAAGGCTCATAAAAACACGAACCACACATACCTATTCAGACAAGGGCGGCCATCATGAAAGTTTCGGAAATTCTCCAAGTTAAGGGCAACATCCTTTACACCGCCACGCCTGACATGCTGCTCGTTGATGCCGTCAACACCATGGCCGAAAAAGACATAGGCTCGCTGGTGGTCATGGAGTTTGGCGACCTGGTTGGCATGCTGACCTTTCGCGAAGTGATCAAGGTGCTGCATAAAAACGGCGGCGCCGTCGGTGCCGGCACGGTGCGCAAGCACATGGACGACCATCCGATCACCGTCACGCCCGACACCGAAGTCAATGAAGTGCGTCGCATGATGCTGGAAAAGCACGCGCGCTACCTGCCGGTCATGAACGCCAAGACCCTGCTGGGCGTGATCTCCTTCTACGACGTGGCGCGCGCCGTGCTGGAAGCGCAAAGCTTTGAAAACAAAATGCTCAAGGCGTATATCCGCGACTGGCCGGCTGAAACCGCGCAGGACGACTGATCCGCCCATGTCCGGGGCGCGCCGCTTCAAGCAGGTCGACGTGTTCACCGGCGTGCCCCTGAAGGGCAATCCGCTGGCCGTGGTGCTCAACGCCGACGGCCTGACGGAGCCGCAGATGCAGGCCCTGGCCCGTTGGACCAATCTCTCTGAAACTACGTTCGCCCTTGCGCCGACCACGGCGCAGGCGGACTATCGCGTGCGCATTTTTTCGCCTGGCGTGGAATTTCCTTTCGCCGGCCATCCCACTCTTGGCACCGCGCACGCCTTGCTGGAAGCTGGCCTGGTGCCGAAAACGCCTGGCCGCCTGGTGCAGGAATGCGGCGTGGGCCTGGTCGATATTCGCATTGGCGAGGATGGCGCGCTGGCCTTCAAGGCGCCAGCGGCCGAACTGACTGCACTGCACCCGGGCCTGTTCCCGGCCCTGCGCGCAGCCCTCCAGAGCGAGGCTTTTTGCACGACGCCCGCGCCAGTGATTGCCAATATGGGCATCAGCTGGCTGGTGGTGCGCATGCACAGCGCTGCCGATTGCCTGGCAGTGCAGGCGGACGCAGAGGCCATGGGCGCTTTCACGCGCCTTGGCGTGACTGGCATTGCCGCCTATGGCATGCACGCGCCAGGCGGTCCTGCCGACTGGGAAGTGCGCGCCTTCTTTACCAAAATGGGCGTGCTGGCCGAGGACCCCGTCACCGGCAGCGCCAATGCCTGCATCGCGCGCGTCCTGCAGGCGCAGGGATTTGACGACGCACAGGCATGCAGCCAGGGTTACCAGGCGCGCCAGGGCACAGCGCTCCAATGTGATGGCCGCATCCGGGTCGACTACCTCGACGATGAGCCCTGGATAGGCGGGCAATCCACCACGATTATCGATGGCGCAATCACCATGTAACGTATCGGTTGCTTTTTGTACCCAATAGGTTACACTGAAATCTGGAATTTTCCATACTTCAGTGAGGTGCCGCCATGGCAACGCAAAAACCACAGGATGCCGTTCTGCTGGTCCGTTATTCCCGATGGAGTTTGTATTTCGCGCTGGCGCTCTTGCTGGCACTGGGCGCCTATGCGGTGCTGATCCACGTCTACCCGGACAGTGCGGCCGCCGCCATGGCCCATCGCCTGGCCATCCTGCTGCCGGTGGCCATGGTCATCGCCTTGGCTGCGCTGCGCTCCACGCTGCATGGCGTGCGCGCCCACCCGCGCGAAGCGGCCATGAAGGCGGTACTCAATGATGAACTGCGCACCCAGTCGCTCAACCGCGCTTATCGCAATGGCCTGGTGGCCGTGCTGGTCGTGCAACCGTTGCTGGTGTTTGTGCTGTCTTCGCAAACGCTGTCGTTTCCGCTGCTGGCAATGGCCTGCGCCACGCTGCTCATTGGCGTGGCGACCGTGCTATGCAGTCTGCTGGCCTATGACCGCTGAAGCAGGCGCCAGCGAACACCTGCGCACCACGCTCAAAGTGCAGCGGGCCATGCGCGACCTGACCCAGGCCGACCTGGCCGACCTGGCCGGCATCACACGCAAGTCGGTCAACGCCATCGAGATGGGGCATATGGTGCCGTCGACCATCCTGGCGCTCAAGCTCGCGCGCGCCTTGAACGTGACGGTGGAGACGCTCTTCAGTATCGACCCGCAGCACGGCTGAACAGCCGCATACCTGCACTTACGCGCCGCTACGGCCTTCACGCATGAAGCGCTGGATATGCGCGAGCATGACGTCATCGGAATAGGGCTTGCCAAGCAGGATATCGACGCCCGCTTCCTTGGCCTTGGGGCCGTAGCTTTCCTCGGCGCTGATCATGATGACAGGGATGTGCGCCAAGGCAGGGCTCTTGCGCAGATGCTGGGTCAGTTCAAAGCCGTTCATGCCTGGCATTTCAACGTCGGTGATGAGGATGTCGGGCATGCGCTCGCCAATCTGGCGTACGGCATCGAGGCCGTCTTCGGCCTGCTGCACCTGGAACTGGTTATTGGTCAGCATGCGGTTGGTCTTGACCCGCACGACTTTCGAATCGTCGGCAATCATGACCACGGTGTCGGCTGCTGTTTTCGGTACCACGACGCGTGCCGCTGGTGCCTCTGGCTCGCTCTTGTGGGACGCTTCGAGCGCAGCGAGACGCTTCGCTTCCACCCGCGCGGCACCGGCAGCGACCAGGCGCGCCGCTTCGGCGTGTGCTGCCTCGGCGGCGGCAGCGCGTTCGGCCTTGGCCCGCGCGGCGGCAGCGGCAGCCTGTTGTTCGGCTTCGATGCGAGCCGCTTCGTGCGCGGCATTGCGCGCCGCCTCGGCGCGCGCCGCTTCTTTTGCGGCGATACGGGCAGCTTCCTGCTTGGCGGCGCGTTCGGCGGCAATGCGGCGCGCTTCGGCACGCACCGCTTCGTCGGCGGCGCGTTTTTGGGCCGCGCGTTCGGCTTCCTCGGCGGCCAAGCGCTCCGCTTCCAGGCGCGTCGCTTCTTCCTGGACCAGGCGTTCCAGTTCAGCGGCGGCGGCCGCTTCGTCGGCAATGCGCTGCGCTTCGACACGCGCAGCTTCAATGGCAGCGAGCCGTTCCTGTTCGACGCGGGCAGCTTCTTCGGCTGCCAGGCGCTCCGCTTCCATACGTGCTGCCTCGATGGCGGCCAGGCGCTCGGCTTCAATGCGCTCGGCTTCGGCTACGGCCTCACGTTCGGCCTCAACGCGGGCAAGTTCCGCCGCAGCGACGCGCTCGGCTTCCTGCTCGGCCTCCAGGCGTGCGGCCTCGGCCGCGGCAAGCTGTTCGGCTTCGATACGCGCAGCTTCGTCGCGTGCGGCCTGTTCTGCGGCCAGGCGCACCGCTTCCGCTTCGGCCAGCGCAGCGGCGCGTTCGGCTTCTTCCCTGGCCATGCGCTCAGCTTCACGGGCCGCTTCCTGCTCAGCTGCGCGCTGCGCTTCTTCCAGGGCCGCTGCCTGTGCTGCTGCCTGCGCTGCTTCCTGTGCCGCTGCCTGTTCGGTGGCGCTTTGCTCGGCATTGATCCGCTGCGCCGCTTCGGCAGCGAGGCGCTCTGCCTCGGCCTTGGCCGCTGCCTCATTGGCCGCCAGCAGGGCCGTAATGCGCGCCGCTTCTGCGCGCGCTTCAGCCAGTTCGGCCTCGCGTTCGGCCAAGGCCCGGGCCGTCTCCAGGGCCTCCAGGCGCAGTGCCTCCACCTTGGCGGCGGCATCGTCATCGGCGATCTTTTGGGCGGCGATGCGCGCCGCTTCCAGGTCTGCCTGGCGCTCTTTTTCCGCGCGTTCCGCGTCGGCTGCAACGCGCCGCGCACGGATACGGGCGGTCGCCTCGGCCGCGCGCCGGTCGGCCTCGCGGCGCTGTTGTTCGGGATCGATCTCAGGCTCGGCGTCGAGGACGTCCTCGTCGGGCGTCAGCTTGCCTAGCCAGTCGTCGGCCACCAGGAAGCCAGGTGCGTTGCCGCTGGCCTGGGGCTTGACCGGTGCAGCAGGGCGCCGTTTGGCTAGCTCGCGGGCGGCTTCTTCCTCGGCTGCCCGCTTGGCGTAGGCGCGCGCGCTTTCTTCATTGGCCAGGCGCTGCTCTTCCAGCAGCAAGCCTTCGGTATCGGCCATGGTTTTGGCGTCCGCGCGCACAGCCAGCAGCTTGGCCTTGATGCGGGCGGCTTCTTCTTCGGCCAGGCGAACCGCTTCGCGCTTGGCGGCCACTTCGGCTGCCAGGCGTTCGGCTTCCGCACGGGCGGCATGTTCGGCGGCGATACGTTCGTCTTCGGCCCGGAAGGCTTCCTCGGGGTCGAGCAACTGGGTTTCCGGACCTAGATCTTCCGGCAATTGCGACGGGCCGCCATCCTGGACCGGCTGTTCCAGCGTTGGTTCCTTGGGCGGCGCAGGTGGCGCGACTACATCGATATCGCCGACTACGGGCGCCTGGCTGTGATCGTCACGCGCACGCGCGCCAAAACGCCGATACAGGCCGTAAGCAATCGCGAGGGCGACAACAACCAACAAGAAGGGGATTATCAAATCATCAAGTAACACGCGGACAACTCCGGGCAGGGCAGCCGAGTAGGCTGCCATTCATCAAAGGCGAGTGGGCACAGAGTACGAATATTACACCACCGAAACAAGCGCCGCGTTGCTTACTTGCAATTATGAGACAGCTGCGGCGTATTTATTCTGGTTCGGCGCCTTCGGCACCGTCGGCCACGGCCAGCGCAGCGACATGCCGCTGCTCGAGCTCGTCTTTCGAGCTGATCAGGGTCACACGCTGGGTGTCGATCATGATCTGGGCACCCAGGTGCAGTTTCTCGACCAGTTCGGCGAAATTCACATTCGGACGGGGCCGCAATGCGCTCCAGCCGTTGCGCCCGTTTTCCTTGACCCAGTACAGGGCTGCGTCGGCCAGCTCGACCAATTGTTCCCAGCCAACCGACTGCATCCCGTTCAGGTACAGACCGCTTTCGGCCAAGCCGATCGAGCAGGTCAGCGACACGTGCACGCCATCGCCCAGGTCAAAGGAATGTTCGGCCACCGCGCGCCGTATGCGTTCGCCCAGCACCGGCACAAACTGGCGCGTGCTGGGCCGGCAAACGAGCAGGAATTCTTCGCCGCCCCAGCGCACCAGGTAGTCGCCCACGCGCACCTGGCGCCTGAGCACCTCGGACACCTGCTGCAGGACCCGGTCGCCAGCCTTGTGGCCGTAGGTATCATTGATGCGCTTGAAGTGGTCGATATCGACCAGGGCAAACAGCAAGGTATTGTCGGAGCCACCACTGCGCCGGTTTTCCCGCTCGTAAAACGCGAGGTCGGCAGGGATCTGGTTGCTCAGGTAGCGGCGATTGTGCAGCCCTGTCAGCGGATCGGTCTGGCTCGCCAGTTCCAGCGCCAGATTGGCCACGTGCAGTTGCTGGGTACGCTCGGCAACCTGCTCCTCCAGTTCGGCCCGCTGCTTTTCGTGCGCGCGTTTTTGCAGGCGGTAACCAATATAGATGGTGCCCATCAGCAGGAACAGCAGCAGGGCGGCAAACCAGCTGGTTTCATAAAAATGGGGCGCGATGGAAAACTCCAGGCGCGCGGGGGCCTTGTTCCACACATCGGCGTTGTTACTGGCGCGAATTTCGAACACATAGGCGCCAGCTGGCAAGTTGGTGTAATTGACCGAGCGCGGCGCATTGGCTTCAAGCTCGCGCCAATCCTTGTCATAGCCTTGCAGGCGATAGCGCAGCACCACGCTCACTGGATCCTGGAAACTGAGGGCCGTGAAGTCGAAGGCCAGGTCGCGCGCGTCTTCGGGCAGCTTGAGCGGCTTGTTGCCGCGCACATCTTGCCATTTGTCGCGAATGCGCACCCGCTCGATCACCGCCGTGGGGGCAGTCATGTTTTTTGCCAGGCCCAGGGTATCGAGGGTGACCACGCCATCGCGGCTGGGCAACCACAGCACGCCGGCCGGATCCATGAAACCCTTGGCATTGCCCGCGCCATTGCAGCAGAAACCCTGCTCGCCACTGCGCCGGTCGCCACGCTCGTTGAGGATCATCTCGGCGTAGGCGACCTTGGCCTGGCCGTTTTGCACCAGGCGCATGTCGGACAGGGCGGCGCGCGTGATGCCGCGTATGCCGGCCAGCCACAGGAAGCCGGCGTTGTCTTCGGTGATGAAAAACGGCGTATTGGCGGGAAATCCTTCGGCCCGGGCAAACTTTCGCCAAGTGCGCCCATTGAACATGAACAAGTCTTCGCTCAAGGTCCCCAGCACCAGTGCACCGTCGCGCAATTCGGTGACGGCCGTGACGTCCAGGTTGGGCGGCAAGCCGGCATCGAGTCCCAGCTGGATCATCTTGCCGTCACGCAGTTCATACAGCCCAGCCTGGGTGGCCACCAGCATGCGCCCATCCTTGAGCTCGCGAATCTGGCGCACGCGAATGTCATTCAAGCCTTCTGCCTTGCCATACCGAATCAGGTGATCGCCTTCCTGCCGATACAGGCCGTCGCTGGTGGGAAACCACATGGTGCCGGCATGGTCGCGCACGATGCCATTGATTTGCGCCGTTGCCATTGGTGCATACAGGGCAGGGGCTTCAATTTTGCCGTCATGCCAGATGACCAGGCCGCGCCGGGTGCCGACCCAGATACGGTCGGCGTCAGCGAGCAGATTGTAGGCGTGCGGATGGGGCAGCTGGTCGCCACGCAACACGTGTTCGAAATGGCCGCCGCCGAACACCGACAGGCCGTCATTGGTGCCGACCCAGGTGCGGCCATCGGGCGCGCGCGCCACCGACCAGACGATCGGCTCGCTCAAGCCTTCGGCCACCGACAGGCGGCGCGTGGAGCCGTTCCACAGCCGGGCCAGGCCCACCCACTGGCTGCCCAGCCACAGATTGCGTTCGCGGTCTTCGAAGGCGGAAATGACACCCTTGATGGCCGAGGGGTTTTTTTCAGGAATGACCTCGGTCAGCGCACCGTCACGCAGGCGCGCCAGGCCGGCATTGCTGCCTACCCACAGGCTGCGGTCGCTATCCTGGAACAACATGGTGGTGGGCGAATTTTGCAGTACCGGGTTATCCGTGGCATTGACCCACTGCTCGCCGCTGCGCACCATGAGGCCCAGGCTGGTGCCGGCCCAGATCTTTCCCTGGGCTTCGGCCAGGCGCGTGACCAGCCCCTGGTGCATGGCTTCCGGCAGCGCCAGCAATTCGATGGTCTTGCCGCGCATGCGCACCACGCCGCCCAGGGTGCCAACCCAGACGCCATCGGCGCTCTTGAGCAGCGACGTCGCTGGCGAAGGGCTGCCTTCACGGTGCACCAGCTTGCCGTCGATCAGATCGAAGACACCATTGGTGGTGGCGGCGACCAGGTGACCTTCTTCCTCGACCATGGCATTGATGTCGAGCACGGGAAACTGTTTGGGGTCGGCCACGGGAATGGCACGGAACACGCCATTTTCGTGCACCGCCAAGCCCTTGTAGGTGCCTATCCACAGCCGGCCGGCGCTGTCGACCAGCAGCGAGCGCACCCAGATGCCCGGCAACGCCGGTTCAGTTTCCGGCGCGTAGGTGGTGAAGCGCACGCCGTCAAAGCGTGACAGGCCAGCCTGGGTGGCGACCCAGACATAGCCTTGCTGATCCTGCACGATGGCTTGAACGCTAATTTGGGGCAGGCCTTGTTGCAGCGACCAGATGTTGCGCACATAGTGATGGAAAGACTTGCCCGGATCGAGGGCCAGGGCGGGGAAGCACGCAAGCAGGCCGGCAGCCCAGAAGAGCGCCAAGGCCATACCGCGTTTAAAGGAAAATCTGCTCATCCGTCCATCCCGCCGAACCGCACCATCAAGCTGGGGCGTGCTTCAATTTTACGTGACAACCAGATTCCGAAGCGCACTAGCGAAGACTGATTATGACGCCGTTGTCTATATGCAACAGATATGAATGTAATGGCAAGAAAAAGCGGCCCTCAGGCCGCGCGGTTCAGTTCGTCATTGCTTAGCCAGTCATACAGGGCTGGCACCGCCATCGGTCTGGCAAACAGGAAGCCTTGCGCCAGCGGACAACCGAGCGCCTGCAGGATCTGGGCCTGGCGCTCGTCTTCCACACCCTCGGCAATCACCGACAGGCCCAGGTTGCGGCCCAGCTGGATGACCATCTCGGCAATGCTGCTGCCGCGGGCGGACCCGGTAATTTCCGTGACGAAGGCGCGATCAATCTTGAGTCTATCGACCTGCAGGCGTTGCAGATAAGACAGCGAGGAAAAGCCCGTCCCGAAGTCATCAATGGCAATCGAGACGCCCGTGTGCTTGATTTGCGCGAGCAGCTTGATCAAGAGGTCCGGCTCTTCCATGGCCATGGATTCGGTGATCTCCAGCTCGATGAATTCGGGCGGCGCCTGAGTGTCTTCCAGCGCCATGCGCAGCATGTCGAGGAAGTAGGGGTGGCGGAACTGCACTTGCGAAACGTTGATCGACATCGTGAAGTCACGGTGGCCGGCTTCACGCAGGCGCACCACTTCGTGACAGGCCGTGCGCAGCACCCATTCGCCGATGTCGATGATCAGGCCCGAATATTCTGCAATCGGAATGAAACGGTCCGGTGAAATGAATTTGCCGTCCGCCGTTTGCCAGCGCAGCAACGCTTCGGCGCCGACCGGGCGCCGGGTCTGCAGGTCGATCTGGGGCTGGTAGACGACAAACAGCTCGCCCTTGGCAAAGCCGGTGCGCAGCGCGTGCATCATGCGCACGCGTTCGCGAATTTCCACGCCCATGCTGCGCGAAAAATAGAAGTGGCCGGCGCGTTGCTGCGACTTGGCGCGCTTGAGCGCGATGTCGGCATCCTTGAGCGCATCGGCGCCGCTGCCATCGTGCTCGCCCAGGCGCACCAGTCCCAGGGTGGCCGACAGCAGCACGTCCTGGCCATCGATCGAGAAGGGCGCGCCAAACAGCGCCAGGATGCGGACCGGGTTGACGCACTCGGCGTCGCCCAGCACGCTGAAAATATCGCCGCCTATGCGCGCCACCGTCAATTGCTGGCCCAGGCTGTTCTGCAGGCGCGCGGCCACGGCAACGAGCAGGGTGTCGCCAAACTGGTGGCCCAATGCGTCGTTGGTTTCGGCAAAATGGTCCAGGTCGACCAGGGCCAGGGTGGCGGTTTCGCGCGCGCCGCCGGCTAAGGTCACGTCCAGGATTTCGATCAGGCGCGTGCGGTTGGGCAGCTTGGAGAGCTGGTCGTAGAAAGCGGCGTTGTGCAGGTGGCTGACCAGTTCCACATTGTCCAGGCCGACCGACACATTGCTGCAAAATACCTCGAGCAGGCGCTGGTCAATGTCCGACAAGGCATGCGGCAACACCATATAGGCGACGAAATCACGGCAGGCCTTGCCCGCCAGGTAGAGCGTCACATAATTGTGTTCATATTGGTTGCGTCGCTCTGCCAGGGTGCGTTCCATGGCGACATAGATGGCGGGATCGTCGGCGCCGGTAAAGACGCTGCCGGCCACGTGACGGTCAGGGCCGGCCGTGCCCATGACCAGCAATTCGTGGGCCTTGCCGTCCTCGCATTCCTTCACGCATAGCAGGCCATTGGCCGGCACCGTCAGGATGTCGGCCGCCTGGGCCAGCACGCCGCTGGCAAAATTGTGCACCCCGTGCAGGGCCATCAGTTCGGTGCTGGCACTGACAATCTGGTCCAGGCCGCGCCGGCTGGTGCTAATGGCCCGTATCTGTTCATACGAGCGAATCGCCGCTGTGACGGTGGTGAACAATTTGATGCGGGTGAGTTCGGACTTGGTCTTGTAGTCGTTGATGTCGAAATCGCGAATGGCGTCGATTTCTGGCGCGTAGCCAGGCTGGCCGGTACGCAGGATGATGCGCACGTCGGCCAGTTTGAGCGTCTCTCGAATGTAGCGCACCAGGTGCAGGCCGGCGTCATCCTGTTCCATCACCACGTCGAGCAGGATGACGGCAATGTCGGTTTCGGTCTTGAGCAGCTCGCGCGCCTGGGCGGCTGAATACGCGTGCACGAATTGCAGGGGACGGTGCTGCATGTCCAGGTTGCCGAGCGCGAAAGTGGTGGTCGAGTGCACATCCTCATCGTCGTCGATGATCATGACGCGCCACACCCTGGGCGATCCGTCAGCCGTGACCGGCGCCGGGTGCTCGTCCAGGAATACCAGATCGTCGTGATCGTCCTTGATGTCATCCAAGGGCGTGCTCGATTGAGGCATGTAAAGCTTCTCCGCGATTGCTGTTTTCAGTAGCATGCCACGAAATGGCCACCCTGCGCGAATTAACGATGAGAAAAAGGTATTACCCGTTTACTCCTGTACACGGTCGCCGTTGAAAATTGACTAACTGGGCTGAAAATCACCCTGCGGTGGCCATTTCTGGCTCTGCCGCCGGTAAAAGTTCAGGGGCTGGTAGAATTGGCTTTTCCGCCACTCATTTTTCCACCATGTCCGGCAATTCCTTTGGCAAGCTGTTTTCCGTTACCACGTTTGGCGAGTCGCACGGCCCGGCCATAGGCTGCATTATCGATGGTTGCCCGCCTGGCCTGGCGCTGTCGGAAGCGGACATCCAGCCCGACCTGGACCGGCGCAAGCCTGGCACCTCGCGCCATGTGACGCAGCGCCAGGAAGCCGATACGGTCGAGATACTCTCCGGCGTGTACGAAGGAAAAACCACAGGCACTCCCATCATGCTAATGATCCGTAACCAGGATCAGCGCAGCAAGGACTACGGCAATATCGTCGACAGTTTCCGCCCCGGCCATGCCGATTACACCTACTGGCATAAATATGGCGTGCGCGATCCGCGCGGGGGCGGGCGTTCCTCGGCGCGCCTGACCGCACCGGTGGTCGGCGCGGCTGCCGTGGCCAAGAAATGGCTGCAGCAGCAGTATGGCACTGTCTTCATGGGCTGCATGAGCCAACTGGGCGACATTCCAGTCCCGTTTCAATCCTGGGACCATGTGCACGAGAACCCATTTTTTGCCGCCACCGCAGACCTTGCGCTGATCGCCCAGATGGAAACGGCGATGGATGCCTTGCGCCGCGATGGCGATTCGATTGGCGCGCGCATCGACGTCGTCGCGCACAACGTCCCGGTGGGCCTGGGCCAGCCTATCTACGACAAGCTCGATGCCGACATCGCCTACGCCATGATGGGGATTAATGCCGTCAAGGGCGTGGAAATTGGGGCGGGCTTCAAGTCGGTCGCCCAGCGCGGCTCCGAACACGGCGACGAATTGACCCTGGCTGGCTTCGTCGGCAACAACGCCGGTGGCGTCTTGGGTGGCATTTCGACGGGCCAGGATATCACGGTGTCAATCGCCATCAAGCCCACATCTTCGATTCGCACCCCGCGCCGCTCGATCGACAAGGCGGGCAAGGAAGTGATGGTGGAAACCTTCGGCCGCCATGATCCCTGCGTGGGCATACGCGCCACGCCCATTGCCGAAGCGATGCTGGCACTGGTACTGATGGATCACGCACTGATGCACCGCGCCCAATGCGGCGACGTTTCGGTCGATACTCCAAAAATTAATTGAGCGTGGCAGGCATGCCCCGCAAGTCCGTCAACTACGCGGTCTTCCTGTTCACGTATTACGCCTACGCTGGCAGCTTCGCCACGTTTGCGGCCCTGTTTTTTGCCGCGCGCGGCATGAGCGTCACCCAGATTGGCGTGCTGGTCTCGCTGATCCAGGTCATGCGCATTTTTGGCCCCAATGTGTGGGGCTGGGTGGCAGACCACACGCAAAAGCGCTCGCGCGTCTTGCGCATGACGGCCGTTGCGGCTCTGCTGGTCTTTTGCGCCTTCTTCTGGGCCCACACCTTTGTCCAGTTTTTCGCCGTGATGGTGGTGCTGAACTTGTTTACCAGCGCCCAGAGCCCCCTGTCCGAGGCGCTCATGCTGGCCGACATGCGGGGCGATCTGTCCAACTACGGCAAGTTGCGCCTGTGGGGTTCGGTGGGCTTCATCGCCGCCGTGACGTTGGGCGGCTATGTGCTCGACTGGTTCGGTGTGGAGTCACTGCTGCTGTTTTGCGTCGCTCTCCTGATCATGGTGCTCGCAGCGAGCCTGCCAATTCGCGACGTGGCCCACCCGGAAGCGGGGCACGATGCACCGCGCCTGTGGCAGGTGCTGCGCAAGCCCGAAGTGGCGACCTTTTTCCTGTCCACCGCCTTGATGTGCGGCGCTCACATGGCGCTGTATGCCTTCTATTCGCTGTATCTGGAGCGCGCCGGCTACGGCAAGCCGGTCATCGGCGCCATGTGGGCGTTGGGCGTAGTGGCCGAAGTGCTGTTCTTCTTTTTCCAGGCCCGCGTGTTTGCCCGCTTTGGCGCGCAACGCGTGATGATGTGGACCTTTGCCCTTGCCCTGCTGCGCTTTGTGATCACCGGCGCAGGTGCCGACTTCCTGTGGGTGCTGGTGTTGGCGCAGCTGCTGCACGCGGCCACCTTCGCGGCCCATCATTCCTCGTCGGTGCTGACCATGCAGCGCTGGTTTGCCGGACCCTTGCAGGCCAGCGGCCAGGCGCTGTACATGAGCATAGCCTATGGCCTGGGCGGCACCTTCGGTGGCCTGTTCCTGACCCTATGCTGGGACAAGCTTGGGCCAGGGCAGATGTACTACGTGGCTGCTGCCATGTCGGTCGCTGCCGCTGCCGCAGCCTGGACCTCGTTTCGCCTGCAGGCGCGCGACTAGCGCTTGCGCGCTGCCAGTTCCTGTTTCTGGCGTAGCTCGAGCGAGTTCACCATCAAGCCGCGCAAGTCATTGAGCAACTGGAATTCGACAGCGCTCAGCGAAATGGGTGGATAACTGTCGTCCCAATCGCCGTAGATAAAAGCGGCCGGCTGGCCATTGCAGCAAATCGGCAGAATCACGAAGCTGCGCGCGCCGGTGAGCGAGGCTGTCCACCAGGCGGGCAGCTTGGCGGCAAACTTGGGTTCCTGCGGATTGTCGATGAAGATCACGCGGTCGCTATTGAGGGAAGCGTGAAATACATTGGGTTCATAGGCGTCGTCGAACTCCATCTGTTCGAGCAGATGCGCCACGCCCCCACCAAAACCGAGCTTGGCGCGGTATTTGTGATCGCGCCGGTTGCGCAGAAACGCGACTGCGCGCGTGAGCGACAGGCCCTTGTACACCGTCTCGAGCGTCATCGACATCATCTGGCTTGGGTTCGCCGTGGCCAGCATGCCGCGCATGTCGGCCACGCCGGCCCGCATGATCTGGTTGTATTCCGCGCGCAAACGAGTCGCCGCCATGGCCCGCGTGCGGCGCCCGGCCGGACCGGCCAAGGGCGCCAGCGAAAGGTCGGCTGCAGCCACCTGGCGTGCCGTCTCCACCGCGGCCATGATTGCTTCGGGCGGCACGCCAAGCATGGCCGAGAAGCTGCTGGCCAGTGCCCGCACCGTCACCGCACCTGCTTCATCATCGTGCCACAGTGAGTCTGCGCATTGGGCTGACATGGTGGACAGGGCAGCGAGCCAATCGTTGTGGGAAAAGTCTGCGCCCGGTGCGGCAGGTTCGATGCGGCGCATGCTCCCAACGAGTTCTTCGGGCATGCCCCACTGGCCGGCGGCGGCGCGGCCCACGTCTTCCATGCTCAATCCCAGCACGGTCAGGGCGGCGGCGTCTTCGCTGCCGGGGCCACTGTGGGCCTGCAGAGCAGCCCAGCGTTCGGGCAGGTAAAAGGTGATCAGCATGCGGCCCAACATATGC
>JBJMVX010000282.1:0-4462 GCA_045810445.1 Massilia sp.
CCCAGCAAACCGGCCACGATATTGATGGGCAGCGCCAGCACGGTCACGATGGTCAGCACAAACAGGCTGCGCCCATTTTCCTCGTCGACCCGCGCTGCCAGTTCTTCCTGCAGCAACTTGATGCGTTCCTGCAGCGAGGACACATCGCTGAGCACCACGGCAAATTCCTCGGTGGCCTGCCGAAATTCGTCGGTATCGGCTTCGGACATCCAGTTCGGCGGCCTTTGCAACAGGCGAAACAGCGAAGCCGGTTCCGGCGCCAGCAGGCGCTGCAAACGCACCAGCACGCGCCGCATGGTACCCAGGTCTTCGCGCTTGTCGCCCAGGCGCCCGGCCAGCAGCTTGTCTTCAATGCCATCGACCCGCTCCACCGCATCACGCACGATGCGAATGAGGACATCGGCCTGGTCGCGCAGCAGGTGGATCAGCAGGTCCACCGGCGTGGGGATGGCCACGCCCTGGCGCACCGCCTGGCGTAGTCGCTCGATCGATTGCAGTGGTGTGCGGCGCACGCTGACAATGACGTTGCGCGCCACGCTGATCCACAGGGTGGAGGTATCGGAGGCGTCGAAGGAAAAATCGTGTGACACATCATTGACCACGCCGATCAAGGTGTTGTCGGCCACTTCAATGCGGGTCGAGCGTGAGCCCTGGTGCAGGGCTTCGTAAAATTCATCGGCCAATTGCAGGTGAGCGGCCAGCCATTTTTCGCAGGCCGCGTTCGACAAATTGAAATGGAGCCAGACGAACTGGCCAGGAACGCTTGCCGCTGGCGTGGCCAACCAGGCGCCAGCCTGGGCCGAATCGATGCCGGTCGGGCCGCCCTCCTGTCCCTGAAACAGGTATCCCCACACCAGGCCCGAGGTATCCGAACCATAGCTTTGTGTGTTGCGTGCGTCCATGCGGCTCCCGGAAAACAATGGCTGGCAATGCGTAATGTGCCGCCATCATAGCCGAGGCGCGTGCGCCCTGCCCGGTATTAGCAATCCTCTTCGCTGCACCACTGGAAGTTGTTGCGCCCCTGTTCCTTGGCACGGTACATGGCCATGTCGGCGCTGCGCATCAAGGTCATCAGGTCCGCCCCGTGCTGGGGATACAGGCTGATGCCGATGCTCACCGTGATGTGGATGCGGTGCGCGTCAAGCACGATGGCCTCTTCCATGGCGGCCATGATGCTCTTGGCGCGCGTGGTCAGCCAGGTCGGGTCGGCCCGCTCCACCACCAGGATCACGAATTCATCGCCCCCCAGGCGCGCCACCGTGTCGGTGGCCGACACGCTGGTTCCCAGACGGGTCGCGACTTCCTGCAACAGCAGGTCGCCTGCCGCATGGCCCAGCTTGTCGTTGATGACCTTGAAGCGGTCAATGTCGACAAACATCAGCGCAAAATGCCCGCCTTTGCCGGCCTTCGCTTCAAACGCTGCCCGCAGCGAGCCCATGAACATGGCGCGGTTGGGCAAGCCTGTCAGCTCGTCATGGAAGGCGCGGTGCTGCAGCTCCTGCTGGGTGCGTTTGCGCACTTCAATATTACTCAAGGCCGTCAGCACGCAGTCTTCGCCGTTGTACGAGATGCACTGGCAGGAAATCGCGGCCCAGAAACGGATGCCGTCCAGGTCCTGCAGGCGAATTTCCCAGTCGTCAGCGCTGCGGTGCTGGGTCAGGTGCGCCATCAGGCGGTCCCTGTCATCCAGGCTCACGTAGACGTCGCGCGCGCGCCAGCTATCCATGTCGGCAGGCGCGACCTTGAACTGTTTGAGCGCATGTTCGTTGGCAAACAGGAAGCGCTGGTCGGCCATGCGCACAATCAGAATCGGCAACGGGGCAAACTGCAGCAGGCCGCGCAACTGGCTCTCGCCCTGGCGCAGCGCATCTTCGAGCTTGGCGCTTTGCCAGACCATGCGCTGGGAAAACAGAAACGCCACGCCGAGGAACATCGACACCCCGGCAAAGAGCACAATCAGCAGCAGGAACTGGGTCTTGCGCGCGGCCTGTCCCAGGGTTGCCGAGAAATCGTCTTCGAGCGGAATGAGGCGCTGGTGGATGGCAAATAGGGCCCGCAGATGCGGCAGCATGACGCTCTCGTCCGTATTGCCCGCTTCGACAGCCTGGTGAATGCGACCGGCCAGCGCCACCAACTCGTCGATCTGGCCGTCCGCACGGGCCCACAGCGCGATGGCCTGGTCCATTTCGCGCACCTGACGAAAGTCGCGGAACAGGCGCATCATGCCCTCAATATCGTCGGGGTGATTGCGGCCCTGCAGGAAGCCGGCACGGGCAAGGGCATAGTCGGGATTGGGCTTTTCCAGTTCCAGGCGCGCCTGGCGGTCGCCCAGGTTGATCGCCAGCGCCGCCTCGAAACTCTGGTAGTCAGCACTCTTGTGATAGCGGGCGTAGCGCGCCAGCGCATACACCATTTCTTTCTGCGCCTTGGACCACAGGCCTTCACCGCCCACGTAGGCGCGCTCGGCAGCGAGCACACTGATGCCGTAATAGGTGACCAGCATGGCCAACACGATGATTCCGGTAAACAACCAGGCGATCACGATCAGGCGCCGACTCTTGGTCGCGCTGGGAGTGCCCAAGGCCAGTTGCGTTGATTCGTCCATCAGCGAAAGTTATCTCCATGCAATACTAGACCCAGTCTCCACCTCGTGCGCTGGTCTGTCAAGATAGGCGGGACCTGACGGCGCCACGCTTTCCCCAATCTGCGATGACAGTATGACAACGAATTGACAGCCGCGGCGGCGATGGCGATACTTTGGCGACAATCCGCCGTATGCACAGCCTGCCTGTGACCGGCGGCTTGTCCTCTGCTGGTGATTACTGGAACCTGTCCGCGATGAAGTCCCTGTCCGCATCCCCTGACCGCAGCGCCGCCGATACCCAGCCCGGCCTGCTGCGTCGCATCCAGCGCGCTCCGCTTACCGAGCAGCTGATGCGCAACCACCTGCTGCGCAACATCGCCTTGCTGGTGCTGTGGATGCTGGTGTGGGAGCTGGCGCAGTTGGTGGAGTATACAGAACACGCCAGTGTCTGGTTCCCGGTCGCCGGATTGACCTTTGCCGTGTTCCTGATCGATGGCCTGCGCACCCTGCCTGCCTTGGTCGCGGCCTGCGTGGCTGTCACGGTACTGACTGGCCACCGCTACCATCTTGCGCTTAGTAACCTGCAACTGGTGCAAGCTGGCTTGCTGTTTGCCCTGGCCCATTTGCTGCCTTACGGGACAGGCGCCTACTGCCTGCGCTGGATTTCCGAGTCGGGCCGGCGCGAATTGCCCAAGCTGGTGGTCAGCTTCCTGCTCATTGCCGCCCTCAGTTCCGGCGCGGCCATGGTGCTGGTGCTGTGGGCGCTGGTGGTGAGCGGCATGATGGCAACGCCTGAGCTGGCGCGCGCCTGGCTGCCGTTCTGGATCGGCGACATGGCTGGTGTAATCGTGCTGGCACCTTTTTTCGCGGCCGTCTTGAGCACCTTGCGCCCACGCGCGGCCGTGCAGCTCAACGCCACCATCAATATGCACCACCAGCGTGCCAGCGCCCGATTCAAGTACAAATTGCTGTTTAATCTGCTGCTCCTGAGCGGCACCATGTGGCTGGCCCATCTGACCCGCTCACCCGACAGCGCGTTTGCCATCTTCTTCCTGGTCATCCCCTCCATGTGGCTCGCCTGCACCGAGTCCGCCTTCCTCAATGTGCTCAGCCTGGCGCTGGGCAGTTTTCTCATTGCCCTGCTGGTGCATGTGCTGGACCTGCGGGACTACATCATGGTGTACCAGTTTGCCATCAACGTCATCGCCGCCAACACCCTGTTCGGTCTGGCGCTCCCGAGTCTGATTGCCGACAATATCCAGTTGCGCCGCGTGGCCGATACCGACAGCCTGACCCAGGCGGCCTCGCGCGTGTGCCTGGAGCAGCGGGCGCAGTTCGAGATCATCCGCTGCAGCCAGGAGCAGCGCCCCCTGTCGCTGATCGTGTTCGACATCGACCGTTTCAAGGAAGTGAACGACCTCCACGGCCACGCGGTGGGCGACCGGTCGCTCCAGCATGTGTGCCTGATGGCCCAGCACTGCCTGCGACCGAACGACATGCTGGGCCGTTTCGGCGGCGACGAGTTTGTCGCCCTGATGCCGGGCACCGGGCACGAGGCGGCCCACGCCATTGCCGAGCGCATCCGCCTGCGGATCATGGCACAGCGCTTGGCGGAACTGCCGCCCCTGACCGCCAGCTTCGGCGTCGCGCAATGGCAGGCCGACGAAACGTACGCCCAGTTGTTTGAACGGGCCGATCGGGCACTCTACCTGGCCAAGCAGGCTGGGCGCAATCAGACGGGCTGCCAGGACTAAGCGCTCAGTGGGCGGCGCCGGCGTGACCGGCCTTGAGGATGGCCAGCGCATGCTCGTGCGCCGCCTGTTCGGCCGCAGCCTGGGTCGCAAACACGGTTTCCAGCGCCACGCGCTGCTCGGCAAA
>JBJMVX010000283.1:0-4758 GCA_045810445.1 Massilia sp.
AAACTCTAAACCTAGACGAATCACTAACGATATGTGGAAGAAACATAGGAAGTACAGCTGGAGCCAGGCTGCCTGCAGTGCGAACCAGCGCGCTGGCCGCGCCAGCAAGTAGTCATAGCGCAGCGTGAAATGGCGCTGCACGACCAGCAGGATGCTGGCCGCCAGCATGGACGAGGTCTCCCACAGCACCGGCTGCCACATCGCGTGTCCGCCATTGCGTATATAGTCCTGTACCGCTACCGATACCATCAAGGCCCAGAACAATACCCAGGACACGGCAACGGTGATGTTGATGCGTTTGGAGGACATGGCTGATGCAGAGGTTTGCAAAGCGCTGATGATTGCGTATTCTGGCAAGCATGTCAAAAGATTCGGAGCGGCGATGACGGTGGAAGAACAGGTACTCACATTTGCGTCGCAGGCAGCATTTGCGCAATGGCTGGCTGAACACCAGGACACGTCGAACGCCGTCTGGCTGCGGCATGCGAAAAAAGGCGCTCCTGCAGCGACGGTCAGCTATCAGGAAGCCCTGGAGGTGGCGCTATGTTTTGGCTGGATCGACGGCATCAAGAAGGCCGAGGACGCCCATTACTTCCGCCAACGTTGGACCCCGCGCCGCGCGCGCAGCATCTGGTCCAAGGTCAATCGCGACAAGGCCCTGCGCTACATCGAAGAAGGCAAGATGCAGCCTGCTGGCCTGCGCGAAGTGGAGCGCGCACGGCAGGATGGCCGCTGGGAGGCGGCGTACGACGCGGTCAGCCAGGCCACGGTGCCGGCCGATTTGCAAGCCGCGTTCGAGCAGCATCCGGGTGCGGAAGCTTTTTTCGCGACGCTCAATTCACAAAACCGGTATGCAGTCCTGTTTCGTATTCAGACGGCCAAAAAGCCCGAGACGCGGGCGCGCAAAATCGCGCAATTTGCGGCGATGCTGGCCCGTCATGAGACGCTGCACCCGGTGATGGGAAAATCCTGACGCTTCGTTTTTTTCTCCGTCCTCGTCTGGCGCCGGTCAGACGAAAACATCGTCCTGATACTGCCTGGCGCTCAAATTGACTGCTACTTGGTTTGTCGATACCATGCATTTCTATTAATGCTCTGTGTGGCACAGGTCGGACCCTTGATACGAAGCCGACTATTCTCAAACCATTTAACCGGGAGTTATTTTGACGTCTACCTCGATCAACCGCGTTTCTCGCCTTGTCTCGGCATTCCCACTATTGCTGGCCGCTTTTGCGCTTTCATTTGGCGCCAGTTGCGCGCAGGCCCAGGTGCGCTCTGAAGTGCGTCTTTCTCCGGCCACTGGTGAAGAGAAAATGGCGGCACAAATCGATAAGTTGACGCATCGCCTGGATGATCTGGAGGCCGCGCAACGGCAGCTCGTCCAAAAAAATGAGTCTGTCGCCGCAACCTTGACTCAGATGGCCAAGAAGAAGCTGCTCACCGATGACAATGTCACCGTGTTTCAGATTAATGCGACCAAGTCCTCGGGGTATGCGTCCGAACGCAAGCACAGGATCAACCATCCCTACAGCAACAACAACGCCAATGCGCTGGTGTTCGCTGTGGCGAACAACAAGCAACTTAGCTTGCGCACCGAATATGAAAATGGTTACTGGTGGGTGGTGACAAGTGCTATCGAATTGACCGGCCTGCAAGGGACGCGCTTGAAGAACTGTGATGGGTGCGGCGCGACAGATGGCGTTGTCGCACTGGGTGGTGACGCCACTTTTTCCGGCACCGAGCGTTTTACCATCCTCATTTTCAAAGGGCCCCACGGGCTCGATGGCTGACAGGGAGCGCTCTTGCGGCGCCGAATTTGCTCAACCATTTATTTCAAGGGCAGGCTTCATGTTGCGACAAATTGTGGTTCTGGTGCCCCTGGTCTTGGCGCTGAATTGTCACGCTGCCGTCTCGGAGATGGCAATCCGTAGCCTCGATCGCTCGTATGCGGTGCGCACAGAATCCGAAGCGAGAACGCGTGCTGTTGGCGCGGTCAGGACGTCAGATGCAGTGTCGTATAGGCCGGCTGGCGTCGTATTGGAGCTGTCAAAAGCGCACGTCGATGCGGGCCTGATCAGACGCGGAGAGCCGGTCTGGCTGGTCTCGGTGGTCAATGCTGGCGCTTCGGACCTGGTCCCGATTCCCGATGCGCTGGTATGGGTGCGCGCGTCCGACGGTTTGGTGGTTCATCTGGCGCCCGCCAGGTGAATTGCGTCGTTGGCAACGCGTGAAGAACTGTCGTTAGACGCTGCTGCGTATGTGAAGCCACACTGCCCAAAGTTACGTCGTCCTCGCGCAAGCGGGGATCCATACTGAGCAAATTGAGCATGGGTCCCCGCGTGCGCGAGGGCGACGTGGTAGTGAGCGAGGGCGACGTGGTGGTGCGCGAAGACGACGCTGTGCGCGGCGTTTGGGCTCGGTCGCCGCTGCTGCGTGAACGAGCCAGTCTGCGTAAGCCGTTCAAATGGACAGTCCAACATCGCCTTCCAGCACTGATGTCTTCATCACTGGCCGCGCACCGCTTTTCCACAGCGCAGCCGTGTGCACGACCCGATAGCGGATGTCGCCCCCATCGGGTCGTTCACTGCGCGTGATGGGGCGCGGGATGCAGACAAATTCGGTGCGCATTTCCTGGGCTGACAAGCGCACCTTGGCGTAACCGTGCCCACCCAGGTCGACAAATTCAAGGTGGGGCGCCAGCTCCGGGTTGGACAGCGCCCGTGCGCGCTTGAGGTCGAAGTGCTTGGCATAATCGAGGCACGAACGCACGCCATGGCGCAGCAACATGTTGTGGGTCCAGTCCGGCTTCGCACCCGGTGTCTTATAGGCAAGGAACAGCGCGCGCAAGGGCGTGTCCTCTTTGAGCTTGTGCTCGTAGGCTTCCATCGTGCCGGGACTGGTCAGCGATGCTCCCACAAAGCTCAAGCCGATCGGCTCGAATTTGCCGGGCGGAAGTTCTGCGCTGGCATAGCCGGCCCAGAAACTGTGACGGTCGCCCGAGACGATGGCGAATCCCGTGATCTTGGCGTCGCGCACGACCTTGTAAATTTCGGCGCGCTCGGCCCAGGCTGTGCCGTAGTCGCCGCCGCTTAGCGCGGCATAGCTGTTCGCCGGCCAGCTCTGCTTGGTCAGCCCCGGCGGCAAATTCTGCGGGTCGGCGCGCGAATCGAGGGCGCCTTGCGAGTTGCCCCAAATTTTCCAGGTGGCTGTCGAGGCGCGCAGCTTGTCCTTGAACCAGGTCTTCTGGTCCATCCCCAGGATGGTCTGGGGCGGCGCATGCAGTTGCGGGTTGGGCACATGCGCTTGATCGAAGCTGACCTCGGCTGGAGGCTTTCCGCCGTTAAAATTGCGCCCGCCATCGAGGATCTGCATCGCTGACTCGGGGAACATCCCCATGAATTCATCGCCGCCCAGTTTGTCGAGCGATGGATCGCCGAACGGGTCTGCGCTGCGATAGCTGTGCTGGTCCGTGATGATCAAATCGAGGTGCTGGCCATAGCGCAGCGCCCGATAGCCCTGCAGGCTGTTAATGGCGATCAGGTTGTTTGCTTCCGTCCCCAGCCCATTGGCGTCGAACTCCTTGATCGGCAGGTTCTTGACGGCAGGGGGATCGAATTGTTCCAGCAATGCGTTACCACGGGTCACCCGCGCAGGCAGGTATTCAAACCAGGCCTGATTTGCCGCCACTTTCACACTCTGGCCAGGCTGCTCGAAGCTGCCCGCCTTCAGTATGCTTTGCCAGCCTTGCCACGAAAATTCATGGTTGTCCCACATGGCCACAAATGGCCAGCGCGCACGCGCGTCCTGCAGGTCGGGATCGGCCAGATAGCCTTGGTAGATAGCGCGGTAGCCCTCAAGCGTGAGCGGAATGTGGAAGTTGCCAACCTTGTGACCGTCCGGAATGCGCGCCACTTCATAGATCGTGCGATCGTAGCGGCTCTTCACCTCGTCCGGGTACTCGAGCACCTCGTAAATAAAGTCGCCCAGGTGCAGCACGAAGCCAAGCTGGTCGGCCGCTGGGGCGCGCTCATCTTCGTAGATCATCCGGCGGTAGGCGTTGAGCTTGCCCTCGTTGATGTCCTGGCAGCTGACGAAGGCAAAGTTGACCGTGCGCGTATCGTCGGGCAAGGGTGAGGTGATCGTGCGTCCGACGCGGCTGCCGTTGCCGTCGGCATCGGCAAAGCGGTACCAGTAGACATGCGCCGGCTTGAGGCCGCCTAACAGCACCCGTGCCGTCCAGTCCGCGTCGCTGGAGACGGGGACCTTCGCGTGCGCAATGACGCGGTGGAATGCTTCGTCTTCCGCAACTTCGACGGTCAACAATGTGCGCTTACCGTCCGCAAATGGACGGCGTGTCCAGAGTAGGACGCTGTGCGGGTCAGGGTCGCCCGAAGCCACGCCTTGGGGATAGAGATCGCGCCGTTCATGCCAGACGATGCGCGAGGCGTGCGCCGCTCCGCACCAGGCGAGCGATGCACCAATGGCTGCTGCTGCTTTGAGAAAGGTTCGGCGGCTGGTCGTCATCATCTCGCTCCGGTTATGGTTGCTCAGGCTGGCTGCTAATCGTCGCCGCCATCATCCTTGACCTTCTTGCTGCGCTCGGCATCGGCCTGCGCCTTGAGCTTGTTCACGTCGCCCATGAATTCGTCAACTCCATGGTCAGGGCTCACGCGCAAGGAGGGCTGCAGCACCACCGCCATATACGGGCTGTCGGCCAGGCGCCCGCTGCGCTGCTCATTGCTTAACAAGGTCAGCCCC
>JBJMVX010000284.1:0-23477 GCA_045810445.1 Massilia sp.
CGGTTTCTCGGCGCTGCTCGCTTTGCCGTAGGTGAACAGGCTGATGCCGTCGCGCACATGGTGCAGGGACGCAGCTTGCGCCAGCAGATTGATGTCCTGGCTGGCCGCCATGGCCGTGGTGGCGGCTGCGCTGAAGATCGCATTCATGGGCGTGAGCGCGGCAATGCCGGACGGCGTGGATAACTGCATCAAGGCGGCATTGAAGGCCGTGACGGTCCCAGCGCCGCCGCTGTCGCCGTCGGCCCGGCCTCTGGCGGTCGCGGCTACCGCGTTGGCGTTGGCCGACAGCTGTGCAATGGCAGGCAAGGTCTCCGGTGCGGGCTCGGCAGCGCCTTGCGGCGTCTTGAGCATTGCATTGTGTTTTTGCGCGGTCGTGGCAAAGCGCGTTTGCAGCTGTGCGCCCTGTTCAATCTGGGATTGGGCTTCGCGCGCATCGAGCTGGCTGCCACGAGCGCCGCTGCGCATGCTGGTCGAGAGCAGCATGCCCTTGCCGGCGCGCAGGGCCGCGCTGTGCGTGGTTTTCAGTTCCGCGCCAAAACCCACGGGCGCCAGACGCTGGTTATCGGTCTGGTGGCGCAGGGCGCCCAGGTTCAGCTCCGCTGCAGCGTCATGCGCCGTGGCGTGGCGCTGCAAGGCGGTGCGCGCCTGGCCAGGCGTGTCGTCAAACACCAGCTGGCCGTAGGCGCCGCTCCCTGCCTGGCTGGCCTGCATGGCCTGGCTTTTCAGGCCCGACAACGTCGCTGGATGGGCGTGCGCTGCGGTGTCGCCCGGGAACCAGGCCGGGGCATTGCCGGTGCTCGCGCCTGGCCCCTGGGCCACCTGGTTATGCTGGGCATTGTCCTGGCCCTTGCCGTTGTAGACCGTGCCGATCACGACCGGCCGGTCGATGTTCCCGTCCAGGAAATCGATCAGCACTTCCTGGCCCACGCGCGGCACCGTGTGCCCGCCCCAGTTGGCGCCTGCCACGGGCGCGAGGGCCGTGGCGATGCGCACCCAGGTGCCGGTGCTGTCGTCTGCCGGCGCGCCCGTGTGGCCCTCTGGCGTCGGGTGGACAAGGCGGTTATGCGCCTGCTCGCCGCGCTGCCAATGGAACTGGACCTTGATGCGGTGATCGCGGTCGGTATGGATGACCGCGCCCGCAGGTCCCACCACGACCGCCGTTTGCTGGCCGGTGATGGTGGGACGGGGATGGAGCAGCCTGCCGTGGCCGTCGCTGCGGGCAGCGCGGTAGGGCAGCTCGCTCGGGATGGCGTCGATGCGGTTGCGGTACAGGGGACGCTCGGCAATGTTCTCGCCGCTCGCGTGCAGGCTTTCCTGCAATTCGTCGCCCAGCAAGGTCGACAGTGCGGCCGCGCCTAACTGATGCACGATGCCAGCCTTCAGTTCTGCGCCCAGATTGTTGTGCATCAGGTGCACCACGCGGGTGACCAGGAAACTGGCACTGGCGCCATCGCTGCCAAAGAGGGCATGCTCGCCGAGCGTGAAGGTGGTGCCGGGCGCGAGCGTGCGCACGGTGCCGGCACCCACATAGACATTGCGCTGGGCTTCGAGCGCCTGCAGTTGGCGCTCGGCGATGCGCTGGCCATGTTCGCGCGAGGTGTAGGCGTAGTTGCCAGGCGCGTCGCGGCTGATCAGGGGATGGCCGCCATCGTCGCTGGCCGCGGCGCTGACAGTGCGCATGTCCAGGGTGCGGTAATCCCAGCTGCGCAGGTCGATGGCATTGGTTTGCAGTTTCAGTTCATTGCGCCAGCGGTCCAGGCTGTCCTCGCGCATGACCGCGCCAGGCTGGGTGAAACGGATGCTGGCCTGGGCGTTGGGCTTGAAGCTGGCGTTGTCGTCGGCAATGACCAGCACATGGCTGCCCAGGCTGGGGCTGGCGGGGTCGCCACTGTGTTCGACATAATGGAACAGGCCTTCTTCGCTCATCAGCCTTTCCACGAAGGCCAGGTCGCTTTCCTGATATTGCACTGTCAGGCTGCGCACGGGATACAGGCTGCGGTCGCGCAGGTCGAAGCGCCAGGCGGGCGCCAGCTTGCCGCGCCCGTCCCAGGTGCGGAACACGGCGTCGATAATGTCGCACACGGACATGTCCTGAAACACGCGGCTGTCGCGGGTGCGGCCCAGGAAGGCGGTCCAGGGTTCGATGGTCAGGCTGTAGCGCGCCAGGCCACCGTTGGCGCCGTTCATGGCAGCGCCGGTAATGTGGCCATGGAAGCAGCGCGGCGCATCGGCGCTGAAGGTCGTGGCCAGTTGCAGCAGGGCGGGCTGGCCAATCAGGGAACGCAGGGGAATGGCGGCGTTGCCCGAGAGGGCGGCAACTTCGAAGCGAAACCCGCTGCCCAGTCCCTCTTCGCCGCGCACGCACTCGGCCAACAGGACATCGGCGCCCAGGGGCGTGGTCAGGCGCAGCAGGCGGGTTTCCTGCGTCGCAGCGCCTTGCAGCGAGGCGAGGATACCGTTTAGGTCAAGCACGAAGAGCTCCAGAGGGACAGTTGCAAAATCAATATGATTGCATCTGGCATTACACCCTAAATTGAACTTTTGAGCAAGAGTGATCTAATTGTAACGTTTCCTCCAGGATATAGTATCACCCGTTCCTGCCGCGTCACGCGCGTTGCCCTGTTGCCTAGAAAATCGCCTGTTTACCCTGTGGAAATACCGTTTCTACCGTGTGAAGCCAGTCTGCACATTCCATTACTATTTGCGGTACTTCTGGCAAAGGGGATCGATATCATGCATGACTTCAGCGACCTCAAACTGACACGGCGCGACCTACTCATTGCGGGCGCGCTGTCCGCCACGGGGACGGCGCTGCCGCCCTTGGCAAGCGCGCAGACGGGCAACCCCAACGTGCCGGAGCAGGCACCGGTGATGGCCAAGGTCGCGCTGCGCGTCAACGGCCAGGCCAGGGCCCTGGACGTCGATACCCGCACCACCTTGCTCGACGTGTTACGCGAAAACCTGAAGCTGACCGGCACCAAGAAGGGCTGCGACCATGGCCAATGCGGGGCCTGCACGGTGCTGGTCGATGGTCGGCGCATCAATTCCTGCCTGACGCTGGCGGTGATGCACGAAGGGGCGGACGTGACCACCATCGAAGGCCTGGGCACACCGGAGAAGCTGCATCCCATGCAGGCTGCCTTCGTCAAACACGACGGCTACCAGTGCGGCTACTGCACGCCCGGACAAATCTGTTCGGCCGTGGCCGTGCTGGCGGAAATCAAACAGGGCATACCCAGTCATGTCAGCGCCAGCCTCACCGCGCCTGTGCAGTTCAGCGCCGAGGAAGTGCGCGAGCGCATGAGCGGGAACATCTGTCGCTGTGGTGCGTATTCCAATATCCTCGACGCGATCACCGACGTAGCAGGGAGGCCGGCATGAAAGCCTTCACCTATCAGCGTGCCCATACACCGGCCGAAGCGGCAGCAGCGGCACTGCACACGCCCGGTGCGCGTTTCATCGCCGGCGGCACCAATTTGCTGGACCTGATGAAGCTCGAGATTGAAACGCCGGCCCACCTCATTGACGTCAACCCGCTGGGCCTGGACAAGATCGAGGCCACCAGCGATGGCGGCCTGCGCATCGGCGCCCTGGTGCGCAATACCGACCTGGCGGCCGATGCGCGCGTGCGGCGCGACTACGGCGTGCTCGCGCGCGCCCTGCTGGCCGGCGCCTCGGCGCAATTGCGCAACAAGGCCACCACCGCCGGCAATCTGCTGCAGCGCACCCGCTGTCCCTACTTCTACGACACCAATCAGCCCTGCAACAAGCGCGCGCCGGGCAGTGGCTGTTCTGCCATTGGCGGCTACAGCCGCAATCACGCCATCATTGGCGCCAGCGAGGCCTGCATTGCCACCCATCCGAGCGACATGGCCGTGGCCATGCTGCTGCTGGACGCGGTGGTGGAAACCGTACGCCCCAACGGCGCGGCGCGCGTGATCCCCATCGCTTCCCTGCATCGCCTGCCAGGCAGCACGCCGCACATCGAACATACCCTGGAACCGGGCGAGCTGATTACGGCAGTGAGCTTGCCGCGTCCCCTGGGTGGTACGCATAGCTATCGCAAGGTGCGCGACCGCGCCTCGTATGCGTTTGCGCTGGTGTCGGTCGCTGCGGTCATCCAGCCCGATGGCACAGGCAGGGTGGCACTGGGCGGCGTGGCGCACACGCCGTGGCGGCGCGCGGCAGCCGAGGCCAAGCTGGCCGGCGGCGCCAAACCTGTGGCCGACGCCCTGCTGCAAGGCGCCAAGCCGACCGGCGAGAACGCTTACAAGATTCCCCTGGTTCAGCGTACGCTTGCCGCGGTGCTGGCCGACGCGAAGAGAGGCTGATGCCATGAAATTCACCACGCCAGCGACCACCAATCCGATCGACCAGCTCAAGGTCATCGGTCGACCGCACGACCGCATCGACGGCCCCTACAAAACCACCGGCACGGCCACCTACGCCTACGAGCAGCATGCGGCGGCGCCCAGCGCCGCCTACGGTTATGTGGTGGGCGCCGCCATCGCCAAGGGCCGCATCGCGTCCATCGACCTGGCAGCGGCCAAACGTGCGCCGGGCGTGCTTGCCGTGGTCACCGCCGACACTGCCGGGACACTGGGCAAGGGCGACTTCAATACCGCCAGACTGCTCGCCGGCCCGGAGGTGCAGCACTATCACCAGGCAGTGGCGCTGGTGGTGGCCGAGACCTTCGAGCAGGCCCGTTCTGCCGCGCAGCTGGTCAAGGTCAACTACGTCAAGCAGCAGGGCGTGTACGACCTGGCAGGCCTGAGAAAAACCGCCTTCAAGCCGGACAAGAAGGAGAAGGACACCAAGGTGGGCGACTTTGCCAGCGCCTTTGCCTCTGCACCCGTGCGCCTGGACGAGCAGTACACCACCCCCGACCAATCGCACGCCATGATGGAGCCGCATGCCTCGCTGGCGGCATGGGAAGGCGATCAGCTCACCGTCTGGACGTCCAACCAGATGATCAACTGGAGCCGTGGCGACATGGCCAAGACACTGGGAATCGCGAAAGAGAAGGTGCGCCTGGTGTCGCCCTTCATTGGCGGAGGCTTTGGCGGCAAGCTGTTCCTGCGCGCGGAAGCCTTGCTGGCCGCGCTGGGCGCGAAGGCGGCAGGCAGGCCGGTGAAGGTGGCCCTGCAGCGCCCGCTCGTCATGAACAACACCACGCACCGGCCGGCCACCATCCAGCGCATCCGCATCGGCTGCACGCGCGAATGCAAGATCACGGCCATTGCGCACGAAAGCTGGTCGGGCGACCTCAAAGGCGGCAAGTCCGAAACGGCGGTGCAGCAAACGCGCCTGTTGTACGCGGGCGCCAACCGCATGACCGCGCTGCGCCTGGCCGAACTCGATCTGCCCGAAGGCAATGCCATGCGCGCGCCAGGTGAAGCGCCTGGCCTCATGGCGCTGGAAATAGCGATGGACGAAATGGCGGAAAAGCTCAAGGTCGATCCCGTCGAATTTCGCATCCTGAACGACACCAAGTTCGACCCCGAACACCGCGAACGCAAGTTCTCCCAGCGCAGCCTGGTCGAATGCCTGCGCACGGGCGCCGAGCGTTTTGGCTGGAATGCGCGGCACGCGCAGCCGGGCAGCATGCGTGATGGACGCTGGCTGGTCGGCATGGGCCTGGCAGCGGCCTTTCGCAACAACCTGGTCACCAAGTCCGGCGCCCGCGTCATCCTGGACCGCCAAGGGGTAGTGACGGTGGAAACCGACATGACCGACATTGGCACGGGCAGCTACACCATCATTGCGCAAACGGCTGCCGAAATGATGGGCGTGCCGATCGAGAAGGTGGTGGTGCGCCTGGGTGACTCGGCCTACCCGGTGTCGTCCGGCTCGGGCGGTCAGTGGGGCGGCAACAGCTCCACGGCCGGTGTGTATGCGGCCTGCGTCAAACTGCGCGAGGCAGTGGCCGACAAGTTGGGCATCAAGGACCCGGAGGTGGCCTTCGTTGGCGGCATGGTCAACGGTGGCGCGCAATCGCTGCCGCTGGCCAAGGCAGCAGCCGACGGCGATGTGGTGGCCGAAGACACGATGGAATACGGCGACCTGGCCAAGAAATTTCAGCAATCGACCTTCGGCGCGCACTTTGTCGAAGTGGGGGTCGACGCCGCCACCGGCGAAGTACGGGTCAGGCGCATGCTGGCCGTGTGCGCGGCCGGGCGCATCCTCAATCCAAAGTCCGCGCGCAGCCAGGTGATTGGAGCGATGACCATGGGCGTGGGCGCCGCACTGATGGAGGAACTGGTGGTGGACAAACGCGTAGGGTTCTTCGTCAACCATGACCTGGCCGGCTACGAGGTGCCAGTGCATGCCGACATCCCGCACCAGGAAGTGATTTTTCTCGATGAGACCGACCCGATTTCCTCGCCCATGAAAGCGAAGGGCGTGGGCGAACTGGGCATTTGCGGAGTGGCTGCAGCGCTGGCCAACGCCATCTACAACGCCACGGGCGTGCGCGTGCGCGACTACCCGATTCGACTCGACAAGCTGATCGCGCACATGCCAGACTACGCTTGAATTAATCCTGAACCAGCGAATTGGGGAGTCACACGATGAGCAACAAGAACACGATCTGCCTGTGGTACGACGGCGAGGCCGAAGCTGCCGCAAAATTCTACGCTGCCACGTTTCCCGATAGCGCAGTGGTGGCGGTGCACCGCGCGCCGGGCGACTACCCCGACGGCAAGCAGGGCAATGTGCTGACCGTTGAGATGACGATTGCCGGCATTCCTTGCGTGGCCCTCAACGGCGGGCCGCATTTCAAGCACAGCGAAGCGTTTTCGTTTCAGATTTCTACCGAGGACCAGGCTGAAACCGACCGTCTGTGGGACGCCATCATCAGCAACGGCGGGCAGGAAAGCCAGTGCGGCTGGTGCAAGGACCGCTGGGGTCTGTCCTGGCAGATTACGCCGCGCGTGCTCATCGAGGGCGTCACGTCCGCCGACCCGGCCGAGGCCAAGCGCACCTTCGAAGCGATGATGACAATGCGAAAAATCGACATTGCCAAGATTGAGGCGGCGCGGCGCGGCTGATAGGCAGCCATCCGCTTAGACAGCACGCAGTCGCGGTGTCAGTTTTTTGACGCCGCGACAAGCGCCTCCCTGTCTTGGCGAAGGATCGGTACGCCGGAACGCGGGTCGGTCAACGTCACGTTCTCCAGGGCCAGGATACGCCAGGCATCTGCCTGCAGGGTCAGCACTGCCAGAATCAAGGTATCGACCAGATGCGGTCCCGCAGGGTGGGCCGCGCCGGCGCTCAGGCGGCTCCAGAAGTGCACGATAGCCGCAGCCTCGCCGATATGGACCACGTCAATCAAGCTGTTCTCCAAGGTGGAGTCGCGGTAGATGCTGGCGTGGATCGGCTCATGCAACTGGACAATCGCCGCCACGCCACGCACGTAATGACCGAAGCGGTTCACGAAGCTTGCGTCCTCATGAAACAGGGCGCCTAGCGACGCCATGTCGTGGCTGTTCCAGGCGGTCTGAAACGCCCTGACCACAGCGTCGGGACTTTGCATTGTCATCATCGATAGCCTCCTTTGTGTACCCCACATTTCACTACGCTCTTAGCCGCGCGAGGCGGGTGCGCGCGCGTTTATAGCATTGGCACGTGCGTTTGCCGTAGCAAAATTCTCCAGTGTTGTAAATACGGCCTCTGTGACTTTTGGAGGAATTTGAAGGGCTTTTCAAATGCAATAATATTATTACAACATGTTTAAAGAGAATATATTGCAATTTAACATACGGCTTGTTGGCCCTCCGCTGCAACTTTGGACGCAAACGACGTCGCGGATGCCAAGCAATTGCCGGCCAGCCTGAGCGCTCTGCCGAGTCAATTGGCCTCTTCCCATACGAACAGGCCCAAGCCGCATTACATGGAATGGGCGATCCCATTCCCCAACTTTAGGATTTTCAAAATGACTTCTGCAAAACTACTACTCGGCACCGCATTGTTTGCCAGCGCTGCTGTCTTTTCCGCTGCCGCCTCGGCCGCAGCATTTCCGCTGAAAAGCGACGACCTTGGTTTGACCCACCGCTATTCGACGAGTGACCACGCATCTGGCGGCCTGCAAGGCCTGGGCAAGGATATTGGCGTCATGCGCCCAACTGGCGGCAACGACTGGAGCAATCTGGTCTCGGACGGCGCCGACCCGACGGTCAACAGCAACCACCTCATCTACGGCAGAAAAGTGTATGCCATGGTCTCCGGCACCGTGGTCAATTGCTGGCGCAACGCACCGAACAATGCCAAGGCGGGCACCAAGGATGCCGACGTGCTCAATTTCTTCATTGGCGTCGGTGGCAACCAGGTGTGGATCAAGACTGATGACGGTGTTTTTGTCGAGCACGCCCACATGATTCCCGGTTCGATTTCGTCGGCCATCTGCCCCAACAACAAAACCCGCTTTGACAACCCAAGTTCCAACACCATGCCACCTGAAGCTGCGGTTAGCGGTGGCGTCCACATCACCAAGGGCCAGTTCCTCGGCCTGGCCGGCAATAGTGGCAACTCTACCGGACCTCACGTCCACGTTCACATGGTCAAGAATGGCGCGCCCTTTCCAATGGCCATCGAACACGGCCAAACCACACCGTTCACCAACGGCGTAACCCCGCAGACGGGACCGTGGACCCTGCTGCAGGGCAGCACGCTGCCGACCGGACCGATTCTGGTGTGGGCACCGCGTTCGACAGCTTACTGGACCGTGAACAACATCTCGAGCGCGGCCTTCCAGGGCTGGTTCAACCACATGACCGATTCCGGCCAGATGCCTGAGAACCTGCCATGCACCTCCGGTGGCGCTTTCTACAATACCGATTGGGTGCCAAGCAGTGGCAGGTGGATGGCACGCGCAGGCATGAATGCCACCGACCTGGCAGTGCAGACCAACCTGCTGGCGCTGCAAGGCTATTCCCAGTACAAATGGTGGTATTGCGACTCGGTGCGCTCGGCGATCTGGCGCAAGTAAGCGCGGACGAGCCCGATCGGGCGCCGCAAGGGCCGCGCAGCGATGCGCGTGCTCAGTAAGCAATAGACCCTACAACACTGTCCTTGCGAAAGCGAGGACCCATACTTCCCAAGCTCAGGTGCGCCAACACTTTGCACCGTTGGTATGGGTCCTCGCCTTCGCAAGGACAGTGGGGGTGAGGGATGACGGTGGAGGGGGTGGCGGGTGCGCCCCCGCTCACTTGTTTGCAGGCGCAGGCGGGCTGCCAAAAATCCCGTTGCTCACTTTGACCACGGAGGCAGCCAACTTCAGCAATTTATTGAGATTGCTGCTCGACGCCGTCACCTTTTCCAGTTCTTCAGCGATGGACTGGGTTTGACTCACTTCCTTGGCCGTGGGCGCGCGCACTTCGCCATCACCGTGGATCCACGCCGAATCTTTGTCCTTCATATACGTGAGCTCACGGTCCAGGCCGTTATAGCGCGCCATGGTCGCTTCCTTCTCCGGCCCGGCGTCCATCAGTCTGATGATCACATCCAGTTTTGCAATCGCAGTCTCCAGTGCAAACTCGGCGTTATCGACGAGCAGCATGTATTTGCCTTCGTCCGACGTAGGATTGTTTTTGATAATTACCATGACGGTCCTTTTGGGTATCAGTTGTCGGCAGGGGTGACGGGGGCGGATTTTGCGTCTTCAATCTTCTTTCTGTTGGCGTCGACTGACGCCTTGATCTCTTTTGCAAAGCCGGCAAAAATGCGCAGGCGCTCACTGGACGACTGTTCATTGCCCAATACCGCCAGCGATTGCTGGGCATCGCGCAGTTCCCTGTCAATCGACGGCAATGGCGTCAGCAAGCCGCCCATCGTTTTATCGATCTCCGCAATTTTCGCGTCCAGGACCTGCTCGTCCTTGGCCCTCGCATCGACCAGGCCGATAATCGTGCTTAGGTTATCCGCGATATTCCGCTTGCCGGCCGCTGCGTACATCCGGTCATCGTCTGCCGTGATGTTCTGCATGCGCGCCATATTGATCTGCGCCTGCTTGATCGCATCGACCCGCAGTTTCGCAATTGCTGCCTGCTCGGCTTTGAATGTGTTGATTTCGCCGTGCATGGCCAACATCAGACTGGCGCCATTGTTTGCCTGATCCAGGGCCGCCTGTGGTGTATTGGCGCAGCCAGCCACCATGAGCACGAGGGCCAGGAGAGACAGGTGTCGATTCGGTTTCATTTATTCACTCCCACACCAATATAAAAGAGCCAGAGCGTATTGAGGAGATTGGAAATCGTTTCCCCTTTCACGCCTTCCGCCGCAGAGTCACCCACTTGCTGGACTGCCGTGTCGATCAAACTGGTCCATTGGCGTAAATTGACTTCGGCGTATAAAACAGCAATCTCGTGGAAGGTGGCCAGCCTTTGCTGCCTGGCCTTTCGCCATTTGGCTTCCTGGCGGCCAATCGCGTCCGCGTAATTGGTCAGTGCCGAATACAGGGTAACCTTGTCCTTGACCTCCGCGATGGCAAACGCGGTATCCATGGACATGGCGGACAGGCGCGCATTGTTGTGCAAATTGGTTTTCGCCTTGAGCAGCAATTCGCCTTCCATCAAGATCTCATCGACGATAAGTCGGGATAAGGCGGCCCGCGCTTCGAGCAAAGCGATTTCACGGCTGGCCGCGTCCAACTTCAGCTGGTCTATATTTCTCTGAATGAGAATGGCCATGGTCACCGGCTTTTTCTTTGCAGCGAAGGCTGCGCGGGCCTCGTCGACCAGGCCGGGAAGCAGAATGTAGGACTTGGTCAATCTGCCGGCATCGTCCGGCACCGGGCCACCAGGCTGGACCTGGTTGATGGTTTCCACCAGGTTTTGCAAGGACTTGAGGCGCTCTTCGCTCAGCAGCTTGTTGGCAAATGCGTTGTCGGCCATTTCGATTTTCTCAATCGCCTTGCATACCCGATCGGCCGCCTGCGCCACCTCCAATTGGGTCGGGGTCAGCTTATCTGTTGGGTGAACCACGCATGCGGTATCGCCGGCGCTGGTGGTGGGGGCCGACGGTGGCAGATCGCCGGCCTGCTTGTCGCCCACCAGCTTGGTGTAGGCCTCGCTACTGGCGTCAAATTCCGTTTGCAGTTGGGTTCCAATCTCTCTGGCCTGGGCCAGCGCGGTTGCATCCTGGGTTAGATCTTGCAAGGCATCCTGCAGAATGCCCTTTTCAAGTTTCCTGAATTTTTCCAGCGGGTCGTTTTTGTCGGTGCACGCTTTTACCAGATACCCAATGCCCGACGCCAGAACCGCGGCTTTCCTTGGATTGGCGGTCGGTCCGGCCTGCAGCCGTTCGAGCGCTTTCACCACCTCGAGCGGCTTCTTGAAGTCGACGTCTTCTGAACCAGGTAGACGGACGAATTCTGTTTCTGCACAGGCTGGCATGCGCACCTGCGCCTGGGCGAAGCGTGTGGTCGCCATTTTCATGGCGATCGTCGGTTCCGAACTGGCCGCCTGTTGGCGTGCCTGGAAAGCCTGGGCTGCCGCGTTCGGGTCCTTTCCGACACCGATCAACTCCTCGAAGTCTTTGGCGATACTGCCGCCCAAGGCCTCGCCAACCTTGGACTCGCTCACGAAAATCGCGCGCAGCTTGCGGTTGCGCTGGTTGATGGCGTAGGCTTCCTGCAAATCAAGCTGGGACTGCAGAATCGTATTGAGATTGCCCCGTTCGGTAGCGATCATGTCGTCGATCTTGACCTTTTCCCAGGACGCCTTCGCCGCGACACCCTGTTTATCGCGCTTTTCGCTGTACAGCCGCGCGCCCTGCGATACGTTCTGGCAGCCGCCCAGCGACAGGCAAAGGAAAGTCGCAGCAAGCGCGACCGACGTTTGTAATGAACGAGGCATTCAAATTCCTTTTGCTGGATTAATCAGAAGTATTCAGATTGGCAATCGATGTGTACGTTAGCATAAAAGCAAACGCCCCTGACCGGGGCGTTTTTAGTGGGATCAGCGAGGAAGCATAACTTCCTCGCCAGTTTGCATTTACTTCCGATACACGCGCACGTAATCCACCTTCATCTGGTTCGGGAATGCAGCCGTCCCATCCGGGTTGCCAGGCCAGTTGCCGCCGACCGCCAGATTAAACAGCAGGAAGAACGGCGATTGGAACTCGGAGGTGCCGTTGATGCCGCCAGCGATATTAACTTCGTGGTACTTGTTACCGTCCACATACCAGCGAATTGCCGACGTGTCCCACTCCACCGCATACACGTGGTATTGGCTGTAATCCAGGCCACCCGACGGCCCGCCGTAATTGGCATACGCACCGTTTTGATCGGACCAGTGGATGGTGCCGTGGACCATTGCTTCGGAATTGATGTGCTCCATGATGTCAATTTCGCCGCTTGCTGGCCAGCCCACGCTACTGATGGAATTGCCCAACATCCAGAACGCTGGCCAGGTTCCTTTGCCGGTCGGGATCTTCATGCGCGCTTCCATCCGGCCGAACTTCCAGCTGGCCTTGTTCTGCGTGGTGATGCGCCCCGAGGTGTACTGCTTGCCCATGTAGGCTTCCTTGCGCGCTTCAATCACCAGTTCGCCACCGGTGACGCGGATGTTCTCCGGGCGTGCGGTGTAGTACTGCAGCTCGCTGTTGCCACCGCCGTCGCCGTTGACTTCAATGTTCCACTTGGACGTATCGAGGGAGCTGCCGTTGAACTCATCGGACCATGCGAGGGTCCAACCGCTAGGTGGCGTGGTTGGCGGCGGCGTCGTGGCGCCGCAACTTGCGCCAGCGATGCTGATCCAATTGAGGTTAAAGCCCGCATTGCTGACGTAAGTGCCCAGGTTGTAGGTGCCGGCATTCACATTGATGGTGCGCTGCACGGTGGTCCAGTTTTGCCAGCCGCCTGTTGCAGGAACTGACGTGGTGCCCAGCTGGATCGAACCGCCGTTGAGGTCGGCCGAAATCACGCCGCCAGCGGACGGAGCAGCAACCCGGTACGAAATGGTATACGCCCCGGTGGTCGGGAAGGTCACGTTATTGTGGACCAGCCATTCACCGTTGGCGGTCCAGGCGACGTCGTAGCCGCCGCCCGCGTCGCTGGTCGCTTCAATATCGACGTTGTCGGTGCGGTACTGGTTACCGGTGTTGCCTGCCGTGGTGTCATAGGAGTTGCCGTAATCTTCCGCCTGGAGCGTGCAGCTGGCGGCGCTGGACGGCGGTGTGGTGGTGGTGCTGCCGCCTGGGCTCGCTTGCATCCACGCGGTGTCGACCGCGCCACTACCACTGGCAACCGTAAAGAAGTAACGCACCACGTCGCCGGACTTGAGATTCTGGACCGTGAAGCTGTTATTGCCGCCGGAAGCAGTCATGCGCGTATTGAGTTGGCCACCACCGTTGACGGTGTAATGCAGGTCGGCCCAGGCGGCATTGTTGACATAGAACTGGAGCGAGGTCGCGGCCGCGTTGTAGCCATAGCTCGATCCGCCCGCAGTGCCTGTCTGCGCTAGAAAGACAGGGGATTTCCCGCTCTCGCCTTCGTGCGCCGTGTTATCGCCACAACCGGCGATGCTGCCGGCAGCCAGTAGGGCTGCCAGCAAGACGTTTATCGTCTTCATCTTCATGTGAAAGTCTCCGAATTTATTATGGGTTTTTACTGCGGGCGAGCACAGGTCCGGCCGACAAATTCAAGAACGACAATCCGGATGGAAGCGCTTCCAGCAGCGTTGAGTATCGAGCACATTTGGCACATTGTCAAAACATGCATATAGGTGCGTGCGGTGGTGCCACGGTTCTGTCGGGTTTACGCGAAAGTTTCCTTTAGCCAAGGCAGAACGCGGTCCGAGCTGAGATTTCAGATTGTGTCCGTTTCCGCACAGAACGCTATCGGAGGGGACCCTATGCTGAAGGAAACTCAATCCCCTCTTCAGAGATCTGACCATGACCACCACCAGCGCCAAGAGCAACGCGGATACAGACGGCGTGCCGCCACCACCGAAGAAGCGCCGCACAGCCTTCCTGTCCCTGTCCGCCTGGCGGCAGTTTATTGATGTCGCCAAGCCCTACTGGCTTGAGGACGAAAAAAAGCGCGCCTGGATGCTGCTGTTTCTGCTGATCGTCTTGATGCTGTTTGACACCAAGTTCGCCGTCATGCTGAACAACCAGGCTGGTGAAATGACCTCGGCACTGGCGGCCAAGGAGGGCCCCCGTTTCTGGGCTTCCGTGCGCATGTGCCTGCTGGTGCTGGCCTTCGCGGTGCCAAGCTACGCCTTCTATTACTACATGCGTGACCTGTTCGCCAATCAATGGCGGCGCTGGCTCACCGGGCGCTTTCTCGACGGCTATCTGAAAGGCCGCAAATACTATGCGCTGGGCACGGACAGCGAAGTGGACAACCCGGACCAGCGGATCAGCGAAGACATCAATACCTTCACGGGCAGGTCCATCAATTTCCTGCTTATTTTCCTGGGCTCGGCCATGCAATTGGTGGCATTTAGCGCCGTGCTCTGGTCGATCTCCCATATGCTCGTCGGAGTCCTGATCGTGTACGCGCTGGTCGGTACCGGCCTTGCCTTGTTCGCGTTTGGCAATCCGCTGATTCACCTGAACTTCTGGCAGCTGCGGCGCGAGGCCGACTTTCGTTACAGCCTGATGCGGGTGCGCGAAAACGCGGAATCGATTGCCTTCTATCGCGGCGAAGCGCAGGAGCGCGCGCACATCGACAGCAAGCTGAATCGGGCCATCAAGAACTACGACACCCTGATCAAGAAGCAGCGCTCGCTCAATCTGTACCAGCGCACCTTCAGTCAATTGACCTTGGTGTTGCCGGTGGCGATACTGGCCCAGCAAGTGCTGTCGGGCGAACTGGAAGTGGGGCGGGCGACCCAGGCGATTGGGGCGTTCAGTGCCGTGCTCGGTGCGGTGGGCGTGATTGTCGATAACTTCGAGAGCCTGAGCCGCTTCGTGGCGGGCGTGGGCCGCTTGCAAGCCTTGTCCCAACTCGTGTTGCCCAAAACCGAGCCCGAAACTGTGCCCGAGGTCGATTCGGCCCGTATCCAATTGCGTCCAGGTACCCAGCTCGCGCTGGAATCGCTCACCTTGCATCCGCCGCAATCGGAGCGGGTGCTGATCAAGGAACTGAGCCTGGCCATGCAACCGGGCGAGGCGCTGCTCATTACCGGGGACAGCGGCTGCGGAAAGAGCTCGCTTTTGCGTGCGATTGCCGGCCTATGGCAAACCGGCAGTGGCCTCATCCATCATCCACCGCTGGAAGATTTCTTCTTCCTCCCGCAGCAACCGTATTTGCAGATGGGCTCACTGCGCAGCCAGCTGATCTATCCGAGCGCGACGTCGGACTTGAGTGACGAGCAGCTGTTGGATATTCTAGATCAGGTCTACCTGCCGCAACTGGCCGAGCGGGTAGGCGGCCTGTCCGCCGTGCACGACTGGGAAAAGCTGCTGTCCGTTGGCGAGCAGCAGCGCATGGCCTTCGCCCGCATCCTGGTGCATGCACCGAAGATCGTCATCCTCGACGAGGCGACCAGCGCGCTCGACAGTGGCAATGAATCGGCGCTGTATGGTCGCCTGCGCGAAAGCGGCGCCACCTTGATCAGCATTGCGCACCGACCGGCAGTCCTGCAGCACCACACCCATGTCCTGCATTTGTTGGGTGAAGGGGAATGGAAGCTGCATGAGGCCAGCGCCTTCCAGTTTGATGCGCCGCCGGGCAATGTCGGCCGGGGAATTGGCGCAGCACAGCTTGTACCTGTGGCGGTAGCAGCCGCGTAAGCAGACCAATCAGGGCTCGCCGTGTCCCTGATCACATCGCCATCATGTGCTGCAACGCTTCTTCAAAATTGAAGCGGTCCAGGGCAGCGATTACGCGCTGCAATATCGCGTTGGCGTCCTGACGCGTCGCACTATCGCCCAATTCATGGGCCAGATCCATGGCGGCGGTATCACTGTCGGCCAACAGTTGTTTCAAGAGGGCGATCTTGTTGTCCCATTCAGGGTCGGATTGTCGTTCTGCCTGGACGTGCGGCGCCGCCTGCCTTTCCAGCAAACGCAAGGCGGGCAGAACTTCATCCAGAGCGGCGATGGTCGTCTGCACGGCGGCAGCGATGACGTCCCTGCTTGCATGCTCGAGGCACAGGGCTTCGAGAGCAAGCGCAGCCTTCCTTACTTTGAACGCTCCGATATTGCCAGACGTTCCCTTGAGCGTATGCGCGAGACGGACCGTCTCTTCCGCTTTGCCCGTCGCATCCGCCTGCTCAAACTGCGCGCCAAAATCGCTGTGGTCTTCCACAAACATCGCCAGCAGTTTGCGGTACAAACGCGGATCTGACGCTGCTGTTTGCAATCCCGCGACCGTATCGATGCCCGGAAGATCGGCTGGCACGCCATGGGGCGCTGCGACAAGCGCCGGCATAACGCTGCTTGTACGGGCGCGCGGCAAGCGCCATTTGGCGATCGTCGCGTACATGTCATGCACACGCAATGGTTTTGGTATGTGGTCCTGCATGCCCGCTTCCAGCACTTTGTCGCGGTCGCCCGCCATGGCGTTGGCAGTCATGGCCACAACCGGCAACTTGGCAAGCGCCGGCTGCGCACGGATAGCTCGGGTGGCCTCGTAGCCATCCATCACCGGCATTTGGCAATCCATCAGGATTAGGTCGAAGTCGGCGTCGCGCGCCAGCGCGTCCAGCGCTTCCTGGCCGTTTTCCGCGAGCGTCACTTCTATGCCCGCCTTCTCCAGCAGTTCGCGCGCCAGCTCCTGGTTCAGCCGATTGTCCTCGACTAACAAGATGCGCGCGCCCGCCAGTTTGGCAATCGCTTCGTCGTGGCTGTTTTCCTTTTCTTCGCGGTGGGTAGAGGCGACCACGCCTTTGCCCAGCGCCTCGCCTATGGTTTCGAGCAAGGTGGAAGTGGTGATGGGCTTGGTGAGCATGGCGCACGGCTTCACACCGGCTTGCTGCGCTGCGCTCGACGCCTCTTCGCGGCCAAACGCGGTGACCATGATGACTGCCGGGGCGCGGCCAGGATGGCGCCGCTCCAGCTCGCCCATGGTCTGCACGCCATCGAGACCGGGCATTTTCCAGTCAAGGAGCAGCAAATCGTAAGGCAAGCCATCGTGCAAGGCCACCTCGACCAGATGCAGCGCTTCCTTGCCGTTGGCCCCGACATCGACTTCCAGGCCAAAGCCACGCGCCAGGGTGGAGAGCACCTCGCGCGCGGCCGCGTTGTCGTCAACCACCAGCACCCGCAGGCCCGCCAATTCTTCCGCGCGAAACATGCGGCGCCGCTGGACAACCGCCTGCACGCCGAAACTGGCCTGGAAGTGAAAAACGGTGCCGACGCCGGGCGTGCTGTCGACCCAGATGCGCCCATTCATCAGCTCCACCAGATGCTTGGAAATGGCCAGGCCAAGACCCGTGCCCCCATACTTGCGGGTGGTGGACGCATCTGCCTGGCTGAAGCTGCGAAACAGTTTTTCGAGCTGTTCCGGGGTCATGCCGATGCCTGAATCGTGCACCGAAAAATGCAGGTCGATGTCACCGTCGCGCACGTCGGCTACCGCCACCCGTACCAAGATCTCGCCCTGCTCCGTGAATTTGGCGGCATTCGAGCCCAGATTGACGAGGATTTGCCCCAGGCGCAGCGCATCGCCAATCAGGGCAGTGGGCACGTCCGGAGCGATATCGAACAGCAGCTCCAGGCCTTTTTCCTCGGCCTTGATGCCCACCATCGACGCGAAGGTGTCCAGCACATCCTCCAAGTGAAAATCGATGGCCTCCATGGTCATCTTGCCCGCCTCGATCTTGGAGAAATCGAGGATGTCATTGATGATGCCCAGCAGATTTTCCGCAGCACGGTGGACTTTTTCGACATAGTTGCGCTGGCGCTTGTCGAGCTCGGTTTGCAGGGCCAGGTAGGACATGCCGATGATGGCATTCATCGGCGTGCGGATTTCGTGGCTCATATTGGCCAGGAAATCGCTTTTTGCGCGGGTGGCGTCTTCGGCCACCGTTTTGGCTTTTGCCATGTCGTCCTGCAGCTGCTTGCGTTCCGTAAAATCCTGATGGATGCCCACGTAGCGCAAGGCCCGACCATTCTGATCGCGCTCGGTCGCGCGCCCCATGGACAGCATCCAGCGCCACTCACCGGACTTGGCCCGCATGCGGAACTGGGCCTGGAAGTCGGGCTCGAGCGGATTTTCTATGCAGCGCGTAAATTGCGCCAGCAAGGCGGCGCTGTCGTCCGGATGCAGCAGGCGCGCCCATGCCGCCGCGGCATGACCGTCCTCGTTCACTTCGTCGAGGGTATAGCCGAGCATGCCGGCCCAGATATCGTTGACCTCATTGCGGCCAGTGGACACATCCCAGTCCCACAGTCCCAGCTTGCCGCCGTGCAGGGCCAGGTTGAGGCGCTGGGCGCTCTTTTCCAGCGCCTGCTCGGCCTCGATCTGGGCTGTGATGTCTTGATAGGCACCGTACATGAACAACAATTTTCCTTGTTCGTCGTGCACCAGCTTGCCGCCGGCCCGCACCCACACTATGCGGCCATCGAGCGGCCGTTTGTAGGCATAGGTCGCGGCGTAGGCATCATATTTGCCGTCAATGGCGCCCTGGTAGCGCTCGGCAGTCTGGGCGGCGATTGCCGGGTCGGCCTCAAGCAGGCGCGCGAACCATTCATCGTGCAGGTGATAGCGCCCGTCTTCCTTTGGGGCCTCGCCAAGAATGTTGGCGGCCCGCTCAGACTGGTAGTAATAATCGGGGTCACTGTAATCGACATGCCAGTAGCCGCAGTGGGTCAATTCAAGCGCAATGTCGGCCAGGAAGTTAGCCCGGCGCATCTGGCTTTCCATGCGCTTGCGTTCGGTAATATCGCGCACGGCGGCGCACACACAATAGCCATCGCCTTGCAGGGCCCGCAGGCGCGACAGGCCCACATCGATGGCAAACTCACTGCCGTCCTTGCGCACGCCAAGCAAATCGCTCATTGCGCGTCCCATCTGGCGCGTTGCGCCTTCGGCAGCATAGGAAGCGCGCATGGCGGGATGCTGGCTGCGGATGGCGGCGGGGACCAGGATATCGACGGACAGTCCCATCAATTCGCCAGGCTGGTAGCCGAACATGGACTCGATGCGCGGGTTGGCCAGGATGATCTTGCCGTCCTCATCGACAACCAGCATCCCGTCCGGCGCCGATTCCAGGATCGCGCGAAACCAGGCCTTGGTTTTCTGCGTCAGGGTGCTGCTCTCCTTGATTTCCAGATTGGCAGCCAGCATGGGCATCGCTTCCTCAAGCAAAGCGCGCAGCGATGCATCGGTTTCGCCAACCAGTTCGAAGGTGGCGACGGCATTGACCTTGCCATGTAACAGTGCCGGCAAGGCAAGCAGCGTGGCGCCGCCGCTGTTGTCATCGACGGGCAAGCCACTACTGGCGCAGCGCTGGACCAGGCTGGCCAGCTCGTCGCCGGTGCCCGCTTCTGGCCAACTGACGGCAAGACTGAACTGGCCATCCTTGTCCGGCAGCCAGCATTCACCTTGGGCAATCCACCCCAGCCCGCCCAGGAAGGACAGAAAATGCAGGCCCATGGCCGGGATATCGGTCGCCGCCTGCAAGTGCGGGCCCAGGTTTGCCAACTGGGTCTTGATCCAGCGCTGGCCGGCCATCTGGCGTGCCTCTTCCTGCAAGGCCGCGATGGAGCGCGCCAGATCACCTACCTCGTTGGGCATGTGTGTGTGCGGCACCGTCAGGGCCAGCTTGCCCAGCGCCAGTTGTTCCACCGTGTCGCGCAAGCGATTCAAGGGCAAGCGAATTGAACGGCTTGCAAAATACGTGACAGCGATGGCCAGCGACATTCCACCCAGCAGCAGGGCCAGGGTCACGGCGCGACTGCTGTCACTCAACTGTTCGGAATTGCGGGCGGCCGCCAGCGCACTATCAACTTTCACCTGGGCGAAGGTGGCGAGTGCCGCGTTGGCGGCGTCGCGCGGCGCCTGGAATTGCGCCGAAACCAGAAAGGCTGTGGCCTTGCCTGACTGGAAATCATGAATACCCTGTTTGGTGTCCTGTTCTGCCAGGGCGAAGAAATGATCAAGATTGCTGCGGTATTGCGCGTAGGCTTCTTCAAAGGCCGCCAGATTTTTGAGGTTGGGTGAACCTGGCGTAATGCTGGCGCGGGTCGCGGCAATTTCGCGTTGCAGTACGGCCTCGACCTCCGCCAGGCGCGCGGCAATGTCGGCACGCTGTCCTGGCTCTGTGTCGAACACGATGAGGCGCGCCACCCGACCCACGTTGGCAAATGCCAGTTGCGCTTCCTTGGCATGGGCGACGCCCTGCAACTGGTGCTGGTACAGGGACACAATGTCCTCGGCCATCCTGGACTGAATGTAGAGGCTGTAACCGCCGATGATGCAAGAAAGCAGCAGCCCCGACACGACACCGACGGCCACCTTGAGCCGCAGCGGCTGGCGTTCCAGCAAATTGATCAATGCCCTCATTGCGCTGTGCCGCCCGGAATGGCGAACTGCGCTGCCTTGTCCGCAAGATCCGCGTCGCTATCGTGAAAACGCGCGGCAATGGCCCGGAATGCAGGCTGCAACTGAATGAAGGCGTCGAGGATGTCCGGGTCGAAATGCTTGCCGCGCCCCTCCACCATGATGTCCACCGCCTTCTGGTGCGGCATGCCGTCCTTGTAGACGCGCCGGCTGATGAGGGCGTCATAGACATCAGCCACCGCCATCAGGCGCGCCGAGATCGGGATGGCGTCGCCAGCAAGACCTTCCGGATACCCACTGCCATCCCATTTCTCCTGGTGGCCGTAGGCTATTTCCTTGGCGATGGCGAGGAAGGGCACCTGCATGCCGAGATGGTCCTCCGCTTTCTGAATCGCATCCCGGCCCAGGCGCGGGTGGGCTTTCATGATTTCGAATTCGTGCGGCTCATAGCGCCCCGGCTTGAGCAGGATATGGTCGGGAATGCCCACCTTGCCAATGTCATGCAATGGTGCCGACTTGAACAACAGGTTCACCGTCTCCGGATCGAGATAGTGGGCAAAGCGGGGATGGGTGCTCAGGTGCTCGGCCAGCGCCTTGACGTAGTACTGGGTGCGTCGAATGTGGTTGCCGGTTTCGTTATCGCGCGTTTCCGCCATCGAGGCCATGGCCAGGATGGTGACGTCCTGGATGGCGCGCACCTCGCGCGTGCGCTTGTCCACTTCTTCCTCGAGAAAGGCATTCTTGTCGCGCAAGAAATCGGCCGAGGCCTTCAGTTGCAGGGTATTGGCCACCCTTGCCAACACGATAGGCGGATTGATCGGCTTGGTGATGTAGTCGGTGGCGCCCAGCTTCAAGCCACGGGTCTCGTCCTCGACTGCGCCCATGGCAGTGAGGAAAATGATCGGTACGTGGCGCAAGGCGGCATCAGCCTTGAGCAACTGGCATAGTTCGAAGCCTGACATTCCCGGCATCATGATGTCGAGCAGGATCAGGTCGGGCGCGGCGGTCTGCAAGATCTTGAGTGCGGCCTCGCCGCTGGTAGCTGCCTTGACCCGGTAGTGCGGCTTGAGCAGGTCGGTCATCAAGGTCAGGTTCGAGACCGTGTCATCGACCACCAGAATGGTCGGGATTTCCTTGTTTGGGTGCAGGTCCATCGTCGTTTCCAATCTCAGCTAGCGGTGGTATCACGCGGCAGGGTGATGAGCATGGTGGTGGTGTCCTCCTCGTCCGACACCACCATCGTCACGTCGCCCTGTTGGGCCCTGGCCATGACTTGTGCGGAATAGGCGCCCAGCCCGGCTGCGCCCGTCTTTCCAAAGGTCGCGTACTTCTCGAACACATGGGGCCGGATTTGCGCGGGCACGGCGCCCTTGTTGACGATGGCAATGCGCAGCGGCGTCGCGTCGACCAGGGTCACGCTAACCCTGCCACGCTCGGGCGTCGCTTCGCAGGCATTCCAGACCAGGTTTTGCACGATCGAGAACATCAGCATCGCGTCGCCGCGCGCCTGGGGCGGCTCGACGCCGACGTCGCCGTCCGAATCAACGGCAATCGTCAGCTTGCGCGGCTCGAAAGCGGTGCGCGCCAACTGGACGACACGGCGCACGATATCGACAATGGCAACCGGCTTGGCATCCTGCTGATAGCGGCCCGATTCAATCTTGTAGAGCTCTGACGACAGATTGAGCATTGCGAGCAACTGCAAGGTGGCTTGTTCGCCGCTTTCGATCTGGTTGCCGTGGCGGCGCTGGAGTTCCTTGTCCGCCATCAGGCCTTGCAACACCGCCAGCACAGTCGAGAGCGGCGTGCGAATGTCGTTGCGCGTGATGTCGTCCACCACTTCACGCAAGCGCGCTACTTCCAGCATGCGGTCGTAATCGGCCTGCATTTCGCGGCGCAGCTGGACGTAGCGCATGAAGTTGTTCACGCGCAGACGCAGGAAGGTCGGATTGACGGGCTTGGTGACGAAGTCCACCGCGCCCAGCGACAGGCCCTTGGCGCGGGCGTCGTCGTCGCTCATGGCGGTGACGAAAATGATGGGGATACCCTCGGCCGTCGGATGCTCGCGCATGCGCTGGGCCACTTCAAAGCCGTCCATGCCCGGCATCATCACATCGAGCAGCACCAGGTCGGGCGGCTTGTCCGACAGGCAGACCGCGAGCGCCTTCTTGCCTGAATCGGCAGCCAGGATGCGGTAGTCGTCCTTGAAAATGTTGACCAAGAGGTGCAGGTTGTCGGCGGTATCGTCGACCAGCAGGATGGTGAGCTTGTCGGCCACTTTGGCCGTGGGCGGCGCCGATGTTGTGGGGGATGGTAGCGCCGCTGCAGTCGGGCGGCGCCTGGCGCTCATGGCGCGCTCAATGGACAGTGCCAGCCGCGCTGAGGTGTAGGGCTTGACCAGCAGATCCGACACCCCTTGCGCGATGGCTTCCTCGATGCGCCTGCGCTCGGCCTCGGCAGTGATCATTACGAAGGGGATGCGCTCGAATGCTGGCTCGGCGCGCATGGCGGCGAGCAGCTCGATGCCGCTCATGCCCGGCATGTTCCAGTCAGACAGAACGAGGTCGATCTTCTGCGCCCGCAGCAGCTTCATGGCCTCGCTGCCGCTGGCCGCCAGGTGCACCGGCCCGATTCCCAAGGCAGCCAATTGCGCGGCCGTGACCTTGCGCATGGGCTCGACATCGTCCACCACCAGCACTGACAAGCTTGCGTTCACTGTACCCCCCACCTTGCGGTTGCAACGTCGGCGCGTTCCCTTGCTCCTCAGCACATAATACTTGGCAATCTTATGCTTTGGCTATCGAAATCCAATGGGGGCTTCTCAGTGGTCAGCGCACGATTTCGGCCACAAAATCGCGATAGCTGCGCAATGGGCGCCCCAACATCGTGGTCAGGTGGGCGACGTCCCCTGGTGCCGGGATCATGCCGTCAGTGAGGAAACGCTCGGTCATCAGGCGCATGTCGTAGGCCATCCATGTGGGCATGAACTGGCGCAGGTTTTGCTCGAAGCCGGCAGTGTCGTCGC
>JBJMVX010000285.1:0-25987 GCA_045810445.1 Massilia sp.
ACGAAAAAGCACAGCATGCCCGTCACGCCAAATATGGTGAGCAGTCCCGCGTCGACGGCCGACGCCTTGCCGGCCAAGACCTGCACCTGTAGCACCGCTATCCACAGCACATACAACAGGGCAGTGCCACCCCAGTAGCGCAGCAGGCGGCGCACCCTGGGGTCGGGGCCGAACAGGAAGTTGAAGAGGGCGCTTTTCATGCTGGCCTGACGCGCGCCAGGCCGCCGGCGCGATTGAATTCGTCGAGCATGCGGGCCTGTTCTTCCAGCAGCGAGCGAATGCGGCTGGCCGGTACTGGCGTGCTAAATAGATAGCCCTGCATCTCGTCGCAATCGTTATCGCGCAAGAAGGTGCACTGCTGTTCGGTCTCCACGCCTTCGGCAATCACGCGCAAATTGAGCTTGTGGCCCAGCGAGATGACGGCCATGGCAATGGCCTGGTCGTCCGGATTGTCGGCCAGTTCGCTGACAAAGGATTTGTCGATTTTCAGGCGCGCGATCGGGAAGGACTTGAGCGCGGACAGGCTGGAGTAGCCGGTGCCAAAATCGTCGATCGACAGCGACAGGCCCATCGCTTTCAGTTCGCGCATCTTGCCCACGGATTGGGCCAGGTCGCGCATGATCAGGCTTTCCGTCACCTCCAGCTCCAGGGTGGCCGGATCAAGCCCGCTTTGCTCCAGTGCCTGGGCCACGCGTTCGACCAGACGCCGCTCTTCGAACTGGCGCGGCGAGACATTGACTGAAATGGTGATGGGCGCCAGGCCTGCATCCTGCCATTCCTTGTTCTGTTTGCAGGCCGTATGAAGCACCCACTCGCCGATGGCGACAATCAGGCCGCTTTCCTCGGCCAGGCCGATAAAGCGCAGCGGCGATATCAGGCCCTGTTCCGGATGCTGCCAGCGGATCAATGATTCGACACCAATGATCAGGCCAGTACGCAGGTCAACCTTGGGCTGGTAGAGCAGGTGGAACTGGCCGTCGTCCAGGGCTCCACGCAAGCCTTCGAGCAGCACCAGTTTCTGCTCGACGCTCGCGTTCATCTCGCGCGTGTAGAACTGGAAGGTATTCTTGCCCAGTTCCTTGGCGCGATACATGGCTGCGTCGGCGTTCATCATCAGGGTGTTCGGGTCGCCGCCGTCGCGCGGATACATGACCACGCCCATGCTGCAGCTGACCTGTACCTCCTGGCCATCGAGCAGCACTGGTTCGTGCACCGCGTTGCGCAGCTTTTCCAGCAAGGGTGCCAGATGCAGGGGATTGTCCGGCTGGTCGGCCAGGATGACGACGAATTCGTCGCCGCCGAAGCGGCCCAGGGTGTCCTCGCGGCGCAGGCAATCCTGCATGCGGCGACCGACGACCTTGAGCAGTTCGTCGCCCGCATTGTGGCCCAGGCCATCGTTGACCAACTTAAAGCCATCAAGGTCGATAAAGGCCACCGCCACGCTGCGCTCGCGCCGCTGCGCGTGCAGGATGGCCTGGTCCAGGCGATCGCGTATCAGGCTGCGGTTGGGCAGTCCCGTCAAGTCGTCATGGTGAGCGATATGGCGGATGCGCTGCTCGATCAGTTTGCGCTCGGTGATGTCGCGCACGATGGCGACCACGCCGCCTTCGACCGCCACGACCTGGCGGTGCAGCCATTGTTCTTCCGGCAGCGCAGCCGCCTGCCATTCGGCTTCGTGAACGCCCCCGACCAGCGTGACCTTGACCAGGTCTTCGAAGATGCCGTTGGTGATGTAGGCGGGCAGTACCTCGGACAGGCTCTTGCCGCGCAACTGGGCCTTGCTCATGCCAGCGAGCTTTTCCGCCCGGGTATTGGTCGCTTCGATGATGAAGTCCGTGATCTTGCCCTGGCCGGCGGTCAGGCTGCGCATGACGAAGAAGGCATCCAGGCTGGCTTCGGAAGCGGCCGCGTAGGTTTCCTGGGCGCGCCGCACACGGCGCCGCGTGCGCGCCAGTTGCCATGACCAGAAGCCGAGCAGCGTGACGACCATCACCAGCAGGGCGCTGCCGCTGGCTGCAGCCCACAGGTAATTGCGGCGCTGCTGTTCGAAGGCGGCCATCTGTTCGTGTTCGGCCAGGCCCACCACGGCGCTCAAGGAAAAGCCGTGCAGCCGGCGCAGCGCCGTGTAGCGCCGCACTCCATCCCAGGGGCTGGCCATGACGTCGCCATCGTTTTCGAGTTTGGCCAGCGGCGCCGCATTCTGGCCCCAACTGACCTTGTCGCCGATGCGCAGCGCACGGAACACGCCGTCGCTGCCATACAGGCCAAGCACACCCAGGTCGCCCTGGCGCGAGTGCTCATAGCCGCTGGTGAAATAGGCCGGATCGACTTCGACGATGACAACGCCGGCAAATTGGCCGGCGGCGTCATTAAGACGGCGCGTGAAGTGCACATGCCACTCGGGGTTGGCGTCGTCGCGCGTGGTCTGGCTGACAAACGGGATATTGCTGTCGTTATCGCGGTGGTAGGAAAAATAGTTCTGGTCCGAGACGTCGATGAAGCGCGCGGCAGGATTGCTGGCGACGATCATGCCCTTGCGATCAGCAATACTGACCACGAAGACCAGGCCCGAAGGCAGCAAGCCTTGCTGGTTCAACGCTGGCAGAGCCCCGCCGGGACCTTTCAATTCGACTGCGTACTTGAGCACTTTCAGCGTCTGGTCGATGCCGCCCAGATTGCGCTGCACCTGGGCTTCGTAGGTGTCGAGCAGTTCGCGGCTGGAGTTGCGTGCCGCCGTGTTGGCAGCGCCGCGTTCGATACCGATGAAATGGATGGTACTGGTCCAGATCACGATCAATAACAGTACCCCGAACAGGGGCAGCGAGATATGCGTTTCCAGTCCGTGGCCCAGCCACCGGGAAAAGCGGGTGCGCCCGCGCGCGTTGGTCGCGGCCATGTTGCTCATCGCGGCGCCCGGCCTTTCATCAGTGGACCAGCAAGACAGTCTTGACGCTGGAGTCCAGTGCCGACTTGTCGATGTAGCCGATCAGTGCCGGATTCTCGGCCACCATCTTGCGGATGGCGGCGCTGCCGCTGACCTCTTTGGGTGGCTGGCCACGTCCGGTGAAGATCATCTTGGTCCAATATGCCTTGACCAGGGGACGGGTTTTTGAGGTGACCTTCGAATAGAATTCATCGCGCTCGGGTGAGCCGATATCCTGATCAAGGGCCACCGCTTCTGCGCCGCCGGGAAAATTGGCGACCTGGCCGAGAAAAATATCGGCGACCTGGTCGGCGCGCAAGGAGGCCACGGGACTTTTGGCAGAGACAATGACAACCAGATCGGCGCCAATGGCGGCCTGGCACAGGGTTGCGCTGAGCATCAGGGCCAGCAAGCTGGCGAAAAGGCGGCGGGAAAAAGAGGCTAGCATGGTGCCTCCTTAGAACACGAAGTCGAGCACGACGCTCGTGACGTGCACCGACTGGTCCGAATGAAAGGCCGGCTGTAGATTGACCAGCGAGCCGCGCGAACCGTCCTTGGGCGAGAGCCGTTCGTACTGGAGCTTGAGCGCCATGTCCGAACGCAGGTCCCAACGCAGGCCCATGGCAACTGTATTCTGAATAGGAATCGCATGCAGCAGCACATCGAGGCCCGCATTGAGCTGGGCAGCCGCGGCCGCGTAGGGCGGCGGCAGGCCGTTCAGCGATAGGCCTGGATTACTGGTCGGGTCCATGGAACGCACGCGCGAGTAGGCCGCGTAAGGCGTGAAGTTACCCGCGCGGTAGCCAGCGCTGGCATACATGGAATGGGTATGGGCGAGGAAGGAATGCCCGTCCATGCTGCCTGCTTCGGCCATGAGGAACCATTGGCCCGGATCGTAGTTCGCGCCAATGGTGACGCCGTTGACGCGCTTGTTGATGACGTCATAGCGGTCGGCGATGGCCACGCCCTGGGGGCCGAACTGGCGAAAACCGTCAAACAGTTCGCGCGCGAGACTGACGTTCAAGCGTGCATTGAAGGTACTGGCGCGCACCGTGAGCGCTCCCACTTCGGCCGTTTGCGTGATGCCGGCGATGCCGCGTGCCTTGACGTGGTTGGTAGCGGTCAGCTTGAGGTCAGTGCGGCCAAAGAAAGCCTGGGTGGTGAACTTGACCCCGGCCGCCCGCCAGCGGTAGGACGCATCGAGACCATCGCTATTGGTGATCGGGATGGCGCCATACACTTCCACGGGCGGACGCACCCAGGGGTAGGCGTAGCCGATCTTGCGGTAGTCGGCGTCGAGAAAAATCGGCAGTGCGATGCGCCCTGCGCGCAGGGCCAGGTCCGGCGTGGCCTGGTATTTGATGTTGGCCCATTCGACGATGGGCTGGAAGCTGTTGTCGAAGCGCTGCTCGGTGATCACCTGCAGCACACCCGACCATTTTTTGTCCAGGGTCACGCCTAGCTGGGCACCCAGGCGACTGTCGATGTTGGGACTCCAGCCGCTCGAATAGCCGGTGCCATCGCCCTTGAGGACATTGGCATTGAAATCGGCATCATGAAAGTCGGAGCGGGCCATGCCCAGGCTGCCAAAGCCGCCAAAGGTCCAGGTCGGGCCCTCGGCTTCGGCGGCGCTTGCCAAGGCCGCTGCGCACAGGGCGGCGGCGCCCAGCGAGAGGCGCAGCAAGGGAGCGGATATCGATGAAAAAGTAGTAAGTTTGTGGCGCATAGCAAGGTTCCTGTGACAGCACCCACTGTATAGAGCAGGGTAGGTGTTGTCGACCGATATCCTAGTGTGCGGAATCTATAGAGCAACTTTAGATGCGTGAATGCAACATTTTGTGGGTTTTTTGAGTGTTAAGAATGCCATCGATAGCAGATACAAAAGCATTCTAAGCAAGCACTACCAGAGCCGAGTTGCATCCTGATCAAGCTGGGTCAGGTACAGGCGCAGATCGAACTCGTACTGGTGGTACTGGGGTTCCATGTAGCAGCACAGTTTGTAGAAAGCCTTGTCATGCTGCTTTTCTTTCACGTGCGCCAGTTCGTGGACGGCGATCATGCGCAAGAATTCCAGCGGTACTTCCTTGAACATGGAGGCGACCCGGATTTCGTGTTTGGCCTTGAGCTTGGCACCCTGGACGCGCGAGATGGACGTGTGCAGACCCAGGGCGTTGTTAATGACGTGGATCTTGCTGTCATAAGCGACCTTGTTGATTGGATCAGCGTTGCGCAGGAATTCGGCCTTCAAATCCTGGACGTAGTCGAACAGCGCCTTGTCGGTGCGCAGGCCATGGGACTTGGGATAGCGCTTAATGAGCACCTCTCCCAACTGCTTAGTGGCGATTAACTGGCTGACCTGGGCGCGCGTCTGGTCCGAATACGCGCTGAGATATTTGAGCTCTTGCATGGCGCGCATGCTAGCACAGTCGGCGCGCCAGCCGGGTTCAGATGTCGTCCAGGCTCGCTTGCTCGAAGCGCTCGCGCGTGGTGTCTTCATCGCGCTGGCCGAAGGCGTAGTTCGATTCGAGCCACATGACGTTGATGATGGCTGCCGACAGGGCCAGTCCCACTCCGAGTATCCAGGCGAAATACCACATAGCTGCTCCTAGTAAGATTCGTGTTCGTGTTCGCGGATGTAGGCCGCAGTGACCTTGCCGCGCATGATGGCGTAGACCCAGGAGGTGTAGCCGATCACGATCGGCAGCATGATCACCACCACCCAGAACATCACGGCCAGGCTCTTGTGGCTGGCCACCGCATCCCAGGCGGTCAGGCTGCTGCCAGGCGCCAGTGAGGACGGCATGATGAAGGGGAACATGGCGCTGCCTGCAGTGAGTACGATGCCCGAGACGGCAACGGCGCTGGCGAGAAAGGCGGCCAGGCTGCGGCGCAGCAGGCTGGCGACGATGGCCATCAGCGCGCCGCCCAGGCCCATGGCCGGGAACAGCCAGGTCGCCGGCCAACGTTGGTAGTTGTCCATCCAGGCGCCAGCGCCGCGCACCACGGTTTTCGCAATTGGCATGAAAGCGCTATCGAGGGGCGGCGCTGCCGTGATGCGATAGCCTTGCAGGCCGCTGGCGACCCACAGGCCGGCGCCGGCAAAGGCGAGTACAGTGAGCGCGCCAGCAGCGATGGCTGCCTTGCGCGCGCGCTGGGCAATGACGCCGTCAGTGCGGTGCTGCAGCCAGGTGGCGCCGTGCAAGGCGAGCATGGACACGCCCAGCACGCCGGCCAACAGGCCGAAAGGATTGAACAGGTCGAGGAAGCTGCCGGTGTAGGCCATGCGCATGCTGCTGTCGTAGTAGAAGGGAACGCCCTGCAGCAGATTGCCAAAGGCGATGCCAAAGATTAGCGGCGGCACGAACCCGCCCACAAACAGCGCCCAGTCCCAACTGCTGCGCCAGCGCGGGTCGGCCAGCTTGCTGCGGTAGTCAAAGCCCACGGGACGCAAGAACAGGGCAAATAGCAGCAGCATCAGCGCCACGTAAAAGCCCGAGAAAGCAGCCGCATACACCAGCGGCCAGGCAGCGAACATGGCGCCACCGGCTGCGATGAACCAGGTCTGGTTGCCTTCCCAGGTCGGCCCCACCACGTTGATGATGACGCGCCGCTCGATATCGCTCTTGCCCAGGAAGGGCAGCCACATGCCCACGCCAAAGTCAAAGCCGTTGGTCAGCGCGAAGCCGATCAGGAGGGCGCCGACAAAGCACCACCAGATCACTTTCAAGGTCACATAGTCGAAGATCATGCTGCCACCTCGCGTTCCCAATGATATTTACCGGTGTGCAGACTGCTCGGTCCCTGGCGCGTGTACTTGATCATCAGGCCCATCTCGATGATCAGGAGCAGGGTGTAGAAACCGAGGAAGCCGGCCAGGCTGAAATACAGGTTCGAAGGCTGCAGCGTGGACGCGGACAAATGGGTCGGCAGGATGCCGGCAATGGTCCAGGGCTGGCGACCGTATTCGGCCACCACCCAACCCAGTTCAGCGGCCACCCAGGGCAGTGGAATGGCCACCACGGCGAGGCGCAGCAGCCAGCGTTGTGGCGCGAGTTTTTTACGGATCAGGAAATAGAAGCTAGCGCTGAAAATGAACAGGAACAGCAGGCCCAGACCCACCATGATGCGGAAGGACCAGAACAGCGGCGCCACCTTGGGGATGGTGTCGTTGACGGCCGCGGCGATTTGCGCTTCGGTGGCGTCGACCACGCGTGGCGTGTACTTTTTCAGCAGCAGGCCGTAGCCCAGGTCCGGTTGCAAGCGCAGGAAGGCGGCGCGCGCCTCGGGGGACTTGTCGCCGGACTTCAGGCGCGTGAGCGCATCGTAGGCCAGCATGCCGTTACGGATGCGCACCTCGTGCTGGCGCTTGAGTTCCTTGATGCCGGTGACCTGCTTGTCGTTCGAGCGCGTCGCGATCAATCCCAACACATAGGGCACCTTGACTGCGTAGTCCGTGCGCTGGGCTGCGTCGTTGGGCAGGCCGAACACGGTCAGCCCGGCTGGTGCTGGTTCGGTTTCCCACTCCGCTTCAATGGCAGCCAGCTTGACCTTGTTGACCTCACCGGCCGTGTAGCCCGATTCGTCACCGAGGACGATCACCGAGAGCGTGGACGCCAGGCCAAAGCCGGCGGCGATGGCAAACGAGCGCAGGGCAAACGGGATGTCGCGTGCGCGCAGCAGATAGAAGGCCGAGATCCCGAGCACGAACATGGAGGCCGTGACATAGCCGGCGGCCACCGTGTGGACGAATTTGACCTGGGCCACCGGATTGAAGATGACGTCGGCGATGCTGGTCAACTCCATGCGCATGGTCTCGAAATTGAAGTGGGCGCCCACGGGATTGTTCATCCAGCCGTTGGCAATCAGGATCCACAGCGCCGACAGGCTAGAACCCAGGGCCACGAGGAAGGTCACACCCAGATGCTGGACCCGCGACAGGCGCGACCAACCGAAGAAGAACAGGCCGACAAAGGTCGATTCGAGGAAGAAGGCCATCATCCCTTCGATGGCCAGCGGGGTGCCAAAGATGTCGCCCACGTAGTGCGAGTAGTAGGCCCAGTTGGTCCCGAACTGGAATTCAAGGGTGATCCCGGTGGTGACCCCCATGGCGAAATTGATGCCAAAGAGTTTGCCCCAGAACTTGGTCATGTCGCGGTAGATTTCGCGCCCTGTCATCACATACACCGATTCCATGATCACCAGGATCCAGGACAGGCCCAGGGTGAGCGGGACAAACAGGAAGTGGTACAGGGCAGTGGCGCCAAACTGCAGGCGCGACAAACTGACGACATCGTCGATGGGATTCATGGCGTGGCCTTGGAGACGGAAGGGGGAAGGGGCGGTGAAGAAGGGGCAGCAGCGCTGCCTAGCAGGTGCTGTTCGACCGTGGCGGTCGGCATGCGCATTTTTTTCGCTTGCGGGGCCGCGAAGCAGGCTTTGTAGAGCAGCACGAGCAGCAATACCTTGACGGTCAGCGCCAGCGAGAGCGCCATCCAGAGCGGCATGCCGGCACGCGCGCGCATGTCAGCTTTCCTGCTCGTCGCTGGAGGGGGCTGCGGCCTTCTTCTTGCGGAAGGTGCCGCGTACGGTGTCGCCCACGTCAAGCAGCTTGCCAACCGTGGAGCCCATCTTCATCAAGGAAGTGAGGGTCTCGGGCGAGAGGCGCTGGACGTCGTCGAACCAGGAGCTTGAGAGCTCGATCAAGTCGTACATTTCGCGCATGCGTTGCTGGGCCACGATATCGGCCTCGGTACTGGGCGCCTCAAGCAGGGCATCGCGCAGCATCGACAGGGTGGGCTCGACTTCGCGCCGGCGCCGTTCCTCCAGCAGGGCTTTAAAGATGTCCCACACATCCTTGGGTGGCTCGAAGTACTCGCGCCGGTCGCCCGGCTGGTGCAGCAGTTTGATCAGGCGCCAGGACTGCAACTCCTTTAAGCCCATCGACACATTCGAACGCGAGAACTGCAAATGTTCGGCAATCTCATCGGCGTTCAAGGGTTTGCCCAGCACATACAACAGGGCATACATCTGGCCCACGGTGCGGTTGATGCCCCAGCGGCTACCCATTTCGCCGAAATGAAGGATGAATTTCTGTGCCAGCGGTGTCAGATTGACCATGTTTCGACGTCCAGTATATTTTGAATTTTCAGTAATTACTGAAATTATAGAACAAAATCAGGCGTGCTGCCTGACCCAAAAAATAAAGGAAGGGGGAAACCTAGCCGATGATGTTGACGACGTCGCCGTCGGTATTGCGGATCATGGTTTGCTGCACATTCCACAGCAAGGTGGGAAACGCGGGCAGACGATAGACGCCCATGCGTGGATGGAGCAGGGTGGTCAGCTCGGGCAGATTCTTGCCGGTGACGGTGATGTGGAGCACACCAGCTTCGATGCGCCAACTATTGCGTCTGCCCAGTTCGAACTGCAGCTTCCAGCGTGGTCCGGCGATCACGAAGCTGCGGCCATAGGGCAGGCGCAAGGGTAGGAGTTCGGCCAGTTGGTCGATCTGGCGTGCCCCCAGCGTGATCTGCGCGATTGACGAGCGCAGCACACGTTTGCGCACTTCAATGGCGAGCATGTCGGCATACACGGAGACGCAAGACGAGCCGTCCTTGCGTATGCCTTCGGACACCAGATCCTGCAAGGGCTTGCCGGCCAGCAGAGACTCGCGCTTGAGGTCGGTGATCCAGAGCGGCAGTTCGGGCAGCATCAGTTCGAGCAGCTTGCGCGTTTCCCATTGCTGGGCGGCGCGCTCTTCGTCCAGCGTCAGACCGGTCATTTCAAGGAAGGCCAGGTGACCATTGGGTGTATTCATCGCCGCCAGCTCGGGATCGAAGGCGAAACCGAGGGCATACAGACGCGTGGCACTGCCCAGCGTGATCGGGCCATTGGTACTGAGGCGATGGCCATCGTGGAAGCCATTACCGGTACTAAATACATAGCGCGCCAGGTTTTGCAGCAGGCGCATAGGCCACACAGGCGGTTCGTGTTGACCAGGTTCGGCAACCAGGCGGAAGGACAGTTCAAAACCGTGGCCGCTGATTAGCGGATTTTTACCCTGCTTGGCATACAGTTCCGAGAAGCCCAGGGTGATGTAATGCCAGTGCACCACGGGTTCTGCGCGTTGCCAGACTGCGATGGCGTCAAGCGGGTCTTCGCCACCCAGACTCCATGGATGGGGATTTTCGTACAGGCGTGGCTTGCGGTCCCGATACAGGGTCGCGAGCGCGGCAAAGATGGCGTCGCGTCCGTGCGTGAGGGGCGCGTCGTCGGCAGTTAATGCGGGCTCGGCGCGAAGGTTCGTTTGCTGCAAATTCATGATGCTTCCAGTGGTCACGCGGGCTGGCATCCGCGCTGCTATCGTTTCGCGGAAATCTTAACATGAGCATAGCCCAGCGGCATTTGCCGTGGCGCCTGATTTTACGATTCGCCTTGCTGGAATGGCATGAAACTGCGGCTTTACTTGTCGCGAAGACCAGACTTCGTCGTCACCTGCTGCAAAAGCTGGTGATACCGATAAGATTGCATTGCTCTGGGGTGTGTAGCCGGAACCACACTCACGACCGCACACCCCATGCCAACTGGTTCGCACGCGGGCGCCTTATTCACCGCCCTTGCTGCCCTGACGACTGCCTTTGCTGGCGCTGCCGCCCTCCTTGTTGCTACGCGCCGCGGACTGCCGGCTTTCGCCGCCCTTGCGGCCGATATCGGCCATGTGTTCGCGATCGCGGCTGACCGCCTCCCCACCTTTTTGCCCGGCCCGCCTTGCCTCTTCGGAATCGAACTCGTGGGCCGTGCCTTTCTGGTGGGCCGCCTGGCCGCCCTTGCTGGCGATTTCGCGCTGCTGGTTTTCATCCATGGCCGCGAAGCCCCGTTTGGCTGGGCCGCCGTTGCCGCTACCGCTCTTTTGGGCATTGCCGGACGAGCTGGCGCCCGCGCCGCTACCCTTGCTGCCACTACTTTTGCTTGTCGCCATGTCGCTCTCCTGGTTGCGTGTTGCCGTGTGTTGCGCGTCCACCGTGGCGCGCTCAGGGATTAGAGGCGCGCCCAATTTGAATAGTTCCGACTAGTTGGGCGCACGCGGTGCCCGGCGCGTTCCTTCGCGCGGCAAAATGGCGTCGAGCGCATCGAGGTCGGTCGCTGGCGAGGAGAGGTCTTCATCGAGTTCGTCCTTGCGCGCCGCCATGCGCGCGCCCAGTGCATCGAGGTCGATCCCGCTGCTGCGCGCGAGCGTGAAGAGTTCTTGCTCCTCCTTGGACATGTGGTGGGCGACCTCTTCCCCCAATACCGTGACCGTGGCATCGAAATGGTCGTCGCCGGGGTACATGACCTCGAGCTGGCTGATGAGCTCGCGCGCGCCGGCATGCTCGATGTCGGCTTCATCGAGCAGCTCCGCGTCGTCGGCGACCGCGCGCAGGGCTGGATAAAACAATTCTTCTTCGAGCATGGTGTGCAGGGTCAATTCGTAGCAGATGTCGTCGACCAGTTCAGTCTTGCGCGCGTTGTCTTCGCTGCCACGCAACTGTGCGAATTGCTGGAATAGTTGCCTGACCTTGTTGTGGTCGGCCCGCAGCAGCGCCAGGGCGCTGCTGTCGGCATCATCGTTGGGAGGGATGGAAGTGGCCATGGTGGTCTTTCGCAAAAGGGAGGGGGCACGAGCCCGGAAAATTGCGCGCGCAGATGCGCCGCCAGCACCAGCGTCGGCACGGGTGGCCATCAACAGAGATAGACGTCGCAGGGCGTGCCAAGTTCCGTCAGCGGTGGCAATGCAAGCGCACGGTCAAATGGCGACGTGGCACAGGAGTCGATCACCCGAAAAACGCGCACACTGTTCTTGCGAAAGCGAGAACCTATAGCACTTGTGCTACGTGTTGCGTTGTGGCGATGCAGCGGAGTGATGGGTTCTCGCTTTCGCAAGAACAGTGGGGTGGGGGTAGTGCGGAGCGGGGCCTGCATCGTGTCGCTGACGCAGGCCCGACATGGACATCTTATTCAGCGGCCACCTTCAGGACCAGCTTGCCGAAGTTTTTGCCTTCGAAGAGCATCAGCAGTGCTTCAGGGAAGGTCGCGAGGCCATCGACCACGTCTTCCTTGCTTTTAAACGTGCCTTCCTTCATCCACTTGGCCATGGCAGCTACGCCCAGGTGGTAGCGGTCAGCGTAATCGAACACCACGATGCCTTCCATGCGGGCACGGTTGACCAGCAGCGACAGGTAGTTGGCCGGGCCTTTCACGGCGCTGGTATTGTTGTACTGCGAGATGGCGCCGCAGATGACGATGCGCGCGCGCAGGTTGATGCGGGTGAGCACGGCATCAAGGATCTCGCCGCCCACATTGTCGAAATAAATGTCCACGCCACCCGGGCAGTGTGTCTTCAAGCCTTCCTTGACGTCACCATTCTTGTAGTCGATGCAGGCATCAAAGCCCAGTTCATTGACGACAAAATCGCATTTGTCCTTGCCGCCAGCAATGCCTACCACGCGGCAACCCAGGTGCTTGGCGACCTGGCCGACCGTCATGCCGACCGCGCCTGCTGCGCCGGACACCACCACTGTCTCACCCGCTTTCGGCAAGCCCGATTCGATCAGGCCGAAGTAGCCGGTCATGCCCGGCATGCCGAGGGTGTTCAGCCAGGTCGTCAGCGGCGCCATGCGCGCGTCAATCTTGAAAAAGCCAGCGGTCTTGTCGTTGGCCGCGCCAACCCAATAAGCTTGTACGCCAATGCCGCCCGACACATGGTCGCCCACGGCAAACTTGTCGGACTTCGATGCCACCACCACGCCCACGCCGCCAGCGCGCATGACTTCGCCGATGGCGACCGGGCGAATGTAGGATTTGCCTTCGTTCATCCAGCCGCGCATGGCTGGGTCCAGCGACAGATACAGGGCCTTGACGACGATCTCGCCGTCGGCCAGTTCGCGCACCGCTTCCGTTGTTTCTTGCCAGTCGCTGCGCTTGGGCAGGCCGACAGGGCGGGCGGCGAGGCGAAATTGCTGATTCATCAGGGCAGTGCTGGACATGGCGTTTTCCTTATGTGGTGAGGACAATCCGACCACTATACTCCAGTTTGGAACGGTCGTGCTTTTTTCTGTTTTTCCACTTTTGCCACGCGCCCGTGCGACAATACCCGGTTCCTTTTCCAGCGGCCGACCATGACGCATCCCGAATACATTCTGACCCTGTCTTGCCTGGACCAGCGCGGCATTGTGCATCGCGTGTCTGGCTTTCTCGCCGAGCACGGTTGCAACATCATCGACTCGGCCCAGTTTGGCGATCCGGAGTCGCGCCTGTTTTTCATGCGCGTGCACTTTGCGCTGGAAGAGCAGCAGGTCGGCGAAGCGCAGCTGCGCGCCGATTTTGCCGCCCTGTGCGCGCAGATGGGTATGCAGGGCCAGTTGCACGATGCCCACGTCAAGCCGCGCGTGATGTTGATGGTGTCGAAGATCGGCCATTGCCTGAACGATTTGCTGTTCCGCTACAAAAGCGGTTTGCTGCCGGTGGAAATTCCGGCCATCGTGTCCAACCACATGGACTTTTACCAACTGGCAGCGAGCTACAATATTCCCTTCCACCATTTGCCACTGGCCACCGGTGCGTCGGAAGAAGCCAAACTGGCCCAGGAAGCGCGCGTGCTGGACCTGATGGCAACCCACCAGATTGATCTGGTGGTGTTGGCGCGTTACATGCAGATCCTCTCGCCAGGCTTGTGCACGGCGCTGGCCGGGCGCGCCATCAATATCCACCATTCCTTCCTGCCCAGCTTTAAGGGCGCCAAGCCCTACGCCCAGGCCCACCATCGCGGCGTCAAGCTGATTGGCGCCACCGCCCACTTCGTCACGGGCGACCTTGATGAAGGACCGATCATCGAACAGGATGTGGAGCGGGTGGACCACGCGATGGACGCCGATACGCTGTCGGCCATCGGGCGCGACGTTGAATGCGTGGTGCTGGCGCGCGCAGTGAAATGGTTTGTCGAACACCGCATTTTGCAAAACGGCGACAAGACTGTCGTCTTCAAATAATCAACAAGGTTTGTGTATGGCTCTGAAAGCGACAATTTACAAGGCAGAACTGCAGATTGCGGACATGGACCGCAATTACTACCAGGAGCACACGCTCACGCTGGCGCGCCACCCGTCCGAGACCGACGAGCGCATGATGATACGGCTGCTTGCCTTTGCCATCCATGCCAGCGAGTCGCTCACCTTCACCAAGGGCCTGTTCGATACCGAGGAACCGGATCTGTGGCAAAAGGATCTGACCGGCGCCATCGAATTGTGGATCGAAGTCGGCCAGCCGGACGAGAAGCGCCTGATGAAAGCCTGCGGGCGCAGCGCCAAGGTGGTGGTTTATAGTTATAGCGCCACCAGCCATATCTGGTTCAAGCAGATTGCCAATAAACTGGAACGGGCCAAGAATCTGACGGTGATTAATATTCCGTCGGACGCCAGCGCCCAGCTCGAAGCCCTGTGCAGCCGCAACATGCAATTGCAGTGCACGATCCAGGATGGCCAGATTTACCTGACTGACAGCGTGGCCACCGTGCTGATTGAACGCGAAGACTTCAAGGCCGAGCGCTAGGAGAAGACCATGAAAAAGATGATGCTGTTTGCAGTCCTGGCCACAGCCTGCGCGCTGGCCAGCGCCCGTGCCGACCTGAGCGTGACCGCACCCTGGGTGCGCGCCACCGTGCCGGCGCAGACCAACACGGGCGCCTTCATGCGTCTGCAGTCGGCCAGTGGTACGCGCCTGGTGGGCGTTAGTTCACCGGTGGCTGCCAGCGTGCAGTTGCACCAGATGGCGATGCAAGGCGAGATGATGCAGATGCGCGAGGTCGATGGGATCGACCTGCCAGCAGGCCAGGGCGTTAATCTGGCCAGCGGCAGTTATCACATCATGCTCATTGGACTGAAGCACCAGCTCAAGGCTGGCGAGACGGTGGACATGACCTTGCAATTGCAGGCCAAAGGCAAGAAGCGCGAAAGCGTGACGGTCACCTTGCCGGTCAAGCCGCTAGGCTTTGTGGTCCCGACAGTGCCGGGACCGGTGCCGCACTAAGCACGTCGTTTAGCGCGGGGCGCCACCGAGGCGTCGCGTGCCGCCCGAGCCGACCACCGAGCGGCTCACTTTTGGGTCGCCGTAGTAATTGACGTCGCCCGAGCCTGCCACCGTGACGCTCAAGCCATTGCTGGCCCAGACGATGGCATTGCCAGAGCCAGCCACGCTGACACTGGCGTCGTTGGCCTGCACCTGGCCCACATCCACCTCACCCGAGCCGCCGATGGACACCGACAGCGTACCTGTCTTGCCGGCCCCGCTACGGAAATTGCCGCTGCCGCCCACGGTGACGGCCACCGCATCGCTGTCGATGCCTTTCAGGCGAATCGAGCCCGAACCACCCAGATCAAATTGCAGCTTGCCGCCGTGCAGCGCGTCCGAGTCGATGGAGCCGGAGCCGCCCAGGGCCAGACGGTCGATGTCCTTGGCATTGACGACGATGCGCAGGTTACGCGTTTGCAGATTCATGTTGCGTTTGGTCGGGCGGATTTTCAGCACGCCATTGTCGATGGTCGTTTCAATCAGGGGCAGCAGGTTGTCGTCGGTTTCAATGCTGATGCCTTCGGTGTTACCGAGGCGAAGTTCCAGCGTGCCAGGCAAGCTCAAAGAGACGCCGTTGAAATGGGTCAGTTCGCGCGACTGCTTCTTGATACTGCCATTGCCCTGAACCTTTTCGCCGCCGAACCAGTCCAACGGTGATGCGATGGCGACGCCAGCAACGAGGGAGACAGCCAGGACGATGGAGGCGGTGTATGCATGTTTCATTAGAGTCTCCTGAAAGTATTCGATGGAGCGATCTTAAGAAAAGCCGCGTGTTCGCGCGTCCGCTTTGCGACAGATTGCAGCGGACGCCGGACAGAATGCAGTTCAGGCCGACAGTCCGCCCTGGCGCAACTGAGCTTGCTGGTCCAGCCACTGCAATGCACCTGCCCACAGGGGCTGGCACTGCTGCTTGAAGTAACCCATGTGGCCGATCGGTCCCATGCCGGCCTGGCGTGGGTCGATGTCGGTGGACTGCACGGGCGCGTTGCGGTAACCGGCCATGAAGGCGTCGCGCGACTTGGGACGGGCCCACAGGTCGTCGAGTGCATTGCACGCCATGATGGGACTGCGCACGCTGTCAAAACCGGCAGCCAGATGGGTCATGGCGGGGTCCTGGAAAAAGTAGCGCGGAAAGGTGCACCAGTGTTTCCATTGGCGGTAGACGTCGATGGGCAGGTCTTCGCCCATGCCCAGCCAGCTCCACGCCAGGTAACCTTTCAGGCGGACGATCAGCGGGCCGACCACGTTCCACATCAGCTTCACGCGCAGCTGTTCGGCGCGTGGCATCCAGCCGTGCCAGCCCGCGCCGGTGGCAAAGGTGTACAGCGCCGTGACCTTGGCGTGATTGGGCAAGAGGCCAAAGGCATGGCCGCCATAGGAGTGGCCAACGACGTACAAGGGCAGGCCGGGAACACTCATGGCATCGACTGCGGCGGCCAGGTCCAGGCGGCCCCAGTCCAGGTAGTCCATGCGAAAGCCCTTGAGGTTGGCGGGGCGCGAACGGCCGATGCCGCGATAGTCGAGCGTCATGACCGCGTAGCCCTGGGCGCAGGCGAATTCGGCGAAGCGGCGATAGAAGCCTTGCGGCACGCCTGTGGCGCCAGCGATCACCAGGTGGGCGCGCGCCGGACCGGACGGGCTGTAGCGCGTGGCGCTGAGGGCGTAACCGTCAGCGGCGGTCAGGATGCACAGTTCGGTCGTGGTGGTCGTGGCAGTGCTCATGGGCGTGCTCCTTCGGGGCGGTGCAGGGTCAACAAGGAATGCAGGGCGCTACCCACCATCTGCATCGGTTCGGGCGTACCGGCAGCGCGTGCCTGCAGCAGGCCGCCCTCGTAGGCAGCCACAATCAGGGCGGCGAGCGCGCTGGCCACGGTAGCGTCGTAGCCGACACGCGTCAGGGCGGCGGCAATGCGTACGCGCACCTGGACAAAGCCGTCGGCCAGGGCCGCGCGGATGGCGACATCGGCTGCAGTGGTTTCCAGTGCGATGGTGGCCAGTGGGCAACCGCGCTCGTAATCGCTGTTGGCCAGGCGCTGCTGGGCGCCAGCGATCCAGGCCATCAGGGCGGCGGCCGGGTCGGCGCCGGCAGCGAGCTTGTCGTCGAGCAGTTGGCACAGGCGTTCGACCGTGGCGTGAACGGCCGCCACCGCCAGTTCTGTTTTCCCGCCCGGGAAGTGATGGTAGAGCACGCCCTTGGGCGCCTTGGCGGCCGCGAGCAGCTCGGTCAGGCCGCTGCCATGCAGGCCGCGGCGCTGCAGTGCATCAATCATGGCCAGGATCAGGCGTTGGCGGGCGTCGGGAAGTGTCATGCAAGCCATGCTATAGACCGATCGGTCTAGTGGCAAACTATTTCGTGCTTGGCTAGAGGGAAGTCTCTAAACCTGGAGGGTGGCTGTATCATGTGGGCTAGAAACTACCATTTGGACTCACATGCTGATCATCACCATCAAACAGGGCAAGGAAAAAAGCTTGCTCGCCCGCGAACCGTGGATTTATGCCTCGGCCGTTGAAAAAGTCGACGGCAAGCCGAACGAAAAAATGAGGGGCGGCGCCACGGCACTTGTCCAATCGTCGTCGCAGCAGTTTTTGGCGCGGGCGGCCTACAACGCCAAGTCGCAGATCCGGGCACGGGTGTGGACCTTCGAGGAAAATGAACCGGTGGACCACGCGCTGATCAAGCGGCGCGTGAAGGCGGCGCTGGCCAAAAGTGCAGCCGCAGCGGCCAAGGCCAAGCCAGACCAGATCGTCAAGCTGATCAATGCAGAAGCCGACGGTCTTCCAGGTTTGCTGGTCGAACAGTTTGGCGGCAAGGATGGTTACCTGATTTGCGAGTTCCAGGCCGCCGGTGTTGACGCCTGGAAGGTGCCGATTGTCCAGAGTTTGATCGCGGAAACCGGCTGCAAGAATGTGTTTGAGCGCGCCGATGAATTGGTGCGCAAGGGCGAGGGCCTGCCCGTGGTGTCGGGTGCGCTCGCCGGTGACGAGCCGCCGGACGAGGTGTTCGTCAACGAAGGCAGTAGCAAGGTGTCGACCGACTTGAAGACGGGATTCCGGCGCACTCATCGCGTGCGCTGAGACTTCGCATTCCGCAGGAACCATGCACGTTCATCAATTGCGTTTGCCTCCTTCAATCCATTTTGGAAAACCTACCTTGCTGCCCGAAATCAAACTTCTCCTGGTCTCACATCGAAAACTGGCTGCCATATTGTTCCTGTCATTGCTGGCATCGCGAGCTGTGGCGACTGATTTCCCCTTCGAATATGTAGATAGCGTCATCGCGCGCGTGGGGGAACATGCCAAGCGCTATCCTCCTCACTTCGATTCTGAGGAGCAGAAGGCGGAGATGGTCAAATCCTTGAAGGAAGTTCTCGGGGCTTTGGACAAAGCACCAAACAAGGTACACGGCGACAAGGAAATTCTGTTCAGGTACGCATTTTTGAATTCGATGGGACACAACCTTGATATCCCAGGCTGTGGGAACAAGGCCATCGAGGGGTATCTCCGCTTATTGGAATTTGATCCCAATGACAAACGCGCAAACTACAATTTTGGCTCCTTCCTGGTAGGAACCAAACACATCGCGAAGAGCATTCCATTTCTGCAGAAAGCAATCGATCTCGGTGAGAAGGAAGCTCATTATTCCCTGGCTTTCGCCTATTTGAGCGAGAAGAGAAATGACGAGGCGCTGGCAGAGTTAAAAAAATACCTTGAATTCGATCCTCAGAACGAAACAGCACGGCGCTTGGTTTCAAAAATTGAGGGCGGACAAGCAGCTTTCGAGTTCCAGTTCATTAAATCCCAACCGTAAATGGCGCGCTAGCCAATTTTGAAGACCGGACAAGCGCTTCCTTGCGCCCGTCCCGTTTTCAGCAGTGCGGCTTTAGCTGAGTCGTTTGGCGCTAAGGCGAACGAATTCTGCTTGCAGCACTTTGTAGTGATATGCCTTGATGATAGACGCGATGCAGAAGTAGGCAACGACTGTGATGAACCCTGAATTTTCGGATCGCGCGTTCAAGAACCATGCCCCAGCAAGATAGAGGCATGGAATGATCGGTACGTTTGGAAACAAGGCAGCGCTGGCATTTGGTTCACGGCCATTTTTCAGGTGAGCTACATTGCCCCGGAGGCATTCCAATACTAGGCCGATGAAGCACGACACAAGCGACAAAACAAACACGCCGAGATAGAGGGCCAAGTGGCGATCCTTTCCTTCTAGCAGATGAGCGTTCGGGTTGCTACCCCAGCGGCGACGGCCAGGTCCACCAGGTGCGCCGTTCCCCGTGCACAGCCTGCTTTGCCGTAGTCAGGATGGAATGCGAGCACGAGATCGATACCGGCAGCCAGCATCCGTTCATTGAGCCCCATCCAGCTCGCCTCGGGGAAGGCTTTGCGGTCCGCACGATTTTTCTTCATCGCTTCCACAGCAAAGCCGAGCTCCGTGGCCACGGCAATCGCGAGCGCATCGATGCCCGGGCAGTCCCCGGTGACAACGACGGTGTTCGACGGTAAATCCTTGAGCTCACGGCGAAGCGCTTGCGCGTCAGTCCAGGTAGTCGAGCCGGTGATCAGTACGCGCATAGGGGGGCTCATCTGGGATTCGGAAGTGTGGGCTGAACTGCTCACGCAGCGCCGAACACCGGCTTGTACCAGTGCATCCGTGGATCAGCAAACCATTGTTCGTTCTTGGCCGTCCGGAACTGTGCCAGTTGGGTCATCGATATTTTATAGCGGCGAAATAGCGCCACAAGGTCCAGAATCGATGCCTGGGAGAGGGCATTCCTGACGACCAGAGTGTCCTGTTCCCATCGCAAAACCCCTGCAATGTCGAGCGCCCAGCCAAACAGGTGTTTCTCATCGTTTTGTGAATAAAACCGTACACCCGAACAGTCGAGACGAACCATGTATCACCTTTGAATGTGCCGCTGAAATCCCGTCGTTTCAGAAGCTTGCCCGCCAGTTTGCCCTGACTGCGGTTTTTCCGCATCAACTTTGTGTCTCAACCGCAATCTTTCCGCACCGCACCGGCATACTCGTCTTATAATTGGTCGCACAATTTTGCTGCTGATAATAGAGACTACCGCCAGATGGAAAACCACCAGTCCTCGCAAATTCGCACCCTCAGCTACATCGAGAATGAAGACCACCCGGTATTCGGTACCCTGGTCGAGCAGATTCTGCACCTGCTGAACACCAAGCTGATCTTCAGCGACATCATCATCCACCAGAACAGTCCCTTGATGCTGCGCCAGCCGAATGGCCTGGTTGCGGTCAGCGATTCGCCGATCACCAAGGAAGAGCTGGAAGAATTTTTCGAAGTCATTGAGCCAAACTGGTCCGAGCGCATTGCCGACCGCGCCTTTGACCGCTCGATTGATTTGCACACGGCGCGTATCCGCGCAAACTGCTTCACCTTCCAGGGCAAAAAGCGCTTAGGCTGCGTCGTGCGTCGCTTCCCGAAAGAGCCGCTGGAACTCAATCAGCTGGGCTTGCGCACGGCTGAACAGGATTTCTCCAAGTTCACCAGTGGCCTGGTGCTGATCATTGGCGACACTTGCCAGGGCAAGTCGACCACGATCGCGTCCATGCTCGACGAAATCAACAAGACCCGTTCCGGCCACATCATCACCATTGAAGACCCGGTAGAAACCTTGATCCCCCAGCGCAAATGCATTATCACCCAGCGCGAGGTGGGCTCTGATGGCGACGTGGGCAGTTACTACCAGGGTGCGCTGGACGCGCTGCGCGAACGCCCGGACGTGATCGTCATCGGCGAAATTCGCGATGCCGAAACGGCGCAGGAAGCGCTGGCGCTGGCGGAATCCGGCCCGCTGGTGCTGGCGACGCTACATGCGCGCTCGACCGAACTGGGACTGCAGAAAATGATGCGCCTGCTCGGCAACTCGGAAGCGCAGTCGCAAGCCTTGGCCAGCGCCTTGCGCGGCGTGCTGTGCCAATCGCTGCTGCCTTCGCTCAAGGGCGAGCGTTACTACCTGGCGACCGAATGCCTGACCTCGAACCCGGAAGTGGTGCGCATTATTGAATCGGGCCGCCTGGCCGAAGTGCGTGGTTTGATGGACGGCGGCACCGGCAAGTTCAATGCCGGTTGCCACTCGATGAATTCAGCCCTGGTCAATCTGCTGCGCGACAAGAAAATCAGCATGGACGATGCGCGCAATGCGACGACCGACCGTATCGGTTTCGCAGACGCCTGCTACAGCGCCATGCTCGACGCGGCCTAAGCGACAAGGCGCCGCAGCGCCACCGCTTTAATCGAGCGGTACGCTGCGGTGCTGGTTCACCTGGGAAGGCGTCACCGGTGGCGCCTGGTTGCCCCAGCTGCCGCGCAGATAACTGACCACCGCGGCCACCTGCGCATCGTCCAGCGCATGGGAAAACGGTGGCATGCCATACGGCCGCGGATTGCCCGCCGTGCCAGGCGCAAAACCCCCATTCAAGACGATCCGAATCGCATTGACCGACTCGGGCATGGTGATCGCGCGGTTGCCGACCAGCGGAGGGTAATGCGGCGGTAAGCCTTTGCCGTCACTGCCGTGGCACTCGCTGCAATGTTTCTGGTACAGCTCCTTGCCGTCTGCCATTACCTTGTCCACCAGTGGGCCGCTAGGCATGACAACCGGCTCGACCTGTTCTTTCGGCAGGGCCTTCAGGTAGACGGCCATGGCCTCGACGTCTTCCTCGCTCAGATGTTGCAAGCTTTGCTGGACCACCTCGGCCATCGGCCCGAACACGGTCGCGCGCGGCGACACGCCGGTGTGCAGCAGGTCCACGATATGCGGCACTTCCCAACTGCCCAGGCCCGCTTCCGCGTCCGAGGTCAGGGACGGTGCATACCAGCCCAGGGTCTGGATCATGCCGCCCGACAGGCCGCCGGCGCTGGCGCCCAGCAAATTGCGACTGCTGTGGCAGGCGATGCAATGGCCAAGTCCGTCGACCAGGTAGGCGCCGCGATTCCACTGCGCCGTGCGTGTCTTGTCCTCGGTGAACACGGCGGGCTTGAAGTACAGCAGGCGCCAGCCGGCCAGCATGAATTGCTGGTTGTAGGGAAAGCGCAGCTCATGCGGTGGGCTGGCGCTGGCCTGCGCGGGGACCGAGCGCAGATAGGCAAACAGGGCATCGGCGTCCGGGCGGGTCACCTTGGTGTAACTGGTGAAGGGGAAGGCTGGGTAGAGCAGGCGACCATCCTTGGATTTGCCGTTGTGCAGGGCTTGCCAGAAATCGTCAGCGTTCCAGGCGCCAATGCCGTGCTCGCGGTCGGGCGTGATGTTGGGCGCGAGCAGGCGGCCGAACGGCGTGTCGATTGCGCGTCCGCCCGCGTAGGGCTGGCCGCCGCGCGCGGTGTGGCAGGCCATGCAGTCGCCAGCACGGGCCAGGTAGGCGCCGCGCGCCAGGTTGGCAGGCGTGGCGGCATAGGCTGCAGGGGAGCTGGCGGCAATGAACTGGTCGCGCGGCCAGGCGACGACGACGGCAATCAGCGCTGCCAGAACAATCACGGCGAGCGAGCGCAAGACGATTTTTCTCATGGCACGCTCCCGCAAGCAAGCGGCAAGGGCTGGGCAATGGTGGTCGCTGGCCGGGCTCCGGGCGGCACCGGCTGCAAACCGAGCCAGCTGGAAATGGCGCTCACGTCCGACAGGCTCAGGCGCGCGGTGATGTCGGCCATGCAGTCCGGGGCGTGGGCACGGCGGGTCTTGTTGCGCCAGGCGCCGAGTTGGGCATTGACGTAGTCGCGCGGTAGCCCCAGCAAGCCTGGAATGGCGGGGGCAACCCCGGTTAATTGTTCACCGTGGCAGCCCACGCAGGCAGGCACTTTCAGTTGCGGGTCACCCTTGAGCACCAGGGTACGGCCCCGTTCCAGGATGGCCGGGCTGGCGTCGGAGGCTTGGGCAGGTGGGGAGGGCAGGTGCTGGTCGGCAAAATAGTCGGCAATCTCATGCAGATAGGGATCGGGCAGGTGACCGACCATATAGGTCATCAAGGGAAACTGGCGCCGGCCTTCGGCAAAGTTGCGCATCTGGTTGTACAGATAGCCGGCCGGCTTGCCCGAGATGCGAGGGAAATACTGGTCGTTGACGTCTTTTTTCGCATGGCAGGAGGTGCAGGCGAGCACGCGCTGGGCCATGCTGTCGGGCAGTACGGCTGGACGTTCGGCGGCCATCGCCGGCAGGGCTAGTAGCGCGGTGCATAAGAAAAATTTGTGCATGGCAGGCAGTCGTGAATCGATGCTTGCCATTGTCGCACGCTTGCCGGGGCAGCGTGGCGCTGTCCTACTTGGGGACGAGTTGCTGGGCGCGGCAGTGACGGTAGATACGCAGCGCCACGTGGGCGTCGTCGGCCGCGTACAGAATCTGTTTTTCCGACAGGCGCGGCATGGACCAGTTGGTGGTGGTGATCTTCTTGGACTTTTGCAGGGCCTGACCAAAATAGCGGGCCACGGCAGTCTTGGCGCCCAGGGTGTTTTTCTCGCCCTTGCGCAAGGCCGTCGACAGGTCCAGCACGTTGGCCGTCTCGATGCCTAGCTTGGCCGAGAGGCGCTTGACGTCATCCTTGAGGCCGAAACCCACTTTCAGGATGGCGGGCGACTCGAGCACGGCCTTGAGCACAACCGTGAGCACATCTGCGGCCGGGTTGGCGCCGATCTGGAACAGATAGGCGGCATCGTCCGTGGCCAGTTGCACCAAATGCGGTCCGGTCGACACTTCCCCTTTCAGGAAAGTGGGCTTCGACTCGGTATCGAAGCCGATCACGTCCATCGCCGACAGGGCAGCCAAGGCGGCTGCCGCGTCTTGTGCGGTCTTGACCATGCGTACCGCCGCCAGCTTGATGCCGTCATAAGGCGGCAGCAAGATTTCCACTTCGTCAGTCATGGAGGGTGATCAGGCGTTGCGGGAGAATTTTGAGGCGAGCAGGAGCAACTTTTCCTGGCGCAGCTTGTCCGCTTCGGCAGCTTGGGCGGCATCGCGTTCGGCTTTCTTGCGCTCGGCTTCTTTCTTGAAGCGTTGCTGCAAGGTTTCCTTGGCGTGGGCGCGATGGGTATCGGTCACTTCGGCGCCAGCGGCACCGTCCAGGTCGAAGCGCACGGTGGCTTTTTCCATGGCGCGCAGGTAACGCAGCGAGCCGGTGTGGATGCCCAGCGCAGTGCGCATGGTCTTGCGGTCCAGCTCGGGCATGCGTGCGAGGATTTGCTTGTCGATACCGATGGCAAGGGGCAGGCAATCTCGGAAGGCGGGAAACTGTTGCTGAAACTGTTTAAGCAGGGATCGCGCGGTCTGGGTGCCAGCCGCAGCCACTACGGCCGGGGCGGGGGCGTCGGCCGACTCGGCGACAGGACTAGTTGTATTCATTGACTTCATTGTAAGCACGGGAACCGGAAGGATAGCATGCGCACCTGCGCTGGTGCGGGGATTTTGTAGGTGAGCCTGCTATAAAAAGACGGGCCTACCCAGGGTGCATGGGCGCTGCCCAGTCCGCATTTATTGTCGGCCACACCAAAATTTATTCGCGCCCACAGGGAACGAGGATGTGCCAAGCAGCGCGAAATCGTGTATTATTCGCCTCTTGCCTTGAGCGCGTGTTGCGCCAGCGCAGACGCGTTAGCAAGATAAAAAGAGGGCAGTCCAGCGTCCCGCAAGTATACGCTTACGTTATATCTGGTATTCGATATATCAATTATCGCGATAACTTGCTTTCGGGCATAATGGCTGTATCTCCTCTATTCATCCTGGGATTAATAGATACAAGCCCGTTTCAGCTAGCGGGCTTTTTTTCGTTCTGCATGATCGCGCGGCCCAGCACGGCCAACATCGCCCTTAGCGGGGGCTACCCTGAACACCGTTCGACGGGCCCATGCCGGGGTCCCGCTGGATTATTGACTGGAGTTTTAATGACGACCAAAGCGAAAACCTTGACCCTGACAGCCGCCAAAGCGCCGCGTAAAAGCGCCGCACCGCTGGCCGTGCCGAAAACGGCAACCTCATACAGCGTCGATGCCGATGCCGAGGCCAAGGTCACGGTCGTCAAAAAAACCACCCGCTTGGCTGCAGTCGACGCGGCAGCGGCGCTTGACGATGCTGCCAATGAAGCGCTGGCCGCACCGGTCGTGGTGCGCAAGCGCTCGCGCCTGGCTGCACGTGAAGAAGTGGTCGCCGAAGCGGCAGTCGAGCCAGCCGCCAAGGCGCCGGCCAAGCCGCGCGCGGTCAAGAAGCTGCTCGACGCCGAGCCGACCGTCATTCAGACCGCGGGCCAAGCGGTCAGCCAGACCACCGACGCTGCCGCCCTGGCAGCGATTGACACTTCCGGCTATTTGCTGCCGTCGGTGAAGGTGCCTGGCCGTCGCGGCCGCAAGCCGAGCGAATTCACGCCTGAAAACGATGAAGTGGCGGCACTGAATGCGGTCGAACGCGCTGAACTGAAGGCCGTCTCGAAAGCCAAGGAACGCAAGGCCAAGGGCACGGTCGTGCTGGCAGCGGACCCGAAAGCGACCGAAGCGGACATGGAGCGTCGCCGCACCCAGATCAAGAACCTGATCAATATGGGCAAGGAGCGCGGCTACCTGACCTACGCCGAGATCAACGACCAACTGCCGGAAAACATCATCGATCCGGAAGCGGTCGAAGGCATTATCGCGACCTTTAACGACATGGGGATCGCGGTCTACGAGCGCGCGCCCGATGCGGAAATGATGCTGCTGACCGACACGGTTGCCACTGCCACCAGCGACGACGAAGTCGAAGCGGCAGCCGCGACTGCCTTGTCGACGGTCGACTCCGACTTTGGCCGCACCACCGACCCGGTGCGTATGTATATGCGTGAGATGGGCGCCGTGGCGCTGCTCACCCGCGAAGGCGAGATTGAAATTGCCAAGCGCATCGAAGGCGGCCTGAAAGACATGGTGCAAGCCATTTCCGCCTGCCCGACCACGATCGCTGAAATCATCGCCCTGTC
>JBJMVX010000286.1:0-20128 GCA_045810445.1 Massilia sp.
CTGCGACACCATCGCCGTCATCCGCGATGGCAAGCACATCGCCACCACACCAATGGCGCAGATGGATGTGGGGCGCATCATCGCGCAGATGGTCGGGCGCGACATGCACCAGTTGTATCCGAAGCAGGAACACGCGGTGGGCGAGGTGATCTTCGAAGCGCGCCACGTGACCTGCTACGACGTCGACAAGCCGGAGCGCAAGCGGGTGGACGATGTCTCCTTCAGCCTGCGCAAGGGCGAAATTCTTGGCATCGCCGGTCTGGTTGGGGCAGGGCGCACGGAGCTGGTGTCGGCACTCTTTGGGGCTTATCCTGGCCGCTGCGAGGCCGAAGTCTGGCTGCACGGGAAGCAGGTTGATACAAGCACTCCGCTAAAGGCCATCCGCGCCGGTTTCGCGTTGGTGCCGGAAGACCGCAAGCAGCACGGCATTGTGCGTGACCTCGATGTTGGTCAGAACATCACCCTGAGCGTGCTGTCGCGATTTGCGCGCCTGACCCGCATCGATGGCGAGGCCGAACTGTCGGCCGTACATCAGCAGATTGCGCGCCTGGGCCTGAAAACGACCAGTCCCTTTCTGCCGATTGGCAGCCTGTCCGGCGGGAACCAGCAAAAGGCGGTGCTCTCGAAAATGCTGCTGACCGAACCGCAGGTACTGATCCTGGACGAACCCACGCGCGGCGTTGACGTGGGCGCCAAGTACGAAATCTACAAACTGATGTTCGCACTGGCGCAGCAGGGCATGGCCATCATCATGGTCTCGTCCGAGCTGGCTGAAGTGCTGGGCATTGCCGACCGCGTACTGGTGATGGGCGAAGGGCGCCTGCGCGGCGACTTCGTCAACCAGGACCTGACCCAGGAAATGCTGCTGGCCGCCGCGCTGGACCAGCCGCACTAAACGACCTACCTTCTCCTATCCGATGAAATCATTCAATCTCAAACAGCTCTTCACACAATACAAGGTGCTGGCGCTGTTGTTTGCCATTGCCCTGATCTGGGCCTTTTTCAGCTGGAAGACAGAAGGTGGCTTCATCTCGCCGCGCAATCTGTCGAACCTGATGCGACAGATGGCAATCACCGGCATCCTCGCCTGCGGCATGGTCTTCGTCATCATCGCGGGGGAAATCGATTTGTCGGTGGGCTCTTTGCTCGGTCTACTGGGCGGGGTGGCGGCGGTATTCGACGTTAGCCACCATCTGCCTTTGCCATTGATCGTGCCGATGGTGCTCGCCTGCGGTCTGCTGCTTGGCCTGTTCAACGGTTTCCTGGTCGCGTATGCGGGCATCCCCTCGTTTATTGTCGGCCTGGGCGGCATGCTGGCCTATCGCGGCATCGTGCTTGGTGTGACCAATGGCGTGACGGTGGCGCCGGTATCCGCCGAGATGGTCTTTTTGGGCCAGGGTTATCTGTCGCCCGCGCTGGGCGTGGGATTGGGCCTGGTGCTGCTGGCACTGGCGCTGCTGCTGACCTGGCGCCAGCGCGCCAGCCTGGCCTTGCACAGCTTGCCCCTAGCGCCCATGTGGCGCGATGGACTCAAGCTGCTGGCTATCGCCGCGGTGCTGTTTGCCTTTGTGCGCACCTTGAACAATTACGAGGGCATTCCCTTGCCGGTGTTACTGTTGCTGGTGCTGCTGGGCGTATTCAGCTACGTGGCAAACCAGACCGTGTTCGGGCGCCGCATCTACGCCGTGGGCAGCAATATGGAAGCGACGCGCCTGTCGGGCGTGAACGTGCGTGCGGTCAAGCTGTGGATTTTTGGGCTGATGGGATTGATGTGCGCGCTGGCGGGCCTGATTAATACGGCGCGCCTGGCGGCTGGTTCACCGTCGGCAGGCACGGCGGGGGAGCTGGACGTGATTGCTGCCTGCTTCATCGGCGGCACTTCGATGCGCGGCGGCTCGGGCACGGTGTACGGCGCATTGATAGGCGCGCTGGTGATGGCCAGTCTGGACAACGGCATGTCGATGCTGGACCTGGATAGTTATTGGCAGATGATCGTCAAGGGCTTCATCCTGACGCTGGCGGTCTGGGTGGACGTGGCAACCCGGGCCGGACGGCGCTAAAGAGATATGTCGTCATACAAGGTGGGGCGCATTATAATTGTGCCATGACGACCAATCCTGCCCCATCCATGAATTTCCCGCGCAAGAAGCATCGCAACCTGGCCTCGGGGGTGATCGAGTTGATCACCGCCGATATTCATTCCGGTCTGCTCAAACCTGGCGACAAGCTGCCGACCGAGTCGGCCATCATGGAGCGCCATGGCGTCAGTCGCACCGTGGTGCGCGAGGCCATCTCGCATTTGCAGGCCAGCGGCGCGGTCGAAACGCGGCACGGCATCGGCACCTTCGTGCTGGAAGCGCAGCCCGCCAGCCGCAACCTGCTGTCGGAGACCATCGTCACACTGCGCGATGTGCTGGCCATCCTGGAATTGCGCATTTGTCTGGAAACGGAAGCAGCCTGGCTGGCCGCCACCCGCCGCACCGACGAGCAAGCGGCCCAGCTGGGCGTGCTGCTAGATCAGATGGGACGCGCGCCCAAGGACGGCGGCAGCGGGGTGGAGGGCGACGTGCAATTTCACTTGCTGATCGCCCAGGCGACTGGCAACAAGTACTTTGTCGATATTCTGACCCAGCTTGGTTCGGCCATCATCCCGCGCGCCCGCGTGGACGCCGCCAAACTGGGCAAGGACGAACCGGGCGCCTTCCTTGAGCGCGTGCAGCGCGAACACGAAGACATCTGGCGCGCCATCGAACGCAAGGATGCCGAGGCCGCCCGCGCAGCCATGCGCACCCACCTGAGCAACAGCCGTGAACGCCTGCGCCAGGCACAGGAGGCCATGGCCGCCCAGGCCTAAACAACACCAAAGAACCCGTATTCAGAAGTAGCTTGCCGCGTTCAATCTTATGTTGTACGATGACGTATGACTTGTTAATAAGAAAACCTGCCACTTGCCCTCTGGAGTCGAAATGCATCCCAATGAACTGAAACAAATCCTGTCCGCCGGCCTGCTGTCGTTTCCCATCACCGACTTCGATGCGGCAGGGGACTTCCGTGCCGACACCTATGCCCAGCGTCTCGAGTGGCTCGCGCCCTATGGTGCATCCGCGCTGTTTGCCGCTGGCGGGACCGGTGAATTTTTCTCGCTCACACATCAGGAGTACAGCAGTGTGGTCAAGGTGGCGGTTGATACCTGCCGCGGCAAGGTGCCTATCCTGGCTGGTGCCGGCGGCGCCACCCGCAGCGCCATCGCTTTTGCACAGGAAGCCGAACGCCTTGGCGCGCAGGGCGTGCTGCTGCTGCCGCACTATCTGACCGAAGCGAGCCAGGATGGCCTGGTGGCGCATGTGGAAGAAGTCTGCAAATCGGTGAAGTTTGGTGTGGTGGTGTACAACCGCGGCCAGTGCCGCCTGACCCCGGACTCCCTGGAAAAATTGGCTGACCGCTGCCCGAACCTGATCGGCTTCAAAGACGGCATCGGCGACATTGAATTGATGGTGTCGATCTGGCGCCGCATGGGCGACCGCTTCAGTTACCTCGGTGGCTTGCCAACGGCGGAGGTCTACGCCGCGGCCTACAAGGCGCTGGGCGTGCCGGTGTATTCGTCGGCGGTGTTTAACTTCATGCCAAAAATGGCGATGGATTTTTACCACGCGATTGCCGCGGACGACCATGCAACGACCAATCGCCTGATCGACGACTTCTTCCTGCCGTATCTGGAGATTCGCAATCGCAAAGCCGGCTACGCGGTCAGCATCGTCAAGGCTGGCGCCCGCCTGGTTGGGCACGATGCAGGCCCGGTACGCGCGCCGCTGACCGAATTGAACGAGGCCGAATGCGACATGCTGCAACGCCTGATCCGCGCCCAGGGAGCGCAATGATGCAGATCGATGGAAGCATGCTCATTGGCGCCACCGCTATCCGTGGCGAGGCGGGCAAGGTGCACGCCATCAATCCTGCCACTGGCGCCTCGCTGGCGCCAGCCTTCGGCCTGGCCAATGCGCTCGACGTCAGTCACGCCTGCCTGCTGGCCGAGCAAGCCTTTGACGCCTACCGTGCCACCTCGCTCGAGCAGCGCGCACGGTTTCTGGAGACAATCGCCGACGGCATCCTGGACCTTGGACCGGCGCTGATCGAACGCGCGATGCAGGAAACCGGGCTGCCGCAAGCACGCCTGGAAGGCGAGCGTGGTCGCACGGTTAACCAATTGCGCCTGTTTGCCAAGGTGGTCCGAGACGGTCATTTTCTCAGCGCCACGCTCGATAGCGCCTTGCCCGAGCGGGTACCGCCACGGCCAGATCTGCGCTTGTGCAAAATCGGGCTAGGGCCCGTTGCCGTGTTCGGCGCCAGTAATTTTCCACTGGCCTTTTCGGTCGGCGGCGGGGACACCGCGTCCGCGCTCGCGGCGGGCTGCCCGGTCGTGGTCAAAGCACACAACGCGCATCTGGGTACCTCGGAACTGGTGGGGCGCGCGATTCAACGTGCGGTGGCTGCTTGTGGCTTGCCGGAAGGCGTGTTCTCACTGGTGATAGGCGAAGGTCGCTCGGTAGGCCAGCAACTGGTGGCCCATCCCGCCATCAAGGCCGTGGGCTTTACTGGCTCGCGCCAGGGCGGAATGGCGCTGGTACGCGTTGCGGCGGAGCGCCCGGAACCGATTCCGGTGTACGCAGAAATGAGCAGCGTGAATCCCGTGTTCATGCTGCCGCAAGCGCTGGCAAGCGATCAGGGCGCGCTGGCGCAGGGCTTTGTCGATTCGCTGACCCTTGGTTCGGGCCAGTTCTGCACCAATCCCGGATTGGTAGTGGCCATCGCTGGCAGCGATGCCGAGCGCTTCTTCAGTGCTGCCGCTGCCGCCTTGCAGGCCAAGACGGGCAGCACCATGCTCACGCCTGGCATCCACGACGCATATGCAGGTGGCGTTGCGCGTCTTGCCGACATTGAGGGCGTGCAGGCGCTGGCTGAAGGAAAGCCGGGCGAGGGCGCGTGCGCGGCGCTGCCGGCTATGTATGTGACCGATGCCGCGACATATTTGCAGACGCCAGCGCTGGAGGACGAAGTGTTCGGTCCATGTTCGCTGATGGTGCGCTGCCGTGATGAGAAAGAGATGCTGCAACTGGCACGCCGTCTCGAAGGGCAGTTGACCGCGACCGTGCACGCGACGGCAGACGATCATGCGCTCGCGGCCATGCTATTACCTGTGTTGGAGCGCAAGGCTGGCCGCATTCTGTTTAACGGCTTTCCGACCGGCGTGGAAGTGGCGCATGCGATGGTGCATGGCGGTCCGTTCCCATCGACCTCGGACAGCCGCAGCACCTCGGTGGGCGCCAGCGCGATTGACCGTTTCCTGCGGCCGGTGTGCTATCAGAATCTGCCGGCTGCCTTGTTGCCAGCGGCGCTCGCTGATGCCAATCCCTTGAACCTGAAGCGCCTTGTCAATGGAGAAGTAGCTTAGCCCTACCCAAGTACCGTTCTACACCCACACACTGTCCTTGCGAAAGCGAGGACCCATGCTCCGGTAGCTCAACATGGGTCCTCGCATTCGCAAGGACAGTAAGGTGGTGGTGCTAGTTCTGATAGTGCTGGTGGCGGTAGGTGGTAGGTGTGTACCAATGCAGTCATAAAAATATCATCATAAAGACGAGACATCATGAAGCAGCAAGGAATGGGCAATTACCGATGGACGATTTGCGCGCTGCTGTTTTTCGCGACCACCGTCAATTACCTGGATCGCCAGGTCCTGAGTCTGTTGGCTCCAGACCTGTCCAAACAGTTCGGCTGGACCAATACTGACTACGCCAACATCACCGCGGTCTTCCAGTTCGTGTACGCGCTCTCCATGCTGTTTGCCGGCCGCGTGGTCGACAAACTTGGCACCAAGGCTGCCTTCCTGCTGGCGATTTTTGTCTGGTCCATCGGCGCGATCATGCATGCCTTTGCGATCGGCCTTGGTACGGGCCTCGCGTCCGCAATGAACACGATTGGTCTGGCGGCAGTGCCAGTCTCAATCGGCGGCTTCATGATTGCACGCGCGGTGCTGGCGCTGGGCGAAGCCGGCAACTTCCCGGCGGCGATCAAGGCGACAGCCGAATACTTCCCCAAGAAGGAGCGCGCATTCGCCACCGGTATCTTCAATTCAGGCGCCAATGTCGGCGCCGTCCTTGCTCCCATCAGCGTGCCCTTGATTGCAGCGGCGTGGGGCTGGCAGGCAGCGTTCGTGATCATCGGCGCCATCGGCTTCGCGTGGATGGGATTGTGGCACCTGACCTACCAGAAGCCAGAAGTGAACGCACGCGTGAGCCCGGAAGAGCTGGCCTATATCACCAGCGACAACGCTACTACGGCTCCTGTTGGCGGCCCGCCTCTGAGCTGGCTGTCACTGCTGCGCTATCGCCAAACCTGGGCTTTCGCCTTCGGCAAATTCATGACCGACGGCGTGTGGTGGTTTTTCCTGTTCTGGCTACCCAAGTACCTGGCCGCGCAATATGGCATGAAGACTGGCGATATCCAACTGCCGCTGGCCATCCTGTACAGCATGACGATGATTGGCAGCGTGGGCGGTGGCTGGTTCCCTGCCTACTTCATCAACCGTGGCAACACGCCGTATGACGGGCGCATGAAGGCCATGTTTGTCATCGCGCTGTTTCCGCTGGTCGTACTGCTGGCGCAGCCGCTAGGCTACCTCAGTTTCTGGGTTCCGGTGCTGTTGGTCGGTATAGGAACGGCCGCTCACCAGGCGTGGTCCGCCAATCTATTTACCACCGTGTCGGATATGTTCCCCAAGCGCTCGGTGGCCTCCGTGGTCGGCATTGGCGGCATGGCCGGCGGCATAGGCGGCGTCATGGTCACCAAGACTGGCGGCTGGCTGTTCGACTATTACGGCGCGCTCGGGCAAAGCGCTACTGGCTACACCATCATGTTCACCGGCTGCGCACTGGCTTATCTGGTGGCCTGGCTGGTCATGAAGACCCTGGTGCCGCGCTACCAGGAAATTGGAGAGCCTGCAGTATGAGTGTCGTGGCCATCGAGCGAGTAGGCACGCAGCGCTGCACGGTGGGCGAGGGGCCTTTGTGGCACCCCGTCGAACAGGCGTGGTACTGGGTCGATATCGCCGAGCGCACCTTGTGGCGCTGCGATGCTACGGGCCGCACGCTTGATCAATGGCGCACGAATCAAATGCCGGCTTGCCTGGGCATGCGCGCTGCTGGTGGCCTGATCGCTGGCATGCAAACGGGTCTCTTTGCCTTGAGCGCTGGCGCAGACGGCCAAATCGAGCAACACCCGCTGGCCAGTCTCCCTCGTATGCCTTCGGACATGCGATTTAACGACGGACGTTGCGACCGGCAAGGCCGCTTCTGGAGCGGCACCATGGTTATCGATACGGCGCAGGCCCGCGCCGAAGGCGCCTTGTATCGCTTCGACGGCGGCGCGATCGCCGGTCCTTTTGTATCGAACCTGATCGTGCAGAACGGCCTGGCCTTTTCGCCCGATGGACGCACCATGTATCTGTCGGACTCGCATCCGCTGGTGCAGCAGGTGTGGGCATTCGACTACGACGTCGAAACTGGTACACCGCACAATCAGCGCCCGTTCATCGACATGCTGGTGCATCCGGGGCGACCGGACGGTGCCGCTGTCGACGTCGACGGCTGCTACTGGATATGCGGGAACGATGCCGGCTGCATCCTGAGATTTACGCCCGATGGCAGGCTGGATCGGCGCATTGATCTGCCCATGGCCAAACCCTCGATGTGCAGTTTCGGCGGCGCAGATCTGGACACCTTGATGGTCACCTCGATCGCTGCCGGCCAGTCGCCTGACGATCCCTGGGCTGGTGCAACTGTGCTGCTGCGGCCAGGAGCGCAAGGGATTGCGGAGGTGCCATTTGGTGGTTGATATGCATGTTGTGGTCCAACCACATTCACAGAAAACGGCGATTTAGATGAATTTTGGTCCAACCAATTCTTGTTTTTATAAGTAATCTGTTCTAGAATTTATTTGGATGTAAAAGGCGCCGCTTGCAAGCATTTGCAAGCTGTTGCTGGTGAATGACGTAGGAAATAAAGGCGCGCAGGCTTGGCGACCTTCCAAAAATAATTAATAAAGAGACAGAGGAACCCCAGATCATGCGCATCAAGGAAAAAAAGCGAGCCATCGGTAAATTTGCCGTCCGCCTGGCCGGCACCACGTCGGCTTCCGCCATTGCCATTAGCAGCGCCTATGCGCAGGCGCCGCTGCCGCCCACCGCCGAGCCGGTGTCGGTGGTCGTTACCGGCCTGCGCGCTTCGCTGGAAAGTGCATTGAACAAGAAGCGTGAAGACAACGGCATGATCGACATGATCAAGGCCGAAGACATGGGCAAATTCCCCGATACGAATCTGGCCGACTCGCTGCAGCGCGTGCCTGGCGTGGTCATTGACCGCGACGCCGGCGAGGGACGCAGCATTACGGTGCGCGGCTTGGGGCAGGACTTTACCCGCGTGCGTATTAACGGCGTCGAAGCGCTGGCAACCACCGGCGGCACGGACAGCTCGGGCGGCGCCAACCGTTCGCGTGGATTCGACTTCAACGTCTTCGCGTCTGAGCTTTTCAGCTCACTGACCGTGCGCAAAAGCTCCTCGGCCGATGTCGATGAAGGTTCGCTGGGCGCCACGGTCGATCTGCAAACCATGCGTCCACTGGACCTGAAAGGCTTCAACGCCTCGGTCTCGGTCAAGGGCCGGTACAACGATTTGTCGAGCAAGACCGATCCGCGCATGGCTTTCCTGATTTCGAATACGACGGCTGACCGCAAATTTGGCGTGCTGGTGTCGGGTGCCTATTCCAAACGCCGCGTGTATGAAGAGGGCTTCAGCACTGTACGTTGGGACAATGGCCCTTCGTCCGGCGGCTGGTGTTCGCCAATCGGTGTCACCCCTGCCAATCCGACCAATTCGACAGCGACCACCTGCGGCCCTGCTGCACAAGGCGTCGCGCGTTTGCCCAACACGCCAGAAAATATCGCCGCCTACAACGCCGCGGGCAGCGCCAATAACTTCACGCCGCGCCTGCCGCGCTTTGGCCGCCTGACCCATGACCAGGACCGTCTTGGTCTGACCGGCTCGGTGCAGTGGCGCCCTATGGTTGGCACCAAGGTCACGCTCGACATGCTGTACGCGAAGCTGGACGCCACCCGCCAGGAAGACTTCCTGGAGGCGATTTCGTTTAGCCGCACCGGCAGCCAGGGCGGCAAACCGCAAACGAGCGTGCTGCAGGCGCAGTACGCACCAAACGGCGCGCTGCAATATGGCTTGTTCAACGGTGTCGACATCCGCGCCGAATCGCGCTACGACGAATTGAGCACCACCTTTACCCAGCCAACGCTGACGGTGGAGCATGACATCACGCGTGACCTGCGCTTGAACGCCACGCTGGGCCGCGCCACGTCCAAGTTCCGCAATCCTGTGCAAACGACGACCACGCTCGACGCGCTGAACGTGAACGGCTATGCCATCGACTTCCGCAATAATGACCGTCTGCCGTCGATTACCTTTCCGTTCGATCCAAGCTCGCCAACCGGTCCTTTGAGCATTGTCGGAGTGCCGCAGGTGAGCACCGGCACCCAGCCATCGACGGTACCGAATACCACAACGAGCGAGATCCGCATTCGTCCGCAAGGCGCTACCAACCGCACCGACCTGGCCCACTTGGACCTGGTATGGGATATCGCGCCCGAGAAATTTAGCATCAAGGGCGGGATCGACGCGAAAAAATTCAGCTTCGATTCCTACGAGTCGCGCCGCGTCAACCAGAACGACACGATTTTTGCACCGGCAGCTGGTACTGCGGGCTCGCTGGTCACCACCATCAATGGCTTTGGCAGCAGCCTTGGTCTGCCGGCAGGCACACCTACTTCCTGGGTCATCCCCAACCTGAACGCCATCGCGTCCGCTTATGACATCTACTGCAACTGCATTAAGAGCGGTCCTGCTGGCGGCCCGGGCGACTTTACCCTTTCCTCCATCACCAACGGTAATGCACGTGGCAACAACCGTTCGGTGGTCGAAGAAGACAAGGGCGCCTACCTGATGGGCGAGTTCAAGAGCGAGATTGCAGGCTTTCCATTGCGTGGTAATTTCGGTGTGCGCTATGTCGAAACCGGCCTGACCGCAAGCGGTTACCAGGCTACGGGCGGCGGTACCCAGGTCGTCGTAGAAAACACCTACCGCGACGTGCTGCCTTCCCTGAACCTGGCGACCAACCTGACCGACAATCTGATCATGCGCTTTGCTGCCGCCAAGGTGATGACGCGTCCGCAGCTGGGCAACCTGACCCCGGGCGGAACCGTCGCAACCACAGGCACCTTGAGCATCACCAGTGGTAACCCGCTGCTCAAGCCATTCCGCGCCAAGACCTATGACGCCAGCGCCGAATGGTACTTTGCCAAGAACGGCTTCCTGGGCGTTGGTCTGTTCCAGAAAAATATCGACACCTATATCCAAAGCATCCGTACCAACGTCGCGTTCAAGGACACTGGCTTGCCGCTGTCTCTGTTGCCAAGCAATTTCACCGGCGAGGAAGTGTTCCAGGTGACGGCGCCGATCAACACCAATGGCGGCAAATTGAGCGGGATCGAGTTGAATTACCAACAGCCGTTCACCTTCCTGCCGGCTTGGGGACGCAACTTCGGCACGCTGCTGAACTACACCTACGTCAAATCGAAAATCGAATATGTGGTTTCGCCGACCAGTAACACCACCATCTCCGACGACTTGCTCAACCTGTCGCCACGTTCGTGGAATGCGACCGTGTACTACGACGACGGTAAGTTCAGCGCGCGCGTGTCGGCATCGAAGCGTTCGAGTTTCGTGACCCGTGTGCCGGGCCAGAACAACAACGACGTCGAGGGCAAGAACGGCACCTTCAACGTGGATCTGTCGCTCACTTACAAGGTCAACGACAAGTTGGAGCTGACACTGGAAGGCGTCAATCTGACCAACGAGACGAATGACCAGTTCATCAGCCGCGCGCGCAATAGTGTGGTGGTGAACAACGTGACGGGCCGTGAATACCTGGCTGGTTTGCGTTACAAGTTCTAAGATCGATCGCGGAAAACGAAACGGGCTCCCGGTTGTGCTGGGAGCCCGTTTTCCATTGGACACCAACCCCACTGTCCTTGCGAAAGCGAGGACCCATGCCACCTATGCTCCGCCCATCGCGTTGACGCAAGACGCGAAGACACGACGGATAAGAGTTGGGCTACACGGAGTTGCGGTGTTATGGGTCCTCGCTTTCGCAAGGACAGTAGGGTGGGGGAGTGGGGTACTTAGGCCGACAGGTTTGTCGACCAGGCTTTTCCAGCTATCGTCACATTCTTGAGCGTCAGCGATTTGACGTTGTGCACGAACCACGGTTGGCTAGCGTTGCGTGGCGTGCCAAAGTCGCAATCGCTGATGGTGATGTTCGTTAGCGGCAGAATTGGCGCGCCCTGCATGCCGTTAAAGCTCGATGCCACAGGACCGAGAATCACCATCGCTTGATAGCACGAATAGCGTTCGCCTTCAGCGCCAACGTTGCCCGCCTTGATCCCCGAAATATGCACGTCCGACACCATCGGCGGGCGCGTACGCACGCTGTCGTCGCCAGGCATGTAATCACAATCGATGGTGATGATGGCACCGGCCGTCGATGCCACTGACCCTGGCGCGATCTGCGACCCAGGCAAGGGCGCATAGAACTTGGCCCGTGTCTGCACCCCATTCGGTATCGTCACATTGCGCACATAGAAGTGGCGCAGGTAGCCGCCCCGGTTCATGTTGGTCTTCATGCGAATGGCTGTATTGAGCGCGTCGCTGGCCCAGTTGATATTGCGGAAGTCCAGATTTTGCGCGTACACGTGTTCTATACCGCCTGCCATCTCACTGCCCAGGGTCAGCGCGCCATGACCGCTGTTCATGACGCAATCGCGAATGACGACATTGCGCGTCGGGCCATACTGCGTGTCCAGGTTTTTGCCGGACTTGATAGCGATGCAATCGTCACCGGTGTTGAAGGTGCAGCCTTCCACCAACACACCGTCGCAGGCTTCCGGATCGAAGCCATCGCTGTTCGGGCCCATGCTGTCCATATTGACCTTCCTCATATGGACATTGCGGCAGTTGACTGGATGGTGCAACCAGAATGGCGATGCGTGTACCTGATAGCCCTCCAACAGCACGTTGGTGCAGCCGACAAGTTCGATCATGCAGGGCCGCAGAAAATGACCGAGGCCGAATACCCGGTGTGCAACCGGCATCCCGGCTTCCGAGAGCACAGGCAGATAGCGCGCATCGCTGCGCCAGCGTTCGGCCTGACCTGCGATCAACGCTGGCGGCACAGCTGCCAGCGCCGGATTGTTCGGGTTGACTGCCACTTCAGTGCTGGTTGCGCCGGTGCGGTGTCGGCCCTTCCAGTCCCACCAGCAGTCGCTGCCGCCTTCAAACGGCAGGCCACCCTGGGCGTCAAGCACGCTGGTCCAATCGGCGCCGGTTAGCGCGATGTTGTCCTGGCCGTGGGCGTACACCATGGAAGAGAAATTGAGGCAGTCATTGCCCTGCCAGCGTGACAGTACCAGCTTGCCGTTGGCGCCACACGGATAGTCGCCGTGCCGCGCATAGTCCTCAGGCTTTGCGCTGAAATAGACGTGGGCGCCGGAGACAAGGTGCACATGCACGTTCGAACGCAAGACGATAGGCCCTGCGCAGTACCAGTTACCAGGCGGGATGAGTACCCGGCCGCCTCCCGCCTTATGGCAAGCGTCAATGGCGGCGGCAATCGCTGCGCGGCAATCGTAAGAACCAGGAGCCGGGGAGTTCAATTTGCCAACCGTGTCGTCGGTCAGTTTGCCGGTGACGCTGGCCAGCGTGGCCGGCTTGGCTCCGTATGCGGCAATTGGGAAGTCTTCATCGCGAAACGCCAGCGGTACGGCGAAGCGATCGATGATTTGCTGGGCGCGTAGCCATGGATCGCTACCTCCGGCAGCTTGCGCATGGCGAACGGTCCCGCCGGCCAGCAGCATTGCGCCAGCAGGTAGTGTGCGCAGCAAAGCGCGCCGGCATCGGTCTATCGGCATGCTCACGGCTTGGCCAGAATGACGCGGACCGGGTTGGTGGCCCGCGCTGCGACAGTGGCAGCTTCGTCCTTCCATGCCTGTTGCGACGCGATGCGGCCAGCACGGGTCCAGGCCGCGCCAGCGTAGTAGCGCAGCGTTTGGCCGGAATTTACATTGACCAGCGCCAGATGATTGAGCGGGTCTTCAGCAAACCCGGTGGCGCCAGGGACGACAACGGCCGTGCCAAAGGCGCCATTACTGATATTGTCGACCCACTGCACCATGCTGCCCTGCGACAGATCGCGGCTGATCGCCAACTGCGGGGTTTCCTTCTTGTCGGTGGGATTGCGGGCCAGGCCGACGGCAACCTTGATCGGGGCGGGACCGGCAAACGTGAATGTACTATCGATCTGGTCGAACTGGTGGCCGGCATCGACAGTGAAGCGTTTGACTTCCGATACAGGCACGCCAGACGCATCCCAGGCGTCGTAGCGCAGCTCGAACACAGCCCGCACTGGCCCGTTGGCCAGCACCTTCCAGGTGGCGTAATTGCGGCTCACCTGCAGCTGTTTGCCATCCCATACGCCAGTGCCGCCGCAGCCACGCGACTTCCCAACGCTGTACATATCGATGCCTTCGCCTTCGTCTTTGTGGTAGTGGTCGTGGCCCTTGTTATACCAGCGGTCCACGATGGGGTAATTGACGCGCTTGAACCACACGTCGATGCCACTGGTGGACAAGACTTCTTTCACTACGCCTGCCGGCGCAGGCGCTTCCAGTGCCGGGCCATAGGCGCGGTGCGCTACCAGGTCGGTCTCCCACGCAAAGTCGTCCAGCCGTTCCTGTACATAGCGCGCCGTGACGGCGGCCGGGAAGACTGGGGCCACGCTGTCGATCTTTTCAACGGTGAAGCTGGCGCTTTTTTCACCGGCGCCAAAACTGTACTGGAAAATCAGTTCGCCGTAAGCCGCGCCAATGCCTTGGGGATCCTTGATCTGGGGCGCCACGTTGGTGACCTGGTGCGCCAGCAAATGGCCGGCGCTGTCGCGCACAGCGATGCGCTGAATTAGCGCACCGGGCAGCGCGGCATTGACCTCACGCCAGGGCACGGTGATGGTTTCGGACGGACGGGCGATGCCCAGGTCATGACTGGCCGTGATGCGCAGTTGGTCGGCTGCCTGCGCCATCGGCACGGCAAACAGGGCGGCAAGGGCGAGGTGGCGGGCAAGTGGATGCATGAGGTGTATCTCGTCTCAGTGGTGTTCGCGATAGTCGGTGGTGTCGCCCTTGGGGACGTAGTGATAAGTGCGGACCTTGAATTGAATTTCGAAAGCGGGATTCTTGAGCATGTTGATCATCTCCGCGCCAGCCAACAGGGTCGGGCCGTAGCCGTGCAGGGCGTCCACGCTGGTCGGGCGATTGTAATAATAAACCTGGTCGCTGCCGAAGGTCGTCGCTACACAAGTGCCTTCGACCTGGCCCTTGGCGTTGATCTTGGTCGACAGGCCCGCCCACCCAGCCTGCGCGATTGCGCCGTAGGTGGTCGGACTGACCCAGCCCTGATTGACGGCGTGCGCGATGGCGTAGACGAACATCGCGCTGGCCGAGGTCTCCAGGTATGAGTCATTCCGGTCCAGCATCTGGTGCCATAGTCCGCTTCCCGACTGCAGTTCGGCGATGCCACGCAGCGTGGCGCGGAACTGGGCCAGCACTTTTGGATAGCCGGGGTGCGTCTTGGGCAGTACGTCCAGCAGATCGGACATGGTCACGATGGCCCAGCCGTTAGCACGCGCCCAGTACAGGCGCGGCGCGTCCGGGTTGTTGGCGTTCCAGCCGTGGGTGTAGATGCCCTTGTCCTTGTTGAACATATAGGCTGACATCTGCAGCACGTTCTTTACGGCGTCATCGAAGTAGGCGCGCTTGCCTGTCATGCGGCCCAATTCTGCCAGGGCTGGCACACCCATGTACATGTCGTCAGCCCACAGCGACACTGCCTGCGGCCGTTTGCGCGCAAGCGTGCCATCCGCCAGGCGGAACTGCTTGTTCGCCACCCAGTCACCGCACACGGCAATTTGCGCCGACAGGTCTGGCCCGATATTCGCGGCCCGTGCACGCATCATTGCCGCGCAAATGGAGCCTGCGTCATCGAGCGCGCGCGGGTCGAGAAAGCGCGAGAAGCTGTTGGCGCGTTCCAGGTGAAAGCGTTGTTCCTGGGCGCGAAAGTAGGGCAGCTTCTCGGCAAAGAAGGCCAGGTGGCGCGCTGTCATGTCCGTGAAGTGCGGGTCTCCCGTGGCTGCGGCCACGCGCAGCAAGCCACTGTGGACCACGCCCATTTCATAGACCTGCAGGCCAAAGTCGCCACCGCTTGGGGCGACGATGGCACTGGCGACCGGTGTTGTGAAGTCGGTGATGGGCGCGCCGGTCTTCTTGTCGATGACAATCGTCGGCGTGACCGAGTCCAGGTAGCCGCGAATTCGGTTGAGTGCTGCGGTGATCTCGGCGATATCGGGTTTCTTGTAAGGGACAGGATACGTGCCTTCGCCGATGTCGGTCTGGTCCTTGTTATCGGGATTGCGGTAAGGGCCGTCGGCGCGGGCCGAAGCGTAGAGGAGGGTGATGGCGGCGATTGCGACGAACAGTTTGCTTGAAGTTTTCACGTGCTTGTTATCTCATTAGGTAGATTACAGTCGTCTTCGCGGTCTTGAAAGCCGGCGGGTCTTCGTATTTTGCATCATTTGGTCGGTCCATTCTAATGTGGTTGGACCAAATGTGCAAGGTGGACTAGCCAATTGAATGGCTTGTATGGCATACTGGCTTCAGGCTGATGAGGAAAACCTGATGACGATGACAAACGACGCTCCCCGCTACATCCGCATGCATGATAACGACAATGTGGCCATTGTCGCCAACGACGGCGGTCTGGCTGTCGGTGCCGTGTTTGCCGGCGACGGACTGACGCTGGTCGAGACTATCCCCCAGGGGCACAAAGTTGCGCTGACCGACCTGGCAGAGGGCGACGCGGTGGTGCGTTACAACGTCACCATCGGCTATGCCGCATGCCCCATCGCGCGCGGGGCCTGGGTGTCGGAGAAGGTGCTGCGCATGCCCGCTGCCCGCGGCCTGGATAATCTCCCGGTCGGCACGCGCCTCGCGCCACCAGCCGAACCCTTGACCGGCTATACCTTCGAGGGCTATCGCAACGCGGATGGCAGTGTCGGCACCCGCAACATCCTGGCCATCACTACCACCGTGCAATGCGTGTCCGGCGTGGTGGAGTTTGCGGTCAAGCGCATTAAGGAGGAGCTGCTGCCTCGCTATCCGAACGTGGACGATGTAGTGGGACTGGAGCACACCTACGGCTGCGGTGTGGCCATCGATGCGCCAGGTGCCGAGGTGCCCATCCGCACGCTGCGCAATATCAGCAAGAACCCCAATTTCGGCGGCGCCGTCATGGTCGTGAGCCTCGGTTGCGAAAAGCTGCCGCCAACCCGCCTGTTCCCAAAGGGCTCGATCCCTATCGGCAGCGCCAGCGAGCTGCCGGTCGTCTGCCTGCAGGACCAGCAGCACGTCGGTTTCGATTCGATGATTGCCTCGATCATGCAAACGGCGGAAGGCCATCTGAAACTGCTTGACGCGCGCCGCCGTGAAACCTGCCCGGCGTCGGAGCTGGTGGTCGGGGTGCAGTGTGGGGGCAGTGATGCGTTTTCCGGCGTCACGGCCAATCCTGCAGTGGGCTTTGCCACCGACCTGCTGGTGCGCGCTGGCGCCACCGTCATGTTCTCCGAGGTGACCGAGGTCCGTGACGGCATCGATCAATTGACCTCGCGAGCGGCCAGTGCCGAAGTGGCGGACGCGATGGTGCGGGAAATGCAGTGGTATGACGATTACCTGGTGCGCGGCGGTGTGGATCGCAGCGCCAATACCACGCCGGGTAACAAGCTTGGTGGCCTGTCGAACATCGTGGAGAAGGCGATGGGGTCGATTGTCAAATCGGGCTCGTCGCCCATTGTTGGCGTGCTGTCGCCTGGCGAAAAGCTCACGCGCAAGGGACTTATCTACGCGGCCACCCCGGCGAGCGACTTCATTTGCGGCACCTTGCAGCTCGCTGCCGGCACGAATATCCACGTCTTCACCACAGGGCGCGGTACGCCGTATGGTCTGGCGGCTGTCCCTGTCATCAAGGTCGCCACGCGGGACGACCTGGCCCGCCGCTGGCATGATCTGATGGATATTAACGCCGGGCGCATCGCCAGCGGCAGCGCCAGTATTGAGGAAGTGGGCTGGGAGATGTTCAACATGATGCTGGCCGTTGCCAGCGGTCGCAAAACCTGGGCTGAACACTGGAGGCTGCACAACGCGCTGGTTTTGTTTAATCCTGCGCCGGTTACGTGAAGCGTCGGCATCGCATAGGTACCATGGGCCCTCGCTTGCGCAAGGGCAGTGAGGTTGGCGTTCGCGTCAATTAGTAGAGTTTTTTTATCGAGGAAGCACCATGACACACGCGACAATTCCTTTCAAACGTATTTTGTTGACCGGGGCCGCTGGCGGCCTTGGCAAGGTTCTGCGCGAGCGCATCAAACCGTGGGCCACTGTGGTGCGCCTGTCTGACCTGGCCGATCTGGGTGAAGCTGGCGAGGGCGAGGAAATCGTGCGCTGCGACCTGGCTGACAAGGCTGCCGTCCTGGCGCTGATGGAAGGCGTGGACGCAGTCCTGCATTTCGGTGGCATTTCCACCGAGGCGCCGTTTGACACCATCATGCAAGCCAATATCCTGGGCGTCGCCAATCTGTACGAAGCCATTCACAAGGCGGGCGTGAAACGCGTGGTGTTCGCCAGCTCCAACCACGCCGTTGGTTACTACCGCACCACCGACATGGTGGACGCAAGCATGCCAACCCGCCCTGACAGCATGTATGGCGTGAGCAAATGCTTTGGAGAGTCCCTTTCGCGCTACTACTACGACCGCTTTGGCATCGAAACCGTATGCCTGCGCATTGGGTCGAGCTTTCCTGCACCGATCAACAAGCGCATGATGACCACGTATTTCAGCTATGACGACCTGGTTGAATGCCTGCGCTGCTGCTTGTTTGCGCCGCGCGTGGGCCATACCATCGCGTTTGGCGTGTCGGACAATGCAGGAAAATGGTGGGACAACCGCCACGCTGCCCACCTCGGCTACAAGGCCAAGGACAGTTCGGCGCAGTTTGCGGGCCTGTTCCCCGACTCCGCCCAATTCCCGGCCGCTGATGACATCACGGCCACCTATCAGGGTGGTAAATTTCTGTTGGATGGCCCGCAGTACCGCTAGGCTGCGCACGTCCATGCTCACGCTGCGCAACGCCCATCTGCACGCGCAGGTGCTGCCTGCCATTGGCGGCGCCCTTGCGCGTTTTGACGCTATCATGGACGGTGCCTTGCATCCGGTCTTTCGACCACTCGCGCTGCCAGATAATTCACCGCCGCCGACGCCATCGCAGCTGTCTTGCTTTCCGCTGGTGCCGTGGTCCAACCGTATCGGCGGCGCTGGCTTCGACTTTGATGGCCGACGTATCGCGCTCTCGCCGAACCGGGCGGGCGAGCCATGTCCTATCCATGGCGAGGGTTGGCAGCAGTCTTGGGAGGTAAGGCAGCACGCTGAGGACAGTGTGCTCCTGACGCTTGATCGACAAGGCGGTGATCCCTTCTCCTACCTTGCGCAACTGGCTTACACACTTCACCAAACATCACTCGAAGTAGTGCTGGCCGTGCGCAACTGCGGCACGGGGGCTATGCCCTTCGGGCTCGGCTTGCATCCCTGGTTTGAGCGCACCGACGGCGTGACTCTGCACGCGCCTGCGGATACCGTATGGCAGCGTGGCGACGACGGTCTTCCGACGGCGCGGATGGTCATTCCTGAAGCATGGAATTTCAGCCGCGCGCGCACCTTGCCTGACGACGCTATCGACAATGTCTTCGAAGCCTGGGACGGTAAGGCAGAAATCCATTGGCCGGAAACCGGCATCGGTTTGACAGTGGAGGCAAATGCCCGCTACTACATCGTCTACACGCGTCCCGGTGCAGACTTTTTCTGTTTCGAGCCGGTCGACCATGCAATCAACGCGCACAATCTGCCTGGCGGAGCCGTGCACAACGGCCTGACGGTGCTGGCGCCCAATCAGGAACTCACGCGACGTTTTGTGTTCACGGTGAGCACCTGACATGGACAAAGCGATGCTACTGGCATGTCTGATGCTGGCCGGATGCGCGGCCGGCGAGCAGTACACGGCTGCATCGACCTACGCCAAACTGCACACGCGTTATCCTCACATTCGCATCGCCAGCAGCGCATTGCCTGCTGGGGTGCAGGTTCAGCGCGGGCTAACATTTATGCAGTACGACGAACGCGCCTTGGCCTTGGACCTGTATTCGCCAGCCACGCAAGGCGCCACGCCGGCGCCCGTGGTCGTGCTGGTGCACGGTGGCGGCTGGCGATCCGGTAACCGCGACGAGCTGGCGCCGATTGCGGCGCGCTTCGCGGCCCATGGCTACGCTGCCGCTACCGTCAGCTATCGACTGTCTGGCGAAGCGAGGTATCCAGCGGCGATTGAGGACGTGAAAGCGGCGATTGCCTGGCTGGCCGCACGATCAGGCCAGCTTCGGATCGACCCGCAGCGCATCGCGGTCGCTGGCGCCTCGGCAGGGGGCCAGATCGCTGCGCTGGTGGGGATGACCGATGCTGCGCACGTTCGTGCGGTGATCAATATCGACGGCTTGTCCGATTTCACATCGGCGCAAGCGCGGCTGTACGAAGATGATCCTGCAAAGAATCCGTCCGCCGCCGGCGCGTGGTTTGGTGGCCGGTATGCCGAAAAGAGCGCGTTATGGCATGACGCATCACCGTTGTTCCACGTGGGCGCCGATGCGCCACCTGTGCTGTTCATCGGCAGCAGCGAACCGCGATTTTCGGCGGGACGCGATGACATGGTCGCGCGACTGGCAGAGCAGGGAGTTGCGAGCAGTGTCATGCTGGTGCCGGACACGCCGCATTCGTTCTGGTTGTTTGATCCCTGGCTGGCGCCAACCTTC
>JBJMVX010000287.1:0-43538 GCA_045810445.1 Massilia sp.
CGGAAAGCGGAGCCGATGTGAAGCGCCTCTTGTGCCTGAACGCCACCTCGACCAATGAAACCCTGACCGAAGTGGTGCGCGCCTACCAGGGCAGCGGCCTGGCCGGCGCCATCCTCACCAAACTCGACGAAGCTGCGTCGCTGGGCAATGTGCTCGACGTGCTGATCCGCCAGAAGCTGCACCTGTATTACGTCTCGAACGGCCAGCGCGTGCCTGAAGACCTGCACCTGGCCGATCGGGCCATGCTGATCGACCGCGCCTTCCGTCTCAAGCGTGGCGACGCAGCCACCCAGTACACCGACGCCGAACTGCCGCTCCTGATGGCCGGCGCCGGCAAGGACAGCAGCTTGCGCGAGGTCTACCTTGGCTAACTTCGATTTCGACCAGGCCGAGGGCCTGCGCCGGATGCTCGCTGGCGCCAAGCCGCGCATCATCACCTTTCTCTCTGCCTGCCCTGACGACGACAAGGGCGCCATGCTGGTCAACCTGGGCGCCTCGCTGGCGCGCGCCGGCAACGACGTGGTCATTGTCGACGCTTGCAGCGAACAATATGGCGTGGCCCAGCGCCTGGGCGTGGATCAGCGCGCCAGCCTGCTCAGTGTGGCACGCCAGGAATGCGCGCTCAACGAAGTGATCAAGGTGGTGCCGCAAGGCTTTTCCGTGGCCAGCATGGCGCGTGGCCGTCAGGGACGCCGCGCGCCGGACGAAGCGCGCCGCCTGGCCAAGGCCTTCGATGTGCTGGTCAAGCAGACCGGCCTGGTGCTGGTCGATGGCGAATTTGGCGCGGACGACAGCTTTCCCGTGCCAATTCTGGCCAGTTCCGATATTGTGGTGCAAGTGTCCACCAGCGCTGCCTCGATCACCGCTGCCTATGCCTTGATCAAGCGACTTTCGCAACAGCTGGGACGCCGTCCTTTTGGCATTTTGGTCACCGGGGCTTCCGAAGCGGAGGCGAAAGTGGTATACGATAATATGTCCTCTGCAGCAAGTCGTTACCTCGCGGTACACTTGACGTCGATGGGCTCGGTGCCGGCCGATGAATACCTGCAACGCGCGGCCCGGCTCGGTCGTGCCGTGGTTGATGCGTTTCCGTTGGCGGGCGCGTCCGTCGCGTTTCGCCGCCTGGCAGGGCGTTTTGCGCTGCCCGGCATGTCGCAACTTGGTCGCACGGGGGGATCTACCCATTTTGGCGCTTAAATTACACTACTGAACCATGTACACGGTCAAAGGCAAAGCGGACAAGAATGACCTCCTGACGGAGCACATGCCGTTGGTGAAGCGGCTCGCCCACCACATGAAGGCCAAGTTGCCGCCCAGTGTGGAAGTCGATGACCTGATCCAGGCCGGCATGATCGGCCTGCTCGATGCCATCACGCGCTACGAAGAAACCCACGGCGCCCAGTTCGAAACCTATGCCGTGCTGCGCATACGCGGCGCCATGCTCGACGAATTGCGCAACAGCGACTGGCTGCCGCGCTCGATGCGCCAGAACATGCGCAAGATCGAGGCGGCCATGAGCGCGCTGCAGCAAAAGCTCGGCCACCCGCCCACCGAATCGGAAGTGGCCAAGTCGCTCAAGCTCTCGCTGGCTGACTACCAGGACATGCTCTCTGACGGCGGCGGCCACCAACTGGTCTACTACGAAGACTTTCACGATACCGAGGGCAACGACAGCTTTCTCGACCGCTATGCGGTGGACGATGCCGACCCCTTGCGCAGCTTGATGGATGGCGACTTCCGCCAGGCCGTGATTGATGCCATCGATGCCTTGCCGCCGCGCGAGAAGATCCTGATGGGCTTGTACTACGAAGAAGAATTGAACCTGAAGGAAATCGGCGCGGTGATGGGGGTGTCTGAATCGCGCGTATCGCAATTGCATACCCAGGCGGTAGCGCGCTTGCGGGCATCACTGAGGGAGCAGGCGTGGACTGGGCCAGCATAGCGGGAATCGTACTTGCCGTGGCCGGGCTGCTGCTCGGACATGGCCTTGAGGGCGGGAAGTTTGCCTCGCTCTTGCAGCCGGCGGCGTTTGCCATTGTCGTGGTGGGCACCTTTGGCGCCGTGCTGCTGCAGACCGAATCGGCCACCTTCATCCGCGGCATGCGCATGCTGGAGTGGGTGTTTCGCCCGCCGCCAAGCCGGCGCGCCGTGCTCGCGCGCGACATCGCCACCTGGAGCTTGCATGCGCGCCGCGACGGCTTGCTGTCGCTGGAAAAATACATGCTCGGCAATAAAGACAAATTCATCCAGAAGGGCTTGCGCCTGGTGGTTGATGGGATTGCGCCCGACAAGCTGCGCGGCCTGTTGGAAACCGAGGTGACGGCCTATGAATTTGGCCAGCGCCAGGCAGCCAAGATCTGGGAGTCCGCAGCCGGCTATTCGCCCACCATCGGCATTCTGGGCGCCGTGCTGGGCCTGATCCACGTGATGGAAAACCTGTCCGATCCAGCCAAGCTCGGTAGCGGCATTGCAGTGGCGTTTGTGTCCACCGTGTATGGCGTGGGTCTGGCCAATCTGTTCTTCTACCCGGTTGGCAACAAGCTTAAGACCATCGTTTCCGAGACGGTCACCCAGTACGAAATCCTCACGGAAGTGTTTCACGACATCGCCAGTGGCGACCACACGCGCGTGATCGAAGAGCGCGTTGCCAGCCTGCTGTCCCGGCCCTGATCATGGCCCGCAAAAAATTCGACGCCGAGTCCGAGAACCACGAACGCTGGCTCATTTCCTACGCCGACTTCATTACCCTGCTGTTTGCCTTTTTTGTGGTGATGTACTCGATCTCGGTCGTCAACGAGGGCAAGTACAAGGTCTTTTCCATGGCCCTCGGTGATGCTTTTGGCGGGCGCAACAACGCCACCTACATGGCAGCCGGCCAGGTGCAGCCACTCATTCCCTTGCCCACCTTGCTCTCGAAGCGGCGCGCCGAAGCGCTGCGGCGCGAAAAGGAAGTGCTGCGCAAATTGGCCCAGGATCTGAGCTCGACCCTGGCGCCCCTGGTCAAGGAAGGCAAGGTACGCGTGACGCAAAACAGCCGCGGCATCAGCGTGGAAATCAATGCCAGCGTGTTGTTCGATCCGGGTGAAGCGAAGCTGACGGCCGAATCGGACCAGGCGCTGCGGGCGCTGGCCGTGCTGCTCAAGGATGATCCCCACGCGGTGCAGGTGGAAGGGCATACCGACACCATGCCGATTTCAAATGCGCAGTTTCCCTCGAACTGGGAACTGTCCGCCGTGCGTGCCAGCAGCGTGGTACGCTTGTTTATCGACAGCGGTGTGGACCCGGCGCGCCTGACCGTGGTGGGCCATGGCGCCTCGATTGCTGTGGCGCCCAACACCACGCCGGAAGGGCGGGCGCGCAATCGCCGCGTGGCTGTCACCATCCTCTCGGCGCTGCCGGACACCACCACCGAAGTGCCGACCGATTGAGTCAGAGGGAGCGCGTCAGATGAAACCATGGATCGCAGGTTTGGGTATGCTGGTGCTGGCAACGGCCGCACAGGCGGGAGGCGGAAGCATGACGGGTGTGCAGCAGAATGTGGCCGTCGAATCGCGCGACGGCCGGGTGTGGGTCACCATGACGGCTGAAAACGGGGGCGCCAAAGCGGTGTATCTGCCCAATGCGGCCTACAAATCGGACCGCCTGTTCGGGCGCACCTTTGAAGTGAGAAATCGCGATAGCGGGGTGGAGCTTGATTACACGGGCCCGATGGTCAAGCGCGGGCCCTTGACGGCAGCTGATTTTACGGAGCTCAAGCCAGGTGCCAAGATCAGCCATGCCATCGATATCACCCCCAGCTTTGCCTTCGCACCGGGCAAGCACAATTACCAGCTCAGTTATGAGGGCAAGGTCGTGGCCGATACGGCAAACCTGGCGGCGCCAGGCCCCTCGCAAAAATTTCTGGTGACATTCACCCACACCGGCAAATAGGCGGCAGCGCCCCCCCAGCGTCACCCCTACTGTCCTTGCGAAAGCGAGGACCCATACCCACTTCGCCAAGCGCCGCAGCATCACTGCCCAGGCGCGGCATGGGTGCTCGCTTTCGCAAGCACAGTGATTTCGGCTATTCTGAAGCCTCGCGACAAGCGCCATCCGCATAAAAAAACGGCGCCCCGTTTGCACGGAGCGCCGCTCAAAATATCCCCAGGGTCAAGAAGGATTAGTTACCGGCAGGGGTGTTCTCGCCGAAATATTCATGCGTATCCGCATTGTCCAGGGCCTTGGTCGGGTTGCTGATCGCCAGCGATGCCGCGCCGCTCTGGCCATACACCCAGTCGTCGGTCGAGGCGACCACGTTGAAGTGGCTCAGCTCGTGTACCAGAGTGCCGCCTTTGGAGTCCGTGCCCGAGGTCGGTGCCGACCAGAAGGCGTTGCAGACATAGATGCGGTACGGCTGGGTCGGGTACACATAAGCGTAGTAGGACTCTTTGCAGCTGCAATCGACCACGATGGCCTTGGTGTCCAGCGCGTTCTTAATCGCGGTGAAGTGCGACTTGGCGGTGGCGTAGCGGCTCGAGGTGTAGGCGCCGAACCATTTCTTGTAGCGCGTGCCCTGGGTGCCGGCGGTCAGGTAGTTCACGCCGCTGTTGGCCATGGTTTTGGCTGCTGCAATGGCCGAGGTGATCTGGCTCGATTGCGAGGAGGTGCAGCCGCTGGTCGACAGGCTCATTGGCGAGACCGAGCCTGCCTGTTTCGACAGTTCGAACGGTGCGCCAACCACGGTGCCGCGCTCATGCAGGCCATTGACCCACAAGGATACCGGTGCCGATTCGATTTCGCCGATGGCAGCGTCGCCCATGGCAGCGGTACTCATCATGCCGCGCGCGTCTGGCGTGGCCATGAACAGGTCAGCCGCTGCTGCGTGGTATTTGACGGCGTAGTCACCGGTGACGGTCATGTCATAGACGCCGGACAGTTCCACCACGCTGGTGTGCGAGGCGCCTGGTTTGAGCAGGTAGTAGTCCTTGGCCGTTGGCGCGGCGCGTTTGTAATGACGGCCCAGGTAGGGCAGGGCGACGCCGTCGCGGGTGACGTCGAAGATGTGGTCTTCAATGCCATTGAACGGGGTATGCCATTTCAGCACGTATTGTGGGGAGGACGAGGTATTGGTGATGGTGACACGCACCGTCACATCGTCCGATTTGCTCAGGGTTGTTTTTTCAGGGGCGATGCTGACCGTCACGCCATTCGAGCCGGCGAAGGCGGAAAAACAGGCCGACAGGGCGGCAATTGAAACACCAGCTTTGACCAATTTTTTCAAGTTCATTTCTGCTCCGAGTTATGTTGGTTTAGTTGTGTGCTGAGTTCCCCATGCCCCGTTACGCATGCATATAAAGCTGAGCTCAACGACTCATCCTCACATGGAACTTGTCGGCGAGTAAACGTTAAAAAGTCGGTAATTGTGTCATTCGGCAGAATGTTGCATGTTTTTGACTTTTGTTGATACTGTGTGGAAATTTTCCATTTTCTTCTTTGAAATCAAGCTTGTTCGTGCCGCACTTGTCTGGTGACTGTGACAATGAATTGTTAAATTCTGCACATTTCGAGGCCGAATCAACAGATGTTGGTCCTGCTGACTGCGTCTCACCCGCAGCGCATGGGCGTTTTTACAACAAAGAGAGAGCACACGACAAAACGGCCGCATCAGCGGCCGTTAGAAGGGAACAAAAAGATGCTTAGCCGATAACGAGGCGGCGTTTGGAGCTGACCGGGGTCGCTTGACCGCTGGGACCGTAAAAACCAGTGTCGGCCGCGCCGGCAGGCGTGCGCATGGCGTTGATCAGGGTTTGGTTCTGGGTGAGTTGCTTGTTGATCAGCATGCCGTTGACGCGATTGAGTTCCTTCGCTTCGCGCGTGTGACCGAGCAGGGTTTGCCAGCTGGCGGCAATGGCAGTGTCCTTGATGCCGAGGAGCCAGGACGTCATGCCCGGTTCGGAGGCGGCGCAACCTGCACGCTCAAGATTGGCATGGCGCTGCTGACCGAGCAAGGTCATATGTTCTACAAGTTGGTTTTTGAGCGGCGTCAGTGTGGCCAGCCCATCGGAATTGGCGGCCACGAGGAACTGTTGTTCCTGCTTCATCAGGTCGATCAGACAAATGATCGTTTTTATTTCGTCTTGCAGCGTGTCGTGCGGGCTGGCAGTTGCCATGATGAAGTCTGGGCCTTTGATATCGCCTGGTTAGCGTTTGCGAGAGTGCAGCAGGTCACGTACTGTTTCCAGCAATCCGTCTGCGACTTTCTCTGAGTTGACATTGAACTGGCCATCAGCAATGGCCAGCTTGATGCGTTCGACTTTCTTGGTGTCGAACACGCCGTTGCTGCCGCCGACGGTGGTAGCCGCCAGCGCCTGGCCTTGCGAGGACAGGCGTACGCTGTCGGTACTCGACGGCACGGCTGCGCCAGCCTTGTCGGCATTCTTGGCGCCGGCTGCCGGCGTACTGGTCGTCGGCAGGCCGGGGTTGTTCTTGATGGTATCGTTGATTTTCACGGCTCTATCCTTCTCTGCTTGGAGTGGGAAACTCCATGGTCTGCCTCTATTACGGCGTGCATCCCGTAAACTTTAGCGTGACCCGCAGCAATCTCCTTTGTCTTGTCTAGAATACCACTTCTACCAGTCCACCGGTGCGCGCAACACCAGACAAAATTGTGCCTGCTGGTGTACGCACCTGCACCACCTGGCCCTCGCCGGCGTTGCCGATTGCCCGCCCCTCGGCAGAGACGCTGAAACCATTCCCTCCTGACACCACTTTCACCGCCTGGCCCTGCTGAACTACCGGTTTACTGCGCAGCAGGTCGGCCCGTAGCGGTGCGCCAGCCGCCAGCGACATGGTGCTGGTGCGCCCCAGCGCCTGGCTCATATCGGTCAGCACGCCATTGGGCAGATTGGCCAGATCACCGTTGAGCATCACCAACTGGCCGGCTTCAATCGCCTGACCCTGGACCAGGGGCACGCCGGCGGCCACATACTCAGTCTGCACGCTGACCTGGGCCTGGATATACACGGTCCAGGGCGTTGGCGCGCCACAGCGTATGCCCACCGTGGTCTTGCCCCAGGCGCGTGCGCCTGGTTGCTGGAAGGCTTGCGGCGCGGCGCAGGGCGCCAGCACCATGCGCGCGTCGAGGGCGCCCACGGTGGTGCTGACCTTGCCTGGCAGGCCGGCGCTTTGGGTCGTCAAATAGTCAGTGGCCAGCTGGCGCAGCGCCTCCAGGTCCTGGCGCGCAGGGGTGCTCTGGGCCTGGGCCAGTGGTGCGTGCAGTGCGCACAGCGACAACATGATCAGTAAGCTATGTTTCATCAATCCGCCTTTCGAGTGCAGCCATCTTATGCCTCGCGCGAGCGGCCCTAACCGGCGAATAGCCGCGTTTTTGGGCACTTGCTCGTCCGATGGTTCAAAGTTGCACAGCCGTATCATCGATCCTGTCATAACAAGTTCATAGGTCCGCATCCGGCGGGCCGACAGAACCCTGCGGAGCCTGACATGATTGGCAAACTCGACGAGTACATGCGCTTTAACGAAACGGCACTGACCCTGCGTGGCCAGCGCCAGGAGTTGATCGCCTCGAACATCGCGAATGCGGACACGCCCAATTTCAAGGCCCGCGACATTGATTTCACCAGCGCCCTGCAAGGCGCCATGGCGCGCAGCGCGCCGCCGGCCAATGCGCTGGCAGCGACTGCGCCAGCCCATCTGCCAGCGGCCAGCGGCAGTGGGGACTACCTGCCCAACGGCACGCCGGTCTTGTACCGCGTCGCAGCCCAGGGCAGTGCCGACAACAACACGGTCGACATGGATGTTGAGCGCAACCAGTTTGCCGACAACGCCCTGCGCTACGAGGCAGGCATCACCCTCATCAATAGCCAGATTCGCAACATGATGAGCGCCATCCAGGGAGGTAACTGATCATGTCGCTATTTAATATCTTTAATGTGTCCGGCTCGGCCATGAGCGCCCAGGCCCAGCGCCTGAACACGGTCGCTTCCAACCTGGCCAATGCCGACAGCGCTACCAGCGCCAGCGGCACGGCCTACCGCGCCAAGCAGGTGATCTTTGAAGCCGTGCCCACCGATGGCGCCGGCACCGCGGTGCGCGTGCAGCAGGTGGTGGAAGACGCCTCGCCCTTGAAACAGGTGTACGACCCCAAGCACCCGCTGGCGGACGACAAGGGCTATGTGGCCATGCCGAACGTGAACGTGGTCGACGAGATGGTCAATATGCTCTCCGCCTCGCGCTCCTACCAGACCAACGTTGAAACCATGAACGCAGCCAAGGCGCTGCTCACCAAGACCCTGACCCTCGGTCAGTAATCAGAGAAGCTGCCATGACTACCGTACAAGCAAACACCCCTGTCGTTTCCCAGGACCTGCTCAATTCCGTCAACGCCAAGAAAACCGTGGCCGCGACCGACAGCGTCACTGCCGACCAGGACAAGTTCATGACGCTCCTGATCACGCAGATGAAGAACCAGGATCCGATGAACCCGCTCGACAATGCGCAGGTGACCAGCCAGCTGGCCCAGCTCTCGACGGTCACGGGCGTGAACAAATTAAATGCCACCCTGGAGTCGCTCAAGAGCAGCTACCAGTCCAGCGAGTCGCTGCAGGCAGCCAATATGATCGGCCACGGCGTGTTGGTTGCCGGCAGCAAGGCACAGCTCACCGATGGCAAGTCGATCATGGGTGTGGAAGTGACCGCACCTGCCGACAAGGTGAACCTGATCATTACCGACCCGAGCACGGGCAAGGATGTCCAGACCATCAGCCTGGGGGCCCAGCAGCCAGGCGTGATTCCCATTGCCTGGGATGGTGTGCCCGACCCGAGCAAGCTCGATAGCAGCGGCAAACCGCTCACCCTGAAAAACGGCCAGTACCTGATCCGCGTGGAATCGGAAATGGGCGGCAAGCCGGTCAAGAATGCCAATGCGCTGACCTTCGACAGCGTCTCCAGCGTCACCACCAGCGTCAAGGATGGCGTGAAACTGAACTTACCCACCATGGGCAGCGTGTCCATGGCCGACATCAAACAAATTCTGTAAGCGTCGCCGCTTTCACTTTTTCATCAGGAGAACACCATGTCTTTCCAACAAGGACTTAGCGGCTTGAACGGCGCTGCAAAATCGCTCGACGTCATCGGCAACAACATCGCCAACGCCAGCACGGTCGGCTTCAAGGGTTCACAAGCCCAGTTCGCCGACGTGTACGCCAACTCGCTCAATGGCGCCGGCGGCAACCAGGCCGGTATCGGCGTGAAAGTCTCGCAAATTGCCCAGCAGTTCACCCAAGGGAATATCGAAGCGACCAACAACCCGCTCGACATTGCGATTAACGGCGGCGGCTTCTTCCGCACCGAAGTGAGCGGCGCCGTGCAGTATTCGCGCAATGGCCAGTTCTCGCTCGACAAGAACGGTTTCGTGGTCAATGCCCAGGGCGCCAAGCTGACTGGCTACACGGCTGGCCCCAGCGGCGCCATCCTGGCCGGCTCGCCCGTGCCAATCACCATCAATACGGCGGACTTGAAGCCGGTGGCCACCACCCACGTCGCTACCGAAATCAACCTCGATTCGGGCAGCGCCATTCCATTGACGTCGCCATTTAACGCGACCGATCCGACCACCTACAACAAGCAAACCCCGATTGACGTGTTCGACAGCCTGGGTAATTCGCACGTGATGTCGACCTACTATGTGAAAACAGGCGGCGGAGCATGGGATGTGTACTCGGCAGTCGATGGCGTGGAAATCACCAACCAGGCCGTTGCTGCTGCAGCCCAGACCGATCCTGCATCGCAGACGGCGCGCACCAATTTCCAGACCGCGGCAACTACGCCTCCGGGCAACACGGCAGCTGAAGCGATTGCTTACGCCACTGCAGCGGGCAATGCCGTGCGCACGGCTGCTGCCGCCGCAGGCGCCACGCCAGCCACGCAAGCTGCCATCACGGCTGCTGCCACCAGCGCCGGCACCACGGTGGGCATCAACCCTGACCAGATCGACCTCTTGATTGCCGCAGCCGTCAGCGTGCCAGCGGTGCGCACCGGTTACCTGCGCTTTGACACCAGCGGGGCCTTGAGCTCGGCGGCGATGGCGCCGGAAACGCTGCCCTTGACAATCAGCCTGCCGGTCTTCCCGCCAACCGGTGCCACCGCGCCCTTGACGCTGCAAATGAATTTCGCCAACTCGACCCAGTTCGGTTCGCCAACGAGCGAAAAGAAGAGTACCCAGGACGGCTACACGGCGGGCAGCCTGCAGCGCTTCTCGGCAGGTTCCGACGGCATCATCTTGGGTCAGTACAGCAATGGCCAGTCGCATGCACTGGGCCAAATCGTGCTGTCGAACTTTGCCAATCCAAACGGTCTGTCGCCACTGGGGAATAACGCTTGGGCAGAAACGTCGACCTCCGGCGTGCCGCTGGTGGGCACGCCCGATTCGGGCAGCCTGGGTGTATTGCAGTCGTCGGCAGTGGAAAACTCGAACGTCGACTTGACGGCAGAACTGGTCAACATGATCACCGCGCAGCGCGTCTACCAGGCCAATGCGCAGACCATCAAGACCCAGGATTCGGTGCTGCAGACCCTGGTCAACCTGCGTTAAACGACTCAGGCATGCGCGCATAAGAACGCGCGCATGCACAAAGTGAACATTGAAACACCCACCCCACTGTCCTTGCGAAAGCGAGGACCCATACCGCCGCAGGTCAGATTCCACACCATCGCGCAGGCGCGGCAGCATGGGTCCTCGCTTTCGCAAGGACAGTGGAGCGGAGGCAGGTGGCTATCGGCAGACGATATTGGTTTGCAAGAAGGACAGGGCACATGGATAAACTGATCTACACCGCCGGCAGCGGCGCCAAGCACATACTCCAGCAACAGGCGACCGCGTCGAACAACCTGGCCAACCTGAACACCACGGGTTTCCGTGCCCAGATCGACGCCTTCCGCGCTGTGCCCGTGGTGGCAGAGAACACCCTGCCCACGCGCGCCTTCGTCGTCAACGCCGAGGTCGGTGCCGATTTCACCTCCGGCCCCCTGCAAATGACGGGCCGCGATCTGGATGTGGCCGTGCGCGGTAAAGGCTGGCTGGTGGTGCAAACCGCAGACGGCAGCGAAGCATACACGCGCGCCGGCGCCTTGAAACTCAATGAAAACGGCCTGCTGCAATCGGCCCAGGGCTTGACTGTCCAGGGCGACGGCGGCCCCATTTCCGTGCCACCCGAAGTGTCGGTATCGATAGGCGGCGACGGCACCATTTCCACCATTGCCACGACCACCAAGCCAGGCGCGCCGACCGTGTTGGGACGCCTGAAACTGGTCAACCCGCCCGAGCAAGACCTGGTGCGCGGTGACGACGGCCTGTTCCGCCTGAAGACTGGCGCAGCAGCCGAGGTTGACCCCACCGTGAGCGTGGCAGGCGGCGCCCTTGAAGGCAGTAACGCCAGTCCCATCGATGCGATGGTGACCATGATTTCCCTCGCGCGCTCCTTTGAAATGCAAATGAGCCTGATGAAGAATGCCGAGAACAACGCGGCGAAAGCTACCCAGATCCTCGCTTTGAGTTGAGCACCTGGCGCGCATAATTGGCTTCATTGATCGGTGTATGACGGATGTCGTCTCGCGCCGTAACAGGAGAAGACCATGATTCGCTCGCTCTACATCGCCAAGACCGGCCTGGAAGCTCAACAGACCAACCTCGACGTCATCACCAATAACCTGGCCAACGTCAGCACCAACGGTTTCAAGCGCTCGCGCGCGGTGTTCGAGGATCTGCTGTACCAAAACGTGCGCCAGCCTGGCGCCCAATCTTCCCAGCAAACCAATCTGCCTACCGGCCAGCAAATCGGCACCGGTGTGCGCACGGTGGCTATCGAACGCATCCACACCCAGGGCAATCCTCAGTCGACCAGCAACTCGAAAGACGTGATGATCAATGGCGCCGGTTTCTTTTCCGTGCTGCTGCCCGACGGTACCGCCGCCTACACGCGCGATGGCTCGTTCCAGAGCGACTCGAACGGCCAACTGGTGACGTCGTCCGGCTTTGTGGTCCAGCCTGCCATTACCATTCCTGCCAACGCCCAATCGCTCACCATTGGCCGCGACGGCACGGTGTCGGTCACCACGGCTGGCTCGAACACGCCATCCCAGGTCGGCACGTTGCAAGTGACCACCTTCATCAATCCAGCCGGGCTGGAGTCGAAGGGCGAAAACCTGTATGTGGAAACGGGCGCTTCGGGCAGCCCCAGTACCAACACCCCGGGCACCAATGGTTCCGGCGTGGTCCTGCAAGGTTATGTGGAAACCTCGAACGTGAACGTGGTCGAGGAAATGGTCAACATGATCACCACCCAGCGCGCCTACGAAATTAATAGCAAGGCGATCACCACATCCGACCAGATGCTGCAAAAGCTCACCCAGCTCTGATCCGGGAGACACTGATGAAACTGCATGCGATGTCCCTGATGCTGTTGCTGGCGCTGGCTGGCTGTTCGACCACCCCGAGCAGCATTGTGCAGCGCCCCACCAGCGCCCGTCCCCTGTACAACGAAGCGGTGCCGCAAGCGAATGGCGCAATCTACCAGGCGTCCCAGTACCGGCCCCTGTTCGAAGACCGGCGCGCGCGCCATATCGGCGACATGCTGATCATTGCCATCACCGAAAAGACCGCTGCCGTCAAGGCTGGCGCCAGTTCGGGCAACAAGTCCGGCAGCGCCAGTTTCGGCACGCCCGGCCTGGCTGCCGTGCGCAATGTGTTTGGCGCCACTGTGGCGACCGACGCCTCGACCAAGTTTGCCGATGCCGACAACCAAAGTGCCAGCAATACTTTCACTGGCACCATCGCTGTCACCGTCACTGAAGTGCTGGCCAACGGCAACCTGATTGTCGCTGGCGAGAAGCAAGTGGCCATGAACAAGGGCGTGGAATTCATTCGCTTCTCGGGCATGGTCAGCCCGGACAATATTGGCGTGGGTAATACCGTGTCCTCGACCCAGGTGGCTGACGCGCGCGTCGAGTACCGCACCAACAGCCAGATCGACCGCGCTGAAATGACCTCCATGGTCTCGCGTTTCTTCCAGTCCATCCTGCCATTTTGATCGGAAACGCGATGCGTAAATTTCTCCACTTCAGCTTGATCGCAGCCTTGTGCGCGGCCATGCTGGTACCGGAAACTGCCCTGGCCGACCGCCTCAAGGACCTGGCCTCGATTGCTGGCGTGCGCCAGAATCAATTGTCCGGCTACGGCATAGTCGTGGGCCTGGACGGCAGCGGCGACCAGACCACCCAGACCCCCTTCACGGTGCAATCGATTGTTTCGATGTTGCAGGCCAAGGGCGTCAATCTTCCTGCCGGCACCAGCTTGCAACTTAAAAACGTGGCAGCCGTCATGGTGACGACATCTTTGCCGGCGTTTGCCCAGCCTGGCCAGACCATCGACATCACGGTCTCGTCCATCGGTAACGCCAAGAGTTTGCGCGGCGGAACTCTCATCATGACGCCGCTGCAAGGCGCCGACGGCCAGGTGTATGCCATGGCCCAGGGCAATGTGCTGGTCGGTGGCGTGGGCGCAGCCTCGGGCGGCTCCCAAGTGCAGGTCAATCACCTGGCAGTGGGCAAGATCCCGGCTGGAGCCACGGTGGAACGCGCTGTCGCGTCCAACCTGGGCGAAAACAACCAGATCCGGCTCGAATTGAACACCACCGATTTCGCCACCGCCAGCCGCGTGGTGGAAGCGATCAACACGCATTTCGGTCCCGACGTGGCCACGGCCCTGGACGGGCGCGTGATCCGTGTGCGCTCGCCATCCTCGTCCGACCAGCGCGTGGCCTTCATCGGCATTCTGGAAGGCCTGGACGTGAGTCCCGCGCGTCAGGCTGCCAAGGTCATCATGAATGCACGCACCGGCTCGGTGGTCATGAACCAGACCGTCACACTCGACAGCTGCGCCATCTCGCATGGCAATCTGTCAGTGACGATCGGGTCCGAGCCCGACGTCTCCCAGCCAGCGCCTTTTTCCGGCGGCAAGACTGTGGTCACTCAAAAGACCTCGGTCGAAGTGAAGAAGGACCCGGGCAAGGTGGTGCTGGTCAAGGGCGGCGCTTCGCTGGCCGAAGTGGTCAAGGCCATGAATGCGATTGGCGCCTCGCCCCAGGACTTGCTGTCCATCCTGCAAGCCTTGAAGGCTGCCGGCTCCCTGCACGCCGAACTTGAAATTATCTAAGGGGACGCCATGATTGCCCCAACCAAGGACCTGAGCACGCAGTTCGCCCTCGACACCAAGGGCATGGGCGAACTGAAACAATCGGCCAAGGCCGGTTCGCCGGACGCCTTGAAGGGCGCCGCCCAGCAATTCGAAGCCATGTTCATCAACATGATGATGAAGTCCATGCGCGATGCCACGCCCCAGGAAGGCTTGGGCGACAACCAGCAAACCAAGATGTTCACCTCCATGCTGGACCAGCAGCGCAGCCAGGACATGGCCAAGCGCGGCATCGGCCTGGCCGACATGCTGGTGCGGCAACTGTCGGCCCAGGCGGCCAATGCCCAGGCACTGGGCATAGGCGGCGAGCCTGCCGCTACCGGCGCGCCCAGCATGCCAACCCTGCAAATGATGAAGCCGGCCAGCGATACCCTGCAAGCGGTTCCAGCCTTGCCGGCAACGACCCCCAGCGGCAAGGTGCAAGCGCCCCATGTGCGCTCCTTCCAGGAAAAATTGGCTGGCCACGCCGCCGAGGCTGAGCGCAGCACCGGCATCCCGGCCAAGTTCATGTTGGGCCAGGCCGCGCTGGAAACTGGTTGGGGCAAGCGCGAAATCCGCAACGCGGATGGTAGTTCCAGCAACAACCTGTTTGGTATCAAGGCTGGCCCTGGCTGGACCGGAAAAGTTGCCACTGCGACCACAACCGAGTATGTGGACGGGGTGCCACACACCAAGGTGGAAAAATTTCGCGCTTACGAATCGTACGCCGACAGTTTCAAGGACTATGCTAAGTTAATCACGAACAATCCGCGCTACGACAAAGTGTTGGCCAACGCCAAGGACGCCACGGGCTTCGCGCACGGTCTGCAGCGTGCCGGCTATGCCACCGATCCCATGTATGCGGCCAAGTTGACGCGCATTATCCATAACAATCTGGCGTGATGTCGGCTTGACAAGCTTGGAGCCGGGAGTCAAGTTTCCCGGTTTTCTGCCGTCAACAGACATATACCAAAGAAAGTACCCCTATCATGGCTGGAAATCTCCTCAATATTGGCAAGTCGGGTTTGTTCGCTGCACAGGCGGGCCTGTCCACGACCGGACACAATATCGCCAACGCCAACGTGCCCGGCTACAGCCGCCAGCAGGTGGTGCAGGCGGCTGGCGCCGGCCAGAACCTGGGGAACGGCTTTATTGGCAGCGGCACCCAGGTCACCGACATCAAGCGCTATTCCGACAGTTTCCTGACCAACCAGGTGCGCAACGCCACCTCGACCAATAGTGCGCTGGAAGCCTACCAGGCCCAGGTCACCCAGGTCGACAATATGCTGGCCGACCCGACCTCGGGCCTGTCGCCGGCGCTCCAGGACTTTTTCAAGGGTGTGCAGGATGTGGCCTCCAATCCGGCCTCGACCGCGTCGCGCCAGTCGCTGCTCTCGAGCGCCGATGCGCTCGCCTCGCGTTTCCAGGGCTTGAATTCGCGCATGCAGGAAATTCGCGATGGGGTCAACGGCCAGATCGGCGCCAAAGTCACGCTGATCAATTCCTATGCCGACCAGATCGCCAAACTGAATGAACAAATCAGCAACGCCAGCACCACCACCCAGGGTTTGCCAAATGACCTGATGGATCAGCGCGACCAACTGGTGCTGGAACTGAACAAGCAGGTCAAGGCCAATGTAGTCGCTGGCGACAACAATACCCTGACCGTCTCGATTGGCAATGGCCAGCCGCTGGTGGTGGGCAAGCGTTCCTTCGAACTGGCAACGACCACCTCGCCAACCGATCCGACCCGCACGGAAGTTGGTTATGTGACCGCCGGCAAGGTTGTTCCAATCGGCGAATCATCGCTGGGCGGCGGTGAGCTCGGCGGCTTGTTTGATTTCCGCACCAACAGCCTGGATCGCGCGCAAAATTCCCTGGGCCGTATTGCCCTGAATATTGCCTCAGCCTTCAATGACCAGAACAAGCTGGGCATCGACGCCAATGGCCAGCCTGGCGGCAATTTCTTTACCACCGGCGTGCCCCAGGTGGCTGCCAACCGCGATAACAGCGCCGCCGGCACTGCCGTGGTGGGCGCGACCATCAGCGACCCCACCCAGCTGACCCAAAGCGACTACAAAGTGGCCTTTGACGGCGTCAATTACAACGTCACCCGCCTGTCGGACAACCAGGTCACTGTCATCAATCCGTATCCGCAAACCGTGCCGCAGACCATCGACGGCGTCGATTTTGCCGTCAGCGGCGCTGCCGTGGCTGGCGACAACTTCATGGTGCGCCCGACCATCAATGGCGCCTCCCAACTGAATGTCGCCATTACCGATCGAAGCAAGATTGCCGCTGCCGCGCCGATTGCCACCAGCGCACCCTTGACCAATGCCGGCTCGGCCACCATCAGCCCGGGCAGTGTTGACGCCAATTACCTCGCGCCGGGCAATGCCCTGGTCGCGCCAGTCACGCTGACCTACAGCACGGCTACCACCGGTTTGACTGGCTTTCCCGCCACCCAGGCAGTGACCGCCACCGTCAACGGCGTGCCCACCGTGTACCCGGCTGGCACCACGCCGATTCCCTACACGGCAGGCGCCACCTATACCTTTGGCGGGATCAGCGTCAAGCTGGCCGGCGCGCCGGCTGACACGGACAAATTCACGATTGCGCCCAACACCAGCGCCGTGGGCGACAACCGCAACATGAAACTGCTGGGCGACTTGCAGACCAAGGGCTTGCTCGACGGCGGCACCTCCAGCCTGCAAACCTCGTACGCGGAAATGGTCAGCTTTGTCGGCAACAAGACGCGCGAAGTCCAGGTCAATGCCGAAGCCTCGGCCTCGTTGCTGGACCAGGCCACCACTGCCCAGCAAAGCGTGGTGGGCGTGAACCTCGATGAAGAAGCCAGTAATCTGTTGCGCTACCAGCAGGCCTATCAAGCCGCTGGCAAGGTCATGCAGATCGCCAGCACCCTGTTCGACACCCTGTTGTCGCTCGGCCGTTAATCTAGCCCCCGGATAAGATCATGCGTATCAGCACCAACACGATGTTTAACACGGGCACCACCCAGCTCAATACGCTGCAGAGCAATATTGCGCGTACCCAGCAGCAGCTCTCGACCAACCGCCGCATGCTCTCGGCTGCGGACGATCCGATCGCCTCGGCGCGGGCGCTGGAAACGACGCAATCGCAATCGGTCAACACCCAGTACGGCGTGAACCGGGCCAATGCGCGCAGCTCGCTGACCATGGTTGATTCGACCTTGGGCGACGTGACTGCCGTGCTGCAAAACGTGCAGGAACTGACCGTGCGCGCCGGTGGCGGCGCCTTGTCCCAGGCCGACCGCAATACCCTGGCCGACGAAGCCCAGGGCCACCTCGACACCTTGATGGGCTTGGCCAACACCAGCGACAGCGAAGGTTATCTGTTTTCCGGCTACCGGTCCAAGACCGCGCCTTTCGTGGCCACGCCAGGCGGCGCCACCTACCAGGGCGACCAGGGCGAGCGGACCTTGCAGGTCGCGTCGGCGCGCAGTTTTGCCATCAGCAGCTCGGGCAGCGCCGTGTTTGAAAACAATATGACGGGCAATGGCACCTTCACGGCCGATGCACATCCAGCCAACACCGGCACTGGCCTCATCTCTGGCGGCTCGGTGAGCAATCCCGCCGCGCTGACGGGCCACAAGTATGAGATCACTTTTGCCTTGGCTGGCGCGCCGCCGGTCAATACCTTTAGCGTGATGGACTTGAACACGAACCTGCCACCGCCATCCCTGGTTGGCCCGCAAACCTTCGTGGCCGGTCAGCAGATTGCGTTTGATGGCGTATCGGTTGACATCAAGGGTACGCCTTCAGCCAACGACAAGTTCGAAATTGCGCCCAGCACCAAGCAATCGGTGTTCACGACCATGACCAATCTGATTGCTACGCTGCGTGCGCCGGCCACTGGCGGTCCTGGCCAGGCGGCGCTGACCAATGGCTTGACCAAGGCGGGTGAAAATTTAAGTTCAGCGCTGGACACCGTGCTGAGCGAACGCTCGACGGCGGGTCTGCACCTGAAGGAACTCGACGACCTCGACAGCACCGGCAGCGACCTTGATATTCAGTATTCCAGCACCCTGTCGCAATTGCAGGACCTGGACCTGGTGTCGACCATTTCCAAGTTCACCCAGCAGCAGTTCACGCTGGAGTCGGCGCAAAAAACCTTCAAGACCTTGTCTGGTCTGTCACTGTTTAACTTCATCAGCTGATTTCTCAGCCTGCGGCGTAGGCGCTCCGGCCGGCACCACCGGCTGGACCGTTGGCGCCGTGCGCGCCGCCGCGCTGCGCGGGATCTGGCGCGCTGCCTCTATTCCCTGGTTGAACAGATTTTGCAGCGGCATGTTCAGGTAATTGAGCGACTGCGCAATCAGCAGCAAACCCACCCCCAATGAAATCGGAAACCCGATCCCGAACAGGTTCAGGGCCGGTGCCGCGCGCGTGAGGATGCCCAGCGCAACGTTGGTGATCAGGAGCGCAGCCACAATCGGCAGCGACAATTGCAAACCATAGCTGAAGATGGTCGCGCCCCAGCGCGCCATTTGATAGGGCGCGCCGGCGGCAATCGGCGTGCTGGCAATGGGCAGGCTGGTGAAGCTTTCAGCGAGCGCTTCGAGCAGCACCAGGTGGCCGTTCACAGCCAGGAAGGCCATGGTGGCAATCAGTGCCAGAAATTGCGACACCGCTGAAGAGCGGCCCTTGGTCTGGGGATCGAACACGCTGGCAAAGCCCAGGCCCATGGTCAGGCTGGCGACTTCACCTGCCATTTCAACGGCCGCAAACACGATGCGCATCACAAAGCCCATGGCCAGGCCAATGATCATTTCCTGCAGCACGATCAACAGGCCCGCCAGCGACATCGGATCGGCAGCCGGGCCGGCAGGAATGGTAGGGGCAATGATCATGGCCAGCATCACGCCCAGCAGTACCTTGCCCGAGATGGGAAAGCTGCCATTGCCAAACAGGGGAGCGGACGTGATCAGGCCAAGGATGCGCGAGAGTGGCCACAGCAGGGCCGCAATCCAGGTATTCATTTCGCCGCTGGTCAAGGTCAGCATGGCGCTGCCGCTTTCATCCGATCAGGCCGGGGATGCTGGTGAAGACCTGGCGCATGTAGTCCAGCATGACCGCCAGCATCCACGGGCCTGCCACCACCAGAGCGACAAAAATGCCGACCAGCTTGGGAATGAAGGACAGGGTCGCTTCATTGATCTGGGTGGCGGCCTGGAAGATACTGACGATCAGGCCGATGATCAGGGCCACCAGCAACATGGGCGCGGCCACCATCAGGCACACTTCCATGGCCGTGCGGCCGATTGTCATCACGCTTTCCGGTGTCATCGCGCGTCCCTAATAGAAGCTTTGCGACAGCGAGCCGAGGATCAGCTGCCAGCCATCGACCAGCACGAACAGCATCAGCTTGAACGGCAGCGAAATGACCGCTGGCGACATCATCATCATCCCCATCGACATGAGCACGCTGGCCACCACCATGTCGATGATGAGGAAGGGGATGAAGATGGCAAAGCCGATCTGGAAGGCTGTTTTCAGCTCGCTCGTGACAAAGGCGGGAATGAGCACGCGCAGGGGAATGTCGTCCGGCGTCTGCAGGGCAGGCGAGCGCGAGAGCTTGACGAAGAGCGCCAGGTCGGACTGGCGCGTCTGGTGGGTCATGAATTCCTTCAGTGGCGCCACGCCCTTGTCCATGGCCTCGCTCATCTGGATCTTGTTTTCCTGCAGCGGCTGGTAAGCCTCCACATAAATCTTGTCAAACACCGGTCCCATCACGAACAGCGTCAGAAACAGCGCCAGCCCGATCAGCACCTGGTTGGGCGGCGACGATTGCGCGCCCAGCGCCTGGCGCAGCAGCGAGAGCACGATGATGATGCGGGTGAAGCTGGTCATCATGAGCAGGGCTGCCGGCAGGAAGGACAGCGAGGTCATCAACAGCAGGGTCTGCACCGGCAGCGAGTAGGCAGTGCCGCCGCCCGGCGCCGGAGTGCTGGTAAAGGCCGGGATGCCTGGTGCAGCCACGCAAACCAGCGGCAGCGCCAGTGCAGCGAGCAGGGCCAGGCGGGCAGGGGTGATCAGTTTATGGCGCATTGCGTTTGTCGAGAGTCTGTTTCAGCCAGGCGGCGAAGGTGGCGTTGGGCACGGGCTCCGTATGGACCGGCACGGCCGCGCCTTCGGGCCGCGGCAAGGTAGCCAGGGCATTGATGCGCCCGGGTGATGCGCCCACCACGATCCATTGATCGCCCACTTCGAGCACCATCACGCGTTCGCGGCCACCCAGGCTCATGGCGCCCACCACGCGCAGCACACCGCTGCCGGCGCCACCACGCGGGCCATAGCGCTTCATCAGCCAGGCGAATGCAGCGAGCAGGCCCAGCACGAAGGTCAGGGCAAGGATGGTTTGCAGGAGGCTGCCGGCCGACGGCGCGGCGCCCAGGCTCTGCAAGGGGATGGTCGGACGGGCAGGGGCGGGAGCGAGGACGGGCGCAGGCGCTGGCGCAGGACTGGCAACAGCGGCAGTATCGGGAGCAGAAGCTGCAGCCGAGGCCGATGCGCTGCCAGACGCCGATTCCGGCGCGGCCTGGGCACAGGCCGCTGCCAACAGGAATACGAAGGCGGAAAGCGACCGCCTCATTTGTTGAGTTTTCGAATCCGCTCGGACGGGGTGATGATGTCCGTCAGGCGTATCCCGAACTTGTCATTGACCACCACCACCTCGCCCTGGGCGATCAGGCAGCCATTGACCAGCACGTCCATGGGCTCACCGGCCATGCCGTCCAGTTCCACCACCGAGCCCTGCGCCAGTTGCAGCAGGTTCTTGATGGCGATCTTGGTGCGGCCCAGTTCGACCGTCAGCTGGACCGGAATGTCGAGGATGAAGTCGATATCGTTGGGTGTGTCGTTCTTGGTACCCTTGTTCGAAAAATCCTTGAACACGGCGGCGCTGGCGGCCTGGCTTTGCAGGGCTTCGGCTTCCGCCTTGGCCTGCTCGGCAATGGCCGCGCCCCAGTCGTCGTCCATGCTTGCATCATCTTGGTTATCGGACATCATTGACTCCTGCTTCTATTTAACATCTGCATTGGCGAGCAATTTTTCCACCTTCAAGGCGTACTGACCATTCAGTACACCATAGGTGCAATCCATTACCGGCACGCCATCGACCGTGGCCTGGATCTGTTCGGACACGGTCAGCGGAATGATATCGCCGACCTTCATATTGAGAATATCGTCAAACGAGGCGCGTCCCGTACCCAGCGTGGCCACCAGCTCGACTTCAGCGATCTGGATCTGCTGGGTCATCAGGCGGATCCAGCGCTTGTCGATTTCCAGCGCCTCGCCCTGCAGGCTGGAGGTGAGGGTGTCGCGGATCGGTTCGATCATCGAATACGGCATGCAGAAGTGGATCTGGCCCGACACCGAACCCAGTTCCACGGTAAAGGTCGACGACACCACCACCTCGTTGGGGGTAGCGATGTTGGCGAACTGCGTATTCATTTCGGAACGGATGTATTCGAATTCGACCGGGAACACGGGCTCCCAGGACTTGGTATAGGCCTCGAACACGATATCGAGAATGCGCAAGATGATGCGCTGCTCGGTCTGGGTAAAATCGCGGCCCTCGACGCGCGTATGGAAACGCCCGTCGCCACCAAACAGATTGTCCACCAGCAAAAACACCAGGCCCGGATCGAACACCATCAGGGCGGTGCCGCGTAGGGGCTTCATGTGCACGAGGTTCAGATTGGTCGGCACCACCAGGTTGCGGATGAATTCGCTGTACTTCGATACCCGCACCGAGCCGACCGAAATTTCCGCGCTGCGGCGCAGGAAATTGAATAGGCCCACGCGCAGCAGGCGGGCGAAACGTTCATTGATAATTTCCAGGGTCGGCATGCGACCGCGCACGATGCGCTCCTGGGTCGCCAGGTTGTACGTGCGTACCCCTGTCGTCTCCTCGGGCGCTGCGGCATCGTCCTGGTCGCCGTTGACGCCCTTGAGCAGGGCATCAACTTCTTCCTGGGATAGGAAATTATCAGCCATGAATGATCACTGAATGATGAAGGAGGTAAACAGCACGTCGCTCACTTCTTGCGGCGGGCCCTTGTCGGCAAACGGCTTCTTGACGGCGGCAATGATTTCCTTGGACAGCTGGTCCTTGCCTTCCACCGAGGTCAGCTCCGATGCCTTCTTGGCCGAGAGCAGCAGCAAGACGCGGCTACGCACGCGCGCCATATTGGTCTTGATGACCTCGACCTGTTCCGGGTTGGCGACCTGCAGGGTGAACTGGATCTGCAGGTACTGCTCGCCGTTTTCCGGCTGCAAATTGACCGTGAAAGGGTCGATGGCCACGAACTCGGGCTTCTCGTGTTTCTTCGCTTCTTCCTTGTGCGCGCCGGGGGCCGCACTACCCTTCATCATGAAGAAGGCTGCCGCGCCGCCTCCGCCCAGCAGCAATACCGCCGCGACGATGATGATGAGCATCTTCTTCGATTTGGCGGGTGCGGGCGCTGCTGCAGCTGCGGCTTTCGGGTCGGCCTTCATAGTCGGATTCGCTTTCAAATTGCCTCTGTGCAGATATCGGTAGGTTGAGCCGTCATTATGTCATTATCGCGAATCTGTGCACGGCTGCATGTGTTGAAAAGAAGGAAGAATGCGAGCCAACTCGTGGCTTGAGGCACACACTCGTGTGATTCGGACAAGTCGGGAGGCGGCCGCGCGCCCTCGGCGGCCGCGCAAGTCGGCCTTGGGGTGTCAGGCGAAGGTGTCGACCAGGCCAGGCGCCGCACCGCCGCGCACGGGACGGGCAGCCACGCGCGCCTCGGCCTCGCGGGCGCTGCCGCTGGCGGTATCGGCGCGGCCCGAACCCTGGCCGGGACGAGCAGGCTCGCCCTGGGCTTGCTGCTGCCCGGCGCTGCCGTCATGCACGCTGGCGTTGCCCAGCGAGATGCCGCTTTCGCTCATCATGTCGCGCAGCTTGGGCATGGCGTCCTGCAAGGCCTGACGCACTTCGGGCTGGGCAGCCGAGAAGGTCACGCTGGCCTGGTCGTTGGTGACACTTAGCACGACCTGCATGGGGCCCATGTCCGGGGGATTCAGGGTCAAGGTTGCGCTGTGTTCCTGGCCGGCAGCCATCCAGACGATTTTCTGGGCAACCTGGTTATCCCAGGCCGGCGTGCCAACGCGGGCGCTGAGGCGATCGGTGGCCTGAACCGCGGTGGCGGCAGCCAGGGGCGCCAGCGTTGCTGCTTGCTGCAGCGGCGCGATGGCCGGTGCGGCCACCGGCAGTTCTTTCAGTGCCACCGGTTCTGGCGCCACGACACCTTCGGCGGCGGGGGCGGCAGTGGCGACGGCCGGCGCGGCGCCGGCCACGACAGGTGCTTTCACGTCGGCTGGGGCGGGGGCATCGGGCGCCAGGACAGGCGCCGCAGGCAGGCTTGCCGCGGGTGTCGCCAGCTTGGCTGTTGCACTTTCCAGGCTGGCCTGCATGCCCTTGTCGGCCTTGCCCATCATGTTGGCAAAGGCGGTATCGAGGGCCACAGGTGCACTCTTGCCAGCGTCGGTGCTCGGCGCGCCCTGGACGGCAGCCTTGGCGGCAGCGGCCAGGACTGTTGGCGTGGCCACGGCTGCTGGCAAGTCGCCCGGCAGGGCCTGGGTCGTCGTGGTGTTGGCGGAATCGACTGGAATGGCCGCCGCTGCAGCCGGTGTGGCGGGAACGCTGGCGCTAACTTGGTTAAAACTGGCGACGATGGCCATCAGGTCGAGCCGGGGATCGCCCGTAGTGGCGGTGGCGGCATCGGCCGGGTCGGACTTCTCGCTGTCCTTGTCCTTGCCATTGCTGGCCTGGGCGCTGCCATCGCTGCCCTCCGTCTTGGCAGCAGCTGCGGCAGGGGCGCCCTTGTCGTTCGCTTCGGCCTTGCTGCTGTCCTCGCCCTGGGCCGGCTTGTCAGCCTGCTTGGCGGCCGGTGCCGGCTTGGCGGGCATCGCCGGGGCGGGTGCCGGCATGCTGCTGCGCTGACCCATTTCGCGCGACAGCGTCTGGCTGAACTGGCTGGCACCTTCCGGTTGGGCGTTTTGCTTGCGCGCAGGGGCGGGCGCGGCCACGGGACCGGTGAGCTGGGTAGGGAGAGGAGCACTGTGCATGATGGCTTGTCGATTCGGTATCAGCGTTTGTAGTAGGCCTGGCGGGCCGCGTGTTCGTCCATCTGTTTCTGGTCCAGCTTGTTCTCGCGGCGTAGCGCCTCGGTGGCAGCGCGTTCATTGAGCGTGCGGTAGGACAGGCGCTTGCGTTCGGCTGCCTGCCATGCCAACTTTTCCTGCGCGCTCTTGTGCTGCGCATGCTTGATCACTTCGCGCTGGCCATTGATGGCCACGTCCAGCTTGCCCATGAAACCGACAAAATTACGGTAGGCCATCGGTGTGATGCCCGCTACCTGTGCTGCATCGAGGCGCATCGCGTAATCGTCGCGGTAGCCGAGCAGCATGGTGAGCTTCTGTTCACACTCGTCGACCGCCTTGAGCGCGGCGCCAAGACGCTTGGCGGCGTCATCGGTTTCGCGCTGGGCCAGTTCGATCAGGGTATCTAGGGCGGACTGTTTGGCCATGGTGACCCATTATAGAACCGGCCCGGGCGGCGCAATCAGCCGAATAGCGAGGTAAGTTGGGCCAAGCTCTGGTTCATGTCCACCTTGTCGGTGATTTCCTGGCACAGGAAAGCTTCAATTTGTTCATTTTTAGCAATAGCCTGGTCCAGCACCGGGTCGCTGCCGGGGGCGTAGGCGCCCACGCTGATCAGGTCGCGCGAGCGTTCATAGCGGGAATACAATTGTTTCAAGCGCCGGGCGGCCATCTGGTGGGCGGTGGTGGTGATCGAATGCATGGCGCGGCTGATCGATTGTTCGATGTCGATGGCGGGATAGTGACCCGCTTCGGCCAGGCGCCGGTTCAGCACAATGTGGCCGTCCAGGATGGCGCGCGCGGAGTCGGCAATGGGGTCTTGCTGGTCGTCGCCTTCGGTCAGCACGGTATAAAAGGCGGTAATCGAGCCGCCCCCTTCCAGGCCATTGCCGGCGCGCTCCACCAGCACTGGCAACTTGGCGAACACGGACGGCGGATAGCCCTTGGTCGCTGGCGGCTCACCGATGGCCAGGGCAATTTCGCGCTGGGCCATGGCGTAGCGGGTCAGGGAATCCATGATCATCAAGACATTCTTGCCCTGGTCGCGGAAGTATTCGGCAATGGTGGTGGTGTAGGCGGCGCCCTGCAGGCGCATCAGCGGCGGGGTGTCGGCCGGGGCGGCCACCACCACCGAGCGCGCCAGGCCTTCCGGTCCCAGGATCTGCTCGATGAATTCCTTGACCTCGCGGCCCCGTTCGCCAATCAGGCCCACCACGATCACGTCGGCGGTCGTGTAGCGCGCCATCATGCCCAGCAGGACCGATTTACCGACGCCGGAGCCGGCAAACAGGCCCAGGCGCTGCCCACGGCCCACGGTCAGCATGGCGTTGATGGCGCGTATGCCCACGTCCAGGGTTTCCACGATGGGCGCGCGGTCCAGCGGATTGGCGGGGCGCACATTAATCGGCGCGCTCTCGTCGGTATCCAGGGGACCCAGGGTGTCAAGCGGGCGGCCGGCGCCGTCCAGCACGCGGCCGAGCAAGCCCCAGCCAACGGGCAGGTGGCGCGCGCGGTCGCTCGGACGACGGCGTGGATGGGCCACCGAACCTGGGCGGGGAATCTGGGTTTCAACAGGAAACACGCGGGTGCCGGGCACAATACCTTCGACGTCCGACTGCGGCATCAGGAACAGGCGCTCGCCATCGAAACCGACGACTTCCGCTTCCACCCGCGCGCCGTTGGGCATCGGGATGGTGCAGGCGCTGCCCACGGCCAGACGCAAGCCCACGCATTCCATCACCAGGCCGGCCACGCGCGTGACGCGCCCGGACACGAGCATGGGATCGACAAACTGGGTCAGTGCGCTGCAATCGCGCACAAAGGCGCCCCAGCGGGCAGTGTGGCGGTCGGCCGCGCCCATCTCAGGGGCCCAGCCATTCAACGTTGTTCTTGCCCAGCGCTGCGGTCAGGCGCGACCAGCGCGAAGCCGCCTGGGCGTCGATCTGGTTGCTGGCAGTATCGATCTTGCAACCGCCGCGCCCGATCTGCGCGTCTTCCACCACGCGCCAACCACCCTTGTCGAGTTCCTCGGCCATGGCTTCGCGCACGATGGCCGCGTCTGCCGGATTCAATTGCAGCAGGGCAGGCTGTTGCAGCACCGGCAGGTAACCGATGGCTTCGCGCACCAGCGGAATGATCAGTTCGGGTTTGACGTCCAGGGCGCAGCGCAGCATGCCCTTGGCCAGGTGCAGTGCCAGTTCCAGCAAGTCGTTGGCCATGGCCTCGTCGGCAGCAGCGAGCGCATTGCCAAAGGTCAAGGCAATGCTTTGCAGGTGTTCCAGTTCCTGGGCCGCTTCGGCGCGACCAATGGCCAGGCCGTCCGCATAGCCGGACGCATGGCCTTCGTCGTAGCCGATCAGGCGCGCTTCTTCGCGTATGCCCGCAATCACGTCTTCCGAGGGCAGCGCGGGCGGTGGCGGACGCTTGGCCACCACGCTGGGGCGCTCGTCGCCAAAGGAATTCATTTCCCAGCGCTGATAGGCGCTTTGCTGCTCTTTGGGAATATCAGACAAAGGAATCCTCTCCTTTGCCGCCTAGGACGATCTGGCCTTCGTCGGACAGGCGGCGCACGATTTGCAAAATCTGCTTTTGTTGGGCTTCGACTTCGGACAAGCGTACCGGGCCCTTGGATTCGAGGTCTTCGCGCATCATCTCGCCGGCACGCTGCGACATATTGCGGAACACTTTTTCGCGCAGGTCCTGGGACGCGCCCTTGAGCGCAATGATCAGCATTTCGGACTGGACTTCGCGCAGCAGCAGCTGGATGCCACGGTCGTCAATATCGATGATGTTGTCGAACACGAACATCTCGTCCATGATCTTCTGGGCCATATCGTTGTCGTAGTTCTTGATGTTGTCCATCACCGAACCTTCTTGCTCGCCGCTCATGAAGTTGAGAATTTCAGCGGCTGCGCGCACGCCGCCCAGCGAGGATTTCTTGATGTTTTCATTGCCCGACAAAAGCTTGGTGAGCACATCGTTCAGTTCGCGCAAGGCGGCCGGCTGCACCCCGTCCAGGGTGGCAATGCGCAGCACCACGTCGTTGCGCAGACGGTCAGTAAAGTTGCCCAGGATTTCGCACGCCTGGTCGCGCTCGAGGTGGACCAGGATGGTGGCAATGATTTGCGGGTGTTCGTTGCGGATCAGTTCGGACACGGACGAGGCATCCATCCACTTCAGGCTTTCAATGCCGGAGGCGTCCTTGCCGCCCAGGATGCGCGAGAGCAGGACCGAGGCCTTGTCGTCGCCCAGCGCCTTGGTCAGGACCTGGCGGATATATTCGTCCGAGTCGAGGCCGACCGTGGAATTGAGTTCGGTCTGCTTGCGGAAGGCTTCTAGGACAGCGACCACCTGCTCGTGCTGGACCGCCTTCATGGTGGCCATGGCCGCGCCCAGTTTGAGCACTTCGCGCGGGCCGAGGAATTTCATCACTTCGGCCGCTTCGGCTTCGCCCAGCGCCAGCATCAAAATGGCTGCGCGCTGAATCCCATTATCATTCATTCGTACCTACCCATGCTTTAACGACATTGGCGACCACGCGCGGATCTTCCTGCGACAGTTTCTTGGCCATGTTCAGATTATCACGGTAACCGTCGGCCTGGGTGGCTTCCATTTCCTGCAACTGGGTGCGCGCATTCACCTGGGCGTCGTCTGGCGGCGGCGGTGGTTTCGGTTTCGGCGGCGGCACCGAGGACATTTCATCGAGTTTGCGCACCAGGGGCCGCATCAGAGGCTTCAAGGCGCGGAAATACAGGTAGAGCAGGGCCAGCGCGCCCAGGGCGTACTTGGCGTACTGGGTGGCCATGGCAAACAGATCCTTGTCACGCCACCAGGCCAGCACCACTTCCGGCTCGACCGGCTTGTCCACGCCATCAAACGGGGCGTTGGTGACGTTGAGGGTGTCGCCCCGGTCCTTGTTAAAGCCCATGGCCTCGCGCACCAGGTTGTTAATCTGGGTTACTTCAGCAGCGGTCAAGGCCTTGACAGTCACCTTGCCGGTCTTGGCGTCGACGATGCGGCGGTAATTGACCAGCACGCCTACCGTCAGGCGCTTGATGCCGCCCATCGGTTTCTGCTCGTAGCGGATGGTCTTGTCGACTTCATAATTAGTGGTGGCATCCTTGCGCGAGGCGCCGCCGGCAGCCGGGGCTGCAGGCACGGGCGCGCCACCGGCAATTGGCGCAGTCGCCGCACCTGGTGGCTGGTTCGACAGGGCGCCAGGCACGCCGGCGGCTGGCACGGCAGGGCTGCCCGCTTCGGACGTTTGCTGGCTGCGGATGGCCGATGGCTCCGGTGGCGAATTGGGCTTGTAGCTTTCGGCTGCCGTGTCGACCTGGGCGAAATCGATGTCGGCTGTCGCTTCGGCGCGCACATTGCCGGCGCCAACCAGGGGCGCAATCAGGGACTCGACCTGCTTGACGATGCCTTGCTGGATTGCGATCACGTACTTGAGCTGGTTCGGATCGAGCTGCTTGGCGCCGTTCTGCTTGCTGGTGTCCGAGAGCAGATTGCCATTCTGGTCAACCACAGTGACGTTGGTTGCCGGCAGTTCCGGCACGCTGGAGGCGACCAGGTGCACGATGCCGCTCACCTGGGACTGGTCCAGGGTGCGGCCGTTGAGGAGATTGAGCAGGACAGAGGCGGTGGGCTTTTGCTGGTCGCGCACAAACACCGAAGGCTTGGGCAGGGCCAGGTGCACGCGGGCTGAACCGACGGCAGCGAGCGACTGGATCGAACGCGCCAGTTCGCCTTCGAGCGAGCGCTGGTAATTGACCTGTTCATGGAACTGGGACACGCCCAGTTTCTGGTTTTCCATCAATTCAAAGCCCACATTGCCGCCCTTGGGCAAGCCCTGGGATGCCAGTTTCAGGCGCGCTTCGTGGACCTTGTCGGAGGCGACCATGATGGCGCCGCCGCCTTCGGAGAAGCGGTAGGGAATGGCCATCTGGTCGAGCGAGGCGGTGATCGCGCCGCCGTCCTGGTCGCTGATGTTGGCATACAGGACACGGTATTCCGGTTTCTGGCTCCACATCCAGAACGCCACCATCAGCCCGAGCACGACGGCGATGCCGATGCCAAGGATGAAATTGCGTCCCAGCGGCGTCTGGGCGAACGAGAGGGGCCGGTTATCGAATTCGACGAGTTCTTCGGTTGCTGCTGCCATGATGGTGTCCAGGGGCCGTGCCCAAGAAGGATTGCGTGTGCTGCAACCCACTGCGCACAGACGCAATGGGGCTCAAGTCGCAATTATGGGGGCGTGCCGGGCAGCGCAATCGCTGAAACAGAGGCGGTTTTCACCTCTTGCTCCGACGAAATTGTGGCGTCCTGACTGCTATTCTGACAGCCTGACATCGCCTGTGCATGGATTGTACGCGCGCTGCGGGCGTGCCTGTCGCGTCCGTCACAGGCAACCAAGGAGAGCAAGATGAGCATAGGAGCGATAGACGGCGGGCGGATCGAAGCGATGATCGCCCAGCTGAAAGCGGCGGCCACCAAGCCGGGCAATGTGGGTCCGGCCGATGCGGTAGCGGCGGGGGGGGCGCCTGGTGCGGCACCGGCGGCCAAGGTCGACTTTGCCGATGCGCTCAAAGCCTCGATTGGTGAAGTGAGTGCGGCCCAGGACAAGGCCAGCGCGATGGGCACGGCGTTTCAGATGGGGGACGACAAGGTGAGCTTGTCGGACGTGATGATTTCGATGCAAAAGGCCAGCATCGGCTTTCAGGCGAGCATACAGGTGCGTAACAAGCTGGTGTCGGCGTACCATGAAATCATGAACATGCAGGTGTGATATACCCCTGCGTTTTCTACACTGATACCCCTGCGTTTTCTACACTGTCCTTGCGAACGCGAGGACCCATACCACGCCAACTTGGTGATTGTTTTGTTACTCTGAGTTGATGCGGCATGGGTCCTCGCTTTCGCAAGGACAGTGTTGGGCAAATCAGAGGTTTTACTTCGAAGTCGGGTAATTTTTCGGCGCGGATTTAGGCCAGCCCGGCCATCCGCGCGTTGCGTTCGCGCTCAAGCTTGGTGATGTAGCGCTGCACCTGGGCCAGCCCCGCACGCGACAAACTCACAAACGCGCAGCCCAGCCGGCGGTTGGTCTTGTTGTTGAGCAGGGTCAGTTCCATCGAGTTGCGTACCTGTAGCGTCATCGTCACCGTGCCCACATCCGGCAAGTCAATCCTGCACCCAATATGATTGCGCCCTATGGTGTTGTCGAGCTCGAGCTTGTGGTCGAGGATGGCAATGCCGCCGCAACTGATGTCGGCCAGGGCAAACGCACCCAGGCTGCTACCGTTTTCGTCGGCAATCGGAATGTGTACCCGCACCGGGTTGCTCACCGGCGTGGCCATGCGGTAATACTCGCGTCGCTGCAACCGTATCATCGAGTCCGGCAAGTCCATGCGCAGCGCCGGCCCGTCATGGAAGTCGGTCAGGGTCAGTTGCTCGGCTGCGAACAGGATGCGGATCTTGTCGAGCGAGGTTTCGAAGCTGAGCTTGTTCGCGGCAAGCGCCCTCAGGTTCTGCTCCTTGTTGATCGAGCAGTCCAGGATCAGCGATTCGGTATCCGGATCAACGTCCAGGATGGAAGTGACGCACACGTCCGCTTCGCCATGGATCAGCATGCGGATCAATTGCTTCTTTTCGGCGATACCCCGTAATAGCGCGACGATTTCCCGACGCGACGTGATTTCGAAGTCGTGCCAGTTCTCAAGACCCAAATCATGAAGTGGTTGCATCTGAAGCGCGCGAGTCCTATTGGTCGATGAGCTGGGCTGTGTCTGGCGGCGCCGGCAAGCTCCTATGCGAACGTTGCGCGGCTTCAACATGATATAGCCATGCCAGCAGTTCCGCAATTGCCCGATAGAGGGCCGGCGGAATTTGTCGGTCAAGGTCCACATCCATCAACAGCGAGACCAGTTCCTTGGACTCGTGCACGAACACGCCAGCTTCCTTGGCGCGCGCGATAATCTGTTCGGCGACCAGGCCCTGGCCCTTGGCCACCACCTTGGGCGCGGCTTCCCCGTCGCGGTAGGCAAGGGCGACCGCCGACGGTTTGCGCCGCGGCGGCTGGGCCTTGGTGCTCATGGCTGGGGCTCGCCGTCGCGGATGGCCAGGGCGGCCAGCGGCAGGCCAGCCGCTTCCATGGCGCTGGCCAGAGCCGCGGCATGTTCGCGCAGCAAGCTGCCGACGGCGCTGTCGCCAGCGTCGATCTGGATCTGCAATTGCTGCCCGCGCAGGGTGAGGCGGGCGCCTATCTCGCCCAGCAGGGGAAAGCGCAGTTGCACATTGCTGTTCCAGCCCGGCTCCTGCTCCTGGCCAGCCTGGCCACCACCGCGCTGGGGCGCTTCGCGCGCCACGTCCCATTGCATGGTTTGGCCTGGCCAGGCCTGGCCCTGCCACGTGACGCGAGCCTGCTCCTGGGTTTGCAGTTGCAGGTTGATCATCTGGGCGCTGACCTGGTCGGGCATGCCATCGCTGGCCTGGGTTGTGCTGGCGGGCGGTGCTGCTGCGGCGCGCTGCATTTGCGGCTCCTGCGCCAGCTCCACCCGGCTGCGCTCACCGTCTGCCCATTCGGCCACGTGCGACTCGTAAAACAGGCCGCTCTTGACCAGCGTCTCGCGCAGGGCGCCGGCCAATGCGGCGGGATCCTGGGGCGGGGCGGCCAGCAGGGGCGTGCGGCCTATCAGGCTGGTCGGCGCGCTGCCGTCGGCCTGGCGCGCGCTGGCCAGCACGGTGCTAAGCATCTTGGCCGCATCCGACAAGGTCGCTGGCGTGGTTGCCGCATCGAGCTGCGGCAGTTGCGATGCAGGGATCAGGGGCGCTTTGCCCAGCAGGGCAGCCGCGTGGGCGCTGCTGCCCACACTCGGTGCACTTACGCCTGTTGGTGGAGGGCCCTGGCTGCTGTCGACCAAGCCGGCGGGCAAGGACCGAGGCGGGACGGCGGGGGCCGGGTCGCCGCTGCGTGCGGTGGTGGTCGTGGTGCTGGTGCCGGTGGTGGTGGCGGTCTCGGGACCGGCTTCGGCAAACGCCCGGGTGCCCGGTTCCGCATGCACTTCAAAAGTGGGGCGCGGCTCCAGGGCGACCAGGGTCAGGGCGACCTGGCTGCCAACTTGTGTGGCGGCTGGCAGTTGCATGCGCGCATTCGCGCCAGCGACCTTGACCAGGAAGCTGCCATCGGCAAATTTGGAGAGGATGTCGGCTTGCAGGGGCTTGCCGACCATGGTCGCGAGGGACTGCTGAAACGCTTGTTGGCGTGCGTCGACGCCACTTTCTACCGCCGCCGGGGAAGTGACGCGACCGACCGCCGAAATGCTCAGGTCGGAGCGCGGCAACATGGCGCCCGCCGCTTCAAGCGCCGTACGCGCGGGCCAGGCGGCGCTCGGCGCCCGAGTTGCTGATCAGGGCGGCCAGCTCGGCCATCCAGGGAGTGGTCAGGTCGCGAATTTCACGATCATGGGCCAGGATGCGGTGGATGATGGCCACTTTGCGTGCGCGCAGGGCCGCCGGCAGGGCGGCAGCCGGTGGTTCGTTTTCCTTCAAGCGTTCGATATGGCTGGCGCAATGGGACTCCAGCACCGCCAGGTTTTCCCAATCGCGCGATTGGGCTGCCTGCAGCATCTGCCCGGTCAGATCCGAGACTGTTTCGTAGACCGAAATGACTTGCTCACTATTCATCATCAGCTGATCCATTGATTATCCTGCACTCACAAAGGAAGCGGCGCGCGGCGCCAGGCTATCGTAAGGCATGGCGCGCGGCGCCGCTGCCGGGGTGGCGGCCGGCTGGTCGCCGATGGCGTCCCAGGCGCCCTTGAGGTCCAGCAGCAGGGCGTGGACTTCGTCGAGGATGGCCGGGTCATTGGTCAGGTTGGCCGTCAGCAGGCGGCGCCCGATGTAGTCGTACAGCGAGTCCAGGCTGACGGCGATCTGGCCGCCGGCTTCCTTGTCCAGGCTGGCGCGCAGGCCGTTTTCCACAATCATGATGGCCTTCGAAATCGCATTGCCCTTCTTTTCGATTTCGCGCGCTTTCATGTGCATGGTCGCATTGCGGATGGCCACCAGGGCGCCGTCGAACAGCATGACGATCAGCTTGTGCGGGCTGGACGCGACGACCCCGGTTTCGAGGCCGACTTTGGCGTAGGCGCTGGCGCCCTTGGGCGATGATCCAAACATGGAATGATCCTTTCGTTTCGTGGTACTTAGCCGGCGGTCAGACTGCTGATCTGGGCCAGTTGCTGGGTCAGGAAGGTGCTGGTGGAGTTCATTTTGCTCACCGTCAGGTCAAGCGCGGTAAATTGCGCCCGATAGCGTTTCTCGGTCACGGCCAGACGTGCCGTCAAGTCCGCTTCGCTCTTGTTCAGGGCCTTGATCGAGGCATTCAAGCCATCGGTGCGCGAGGCAAGCGCGCCGCCCGTGCCCAAGAGGCCGGTGACCATTTTGTCGAACTGGGCCGCATAGCCTTGCGAATAATTGATCTTGCCGTGGGCGCCCAGCGTACTGCCGTTGATGATCACCGCCAGGCCTTCGGAAGGGTCGCCCGTGGCGCCCACCAGCAGTTGTCCGTTGCCCACGGCAGAGACGCCATTGATGGTGCCTGTTACATCCAGGCCCGCCGTCACGTTAGGGCCGCTGGTGGCGAAATGCAGGTTCGACGGGCCGCTCTCGGTGATGTTGATGCCCGAATTGCTGCCGTAGCGGTTCGACTGCACATTGAGGATGCCGCCCGATTCGGTCACCGTGACGGCCGAGCCGGCGGTGCCAAAGGCGGTCACGCCATTGATTTTCGATTGCAGTTCGGACGCCAGTTCGGCGGCGCTGGCGTAGGTCTTCTGGGTCAGCGTGATGTTCGCGTTCACGCCGTTGAGCATGACGGACATGGTGTTGTTGGTCGCGTCAATGGTCAGGCCGGCAGGTGCCGTGGCCAGGGTCGCGCCCTTGGTGGCGGCCTGCGTGACCGTCACATCGTAGGAACCGGGCACGGTCTTGGTGCTGGAACTGGAATACGCGACGGTGCTGTCGGTGGCCTTGCCGGTGGTGGCAAAGAGGCTGGCCAGGTCGTCGAAGTTGCTGGTCATCGCCTTGTTCAGCTTGGTGCTATCGACTGCCAGCAAGCCGTCCTTGTCGAGCGCCACGCCGATTTCGGACAAGCGCGAGAAGGCGCCTGCGCCGCCGGCGATCGAGGCGGTCATCAGGCCACGCACCTGGCTCTGGATGGTGCGCACGGTCGCTTCGCCATTGAGCACAGCGGCCACCTTGGTGGTCGGGTTGTAGGCAGCGGCATCGCGCAGGTTCTGGCTGATGTCGTTGTAAGCCTTCACGAAGGCATTGACCGAGGTCGTCACGGCCGCGGTATCGCGCGTGACCGAGACCGCAGTGGCAGTCGTCGGGTTTTCCTTGAGCAGGTTCAGGGTGACGCCCGTGATGACGTCGTTGACCGTATTGGAAGCCTTGGACACGGCAATGCCGTCGATGGTCAGTTCAGCGTTTTGTGCGGTGGCCGTTTGCGACAGGCCCTGGGTGCCGGCCGGGTCGTTGTTGAGCAGGGCCGACAGCGCGGTGTCCGGCGCCGTGTCAGCCACCGAAATTTTCATGCTATTGGCTTTGCCGGTGGCGTTCGAAGTGAGCGTCAAGCGGTAGGGCGAGCTGCCGCCATCGTTGACGATGCTGGCGGTCACGCCCAGGTCAGCCTTGTTGATGGCGTCGCGGATGCCCGAGAGCGAGTTGTTGCTCGCGTCAATGGTCAAGGTCTTGATCCCATTGCCGGCACTGGTGAAAGCCGCGCCCGTGTACTTGCCGGTCGTGCTGTCGAAGGTGCCGCCGCTGACAGTGCCAAAATCAATGCTGATCACGCCACTGCCCACTGGCGCCACCTGGCTGACGGTGCCGGCGGCCACCAGTTTTTGCGCTTGCGCGAGCTGGGTCACCTTCAGCGAATAATTGCCTGGTGTAGCGGAGGCATTGGCCGTCACGCCAGCGACCAGGGGGTCAGCCACGCTGCCCTTGGTAGCTTGGAATTTGGAAATATCGGACAGGCCCTTGACGGCCGTCTGGAAGGCGGACAGGGCGCCCTTGAGGGTGCCGAAGCCCGACAGTTTGGCCTGGTAGCTGGTTTCTTTCTTTTGCAGCAGGGCGAGCGGCTGCTGCTCAACCGACATGAGCTTGGTGACGATTCCTTCGACGTCCAGATTCGAACCAATACCTGCTGAGGAAAGACCCACGATTGCCTCCTGCTAAAACTAGAATGTACTCTGTTTACGGCAAGGATGAAGCCAACTTGAGAGGGGTATTCACCTTCCTTTTCTGGACACCTAGGCGGTTTGCCTGATTAACAAGCTTTGCAGGTGGTCGATGGCCTTGGCAATTTCCAGCGCTTCCTTGCTGGGCATCTGGCGGATGACCTCGTGGGTAGTCTTGTCGGTGACCGTCACCACCAGGCGCGCGCTGTCGGTGTCGACCGAAAACTCCAGGTCCTGGGACTTCACTTGCAAGGCGGTGTTGATGTTCTTGACCGCCTGCTGGAGCTGCTCGGCGCTCGGCTCGGGCGCGGCAGGGGGCGCTGGCGCTGGTTCGGTAACGCGGGTGGGGGCAAGGGGCGCAGCGGCCTTGGTGTCGGCGGGGGCGGCCTTGGCATCGGCGGGGACAGGCAGGGAGCGCGCAGGCGCCGAGCCGGATAAGGATGACAGTTCCATGATCACTCCTGAAACGGAAAAACCCGGACCGAGAAATCGGTCCGGGTTTGTTGCCTAAACTACTGTGTTGCTTAGCCGCGCAGCAGAGCCAGCACGCCGTTTGGCAGCGAGTTAGCCTGAGCCAACATTGCCGTACCAGCTTGTTGCAGGATCTGGCCGCGGGTCAGTTGCGCCGTTTCGTGCGCGAAGTCGGTATCTTGAATCCGGCTACGCGAAGCCGACAAGTTTTCCGACGTCGTTTGCAGGCTCGATACCACCGAAGCAAAACGGTTTTGGTAAGCACCGAGCGAAGCGCGCGAGCTGTTCACCGTGGTCAAGGCGCCATCAATGGCGGCCAGGGCGTTTTGCGCACCGGTTGCCGTTGCCAGGCTGATCGACGAGATGCTGTTGACGGTCAGCGTGGTGGTTGGCGCGGTGTTACCGAGCGTCAGACCGGCGCTGGCCACTGCACCACCGCCGACGGTGATACCCGACGAGGCGTTCGAGTCAAGCTTGACGGTACCGTGGGTGGTCACTGCAGCGACTGGACCGGCCACGTCACCGGTTACCAGACCGGTGTTGGTCAGTGCGACCGCAGCGGTGGTGGCACCGAGAGCGAGCAGGCTGATGTTACGGCCATCGGCAGCTGCCAGGGTGACTTTACCGGTGTTGTCGGCAGTTGCCGTTACACCCGACTGGCCCGACACCAAGTTAATGGCGGCGGCGGTATTGGCACCTTGACCAGCAGCGTTACCGCCGGCAGCAATCGCGCCGACTGCCACACCGTTGACCGACAGCGAGTTCGCAGCGGTGAGGCCAGTGAACGCGGTCGCAGCAGCACCGGTGACCGAAGTGGTCTGTGCAGTTGCGGTCACGCCGGACTGGGCCGACACAGCATTGATGGCTTGAGCGATCGAGTAGGCCGAATCAGCAGCTTGACCAGCGGCAGCGCCGATGGACGAAGCACCAACCTGGTAACCGTTCAGGGTGACTGCACCAGCGGTCAGCGCTGCCGTGGTGGCGGTGCTGGTGACCGAAGTAGCGGTCGAGGTGCCCGAGCCGCCCAGTGCGGTGGTACGTGCGCTGGAAATGGCCGAGATGGTGATGCGGTCGTTGCTGGTGGCATTGGCGCCGACCTGGAAGGTTTGAGCGTTGAAAGTACCATCAAGCAGCTTCACGCCGTTGAAGGACGAGGTCGACGCAACGCGGTCGATTTCAGCCGACAACTGTTGTGCTTCATTGTCCAGAGCAGCACGGTCGCCAGCGCTGTTCGAGGCATTGGACGACTGTACTGCCAGTTCACGCATACGCTGCAAGTTGGTGCCGATCTGGGCCATGTCGCCCTCAGCCGTTTGCGCCAGCGAAATGCCGTCGTTGGCGTTACGTGCTGCTTGATCGTTGCCGCGGATTTGCGACGTCATACGTTCCGAAATGGCCAGACCTGCTGCATCGTCTTTTGCGCTGTTGATGCGCAAGCCCGAGGACAGGCGTTGCAAGGACGTGGTAAGCGAGCTCTGCGACGTGTTCAGGTTACGCTGCGAGTTCAGGGAAGAGACGTTAGTGTTAATAAAAGCTGCCATGATGATTCTCCAAGCTGGGTATTTCGGGGTGGGCGACTTGCCTCTGTTCGCTTTGGTGTGCCCCCACGTTTTGGGACAGTGACACCGCAGTTATATCTGGTAACGGTGACAGACCTAAAAAGTTGATGCCTGTAAGCACTAATAAACTCGCGACTCAGCCCTCGATTTTCCCAATGGCTGAGCGTTTAAACGACAAGTCCCCCGCATTCTTTAGGGCGAAAATAAGTTTATTTTCAGTAGTTGATGCACCACGGAAATGGCTGTTGGCAGTAGGGGAATTGTGCAAGCGACATCAGGCGCGCTGGTGGCGGAGTCGCCAATGGAAAAAGCCGGCCCGGGAAAACCGGGGCCGGCTTAGTGAACAGACAAGCGAGACGCTTAGCCGCGCAGCAGTGCCAGAACGCCGTTTGGCAGCGAGTTGGCCTGGGCCAGCATCGCGGTACCAGCTTGCTGCAAGATCTGACCGCGGGTCAGCGATGCGGTTTCGTGGGCGAAGTCGGTATCTTGAATCCGGCTACGCGAAGCCGACAAGTTTTCCGAAGTCGTTTGCAGGCTCGACACGACGGACGAGAAACGGTTCTGGTAAGCACCGAGCGAAGCACGCGAGCTGTTCACCGTGGTCAAAGCGCCATCGATGGCAGCCAAAGCGTTTTGCGCGCTGGTGGCCGTGGCCAGGCTGATCGACGAAATGCTGTTGACCGTCAGCGTGGTGGTCGGGGCCGTGGTACCGAGGGCCATGCCGGCGCTGGCCACTGCACCACCGCCGACTGTGATGCCCGACGAGGCGTTCGAGTCAAGCTTGATGGCGCCGTGGGTGGTCACGGTGGCGACTGGACCGGCGATGTCACCGGTGACCAGACCGGTGTTGGTCAGGGCGACGGCCGCGGTCGTGGCACCCAGCGCCAGCAGGGTGATGTTGCGACCATCGGCGGCCGACAGAGTGACCTTGCCGGTGTTGTCTGCCGTGGCGGTGACACCGGTCTGACCCGACACCAGGTTCACCGCGGCAGCCGTGTTGGCGCCTTGGCCTGCAGCGTTGCCGCCAGCAGCGATGGCGCCCAGGGCGACACCGTTGACTGACAGCGAGTTGGCAGCGGTCAAGCCGGTGAAGGCGGTGGCGGCAGCACCGGTGACAGCGGTGGTTTGGGCGGTTGCGGTCACGCCGGACTGGGCCGATACAGCATTGATGGCGGCAGCAATCGAGTAAGCACTGTCAGCGGCCTGGCCGGCAGCAGCGCCAACCGAGGAAGCGCCGATCTGGTAACCGTTAAGCGTCAAAGCGCCAGCGGTCAGCGCTGCCGTGGTGGCGCCGCCGGTGACGGTGGTGGCGGTCGAGGTGCCGCTGCCGCCCAGTGCCGTGGTACGGGCATTGGCAATCGAGGAAATCGTGATGCGGTCGTTGGACGTGGCGTTGGCGCCGATCTGGAAGGTTTGTGCGTTAAACGTACCGTCGAGCAGATTCACACCGTTGAAGGAGGAGGTCGAGGCGACACGGTCGATTTCAGCCGACAGTTGTTGTGCTTCATTGTCCAGGGCGATACGGTCGCTGGCGCTGTTCGAGGCATTGGCCGACTGGACTGCCAGTTCACGCATACGCTGCAAGTTGGTGCCGATCTGAGCCATGTCGCCTTCAGCGGTCTGGGCCAGCGAGATGCCGTCGTTCGCATTGCGTGCTGCTTGATCGTTACCGCGAATCTGCGAAGTCATCCGTTCCGAAATGGCCAGGCCGGCGGCGTCGTCTTTCGCGCTGTTAATGCGCAGACCGGACGAGAGGCGCTGCAAGGACGTGGTCAAACCGCTCTGCGACGTGTTCAGGTTACGTTGCGAGTTCAGGGACGAGATGTTGGTATTGATAAAAGCTGCCATGGTAATTCTCCAAGCTGGTATTCGGGTTGGGCTGCGTGCCCGTATTCACCTTGGTGTACCCCGTTGTTCCGGGATAACCACACCGTAGTTGAATCTGGTAACGGTGGCAGTTCTGAGAAGTTGATAGCCCAAAACTATAATAAATAATGCCGAAAACCCTCTATTTTGACGGGGAGGGCGCGCTTAATCGACCGTCGGTGGGAAAACTTTAGGGTGAAAAAAAGGGGCAAATCAAAGAATAGAAGGGGGTTTCTGCCTCTATTCATCGGTTGAAAAGGTGTGAAAACGGCGGTTTGGGGAGGGGAAACGCTGGGGCAAGGAGGGAAAGCGGGCACAATCGGCGCGCGGGAAACATTTTGTTACGTAATAGAGAAGGGCTATGGCACAAAAGCGAGTCCCCACCCCACCGCCACTGTCCTTGCGAAAGCGAGGACCCATACATAGCCAGCGCAGCATGGGTCCTCGCTTTCGCAAGGACAGTGGGGTGGGAGATGGGGGAGTGCGGCGACTAGGGGGCGACCACAACCCGGTTCTTGCCCGTCTTCTTGGCCTGATACATGGCGTGGTCGGCACGCTTGACCAGGGAGGCCTGGTCTTCATTGGGCTGGCGCAGCGCCACCCCGGCCGAGAAAGTGATCAAGACCTTCTCATTGTCGTGCAGGAAGAAATGCTTGGTCAGTTCGCGCTGCAGCCGCGTCATGGTCTGGGTAGCCGCCTCCACCGTGGTCTCGGGCAGCATGATGAGGAATTCTTCGCCGCCAAAGCGGGCAATCACATCCATCGAGCGCAGCGTGTCCTTGACGATCTTGACCAAATGCTTGAGCGCGCTGTCCCCGGCCTGGTGGCCATAGGTGTCATTCAGGCGCTTGAAGTCATCCAGATCGAGCAGGGCCACGCACAGGGGCGTGCCGCGCCGGTCCGAGCGCGCTGTTTCGCGGTCGAACACATCGTCCAGGCCGCGCCGGTTCAGGCTGCCGGTCAACTGGTCTTCCCGCACCAGTTCGCTCATATGCTGCAGTTTCGCTTCCAGCGAGTGGATACGCTGTTCGGCTTCCTGCACTTCCTGGCGCGCCAAAATCATGCGGTCGCGCGACTTGAGCGCTTCGGCCTGCACCGCGCGCGTCTCGCGCAGCACTTCGTCCAGGATCGCATTGAGCTCGGTAATATTGTCGGCGTGGCTGATCTTTTCGGAAAAGCCGCCAATCTTTTCATGGAAGTCGCCCGTGGTCGTGGCCACAGAGCTCAAGCGGTCGATGAAGGTCATCATCATGTTCTTGACCGTCAGCTTCACGTCCTGCAGGCTATGCTTGAGCTGGCTCTGCTTATAGATGACTTCTTTCAGGCTGCGCGTGGCGTCTTCCAGCGCGCGCGGATCGAGCGGCCCGGCAATGAGGGCTTGGACCACGTCGATCTGGCCGCGCAGCCAGCTGTCTTCGTCGAGCAGTTCGGTGACGTTTTCCAGCAGCAGGCGAAACAGGCGCAGCAGTAACTCCTGCTGCTCTGCCACGTCGCCACTCTTGATGTCGATCTGATAGCACAACTGCTTGAGGCGGCCGCTGATGTCGCCCAGCGCATCGTCGCTGCGTGCTGTCTTGACGGCCGCACCCAGCGCTTCCGCTTCGGCCACCAGCTTGGGGGCGCCTTCCAGCAGGGCTGCCACGGCAAAGGTAAGGGTACGGGCCAAGAGTTCGCGCAACTGGCGCGTTTCCGGGTTTTCCGTGTCGCCCACCAGTTCAATAGCAGGCGGGCTCTTGCGGAAATGTTTGTCCACCAGCTGGTGCAGATTGCGCGTGTACAGGCCCCAGTCGCGTGCTTTGGCAGCACGGCCCAAGCGGCGCCCAAATTCATGCAGCTCGCCCGGCGTGTCGGTCAGTTTGGTGGCAAATTCCACCAGCAGGGTCTCGGCGCCGGTGTCGACCACCGGTTCCGCGGCAGCGTCTGGCGCGTCAGGCTCGGTAAGGCCAGCGATTTCGTTGTAGATAACTTGATAAGCTTGCGGTGTCGGCGCAATACGTCGGGTGGCCAGCCGGCGAAACGCTTCGCGGGCGATCTCGGCCGGGTTGTCGGCAGCCGGTGCTGCAGGCGCCGGCGGTTTGGCTGGTGTGCTGGACATAAGAAGCTGTGGCCTCGGAAATTAGGCTTGCGAACAGGCAGTTTAGCATTGCCGCGTGCTCAGCAGATCAGATTGTTATTACTTTTCAGAATTGAAACTGTGCGTGCCGTTTTATTCGATCAACTGGTTCTTGATGGCGTAATGAGTGAGCTCGGCACTGTTCTTGAGCTTCATCTTGACCAGGAGACGGGCCCGGTATTCGCTGATGGTTTTCACCGATAGCGAGAGCTCCTCGGCAATGGCCGTGACGGTCTTGCCGGAGGCGATCATGGTCAGGGTTTGGTATTCGCGGTCCGAGAGCGTGTCGTGCAGCGGCGTGTCGTGATCGTCGCCAACAGCAATAGCCAATTCCTGGGCCAGGGCGGCGCTGACATATTTTTGGCCCGATGCCACCTGGCGGATGGCCGTGACGAGTTCGCGCGGCGCGCTTTGCTTGGTCAGGTAACCGGCAGCGCCTGCCTTGAGCGAGCGGATCGCGTACTGGTCTTCGCGGTGCATGGAGAGCATCAGCACGGCAATGTCCGGGCTCTCCTTTTTGATTTGCTTGAGCACGTCAATGCCGCTGCGATCGGGCATGGAAATGTCGAGCAGCATGACGTTGCACTTGGACTTGCGAAACAGCTTGATCGCGTCCAGGCCGTTCTCGGCTTCGCCGGCCACGATGATGTCGGGCGATTCGGCCAGGATCTGTTTCAAGCCTTCGCGCACGATGGCGTGGTCGTCGGCAATGAACACCCGGATGGTGGCTTTGTCTGTCATTGTTTACATTAGTCGGTGCGGATGACGGATTCTATTATCGCCGGTCTTGCCGCAGAGAGCTTGGTTTTGATGGTCAAGGTGGCGCCCCCTCCCGGCGTGGTCGAGAGCGTCAAGGTCCCGCCCAGCGCCTTGGCGCGCTCGTTCATGCCGCGCAGGCCAAAGGAGCCTGCCTTGCTGCGGTCGGCCGGCACGATCCCGATGCCGTTGTCGGCAATTTCCAGGCTGATGTGGCGGCGCAGGCAGCGCAGGTGGACCGTGACGGCAGTCGCGTGCGCATGCTTGGCAATATTGGTGAGCGCTTCCTGGAAGATGCGGAACAGTGCAGTCGCGTGATCCAGGCTGAGGTCGATTTCCTTTTCGCTGGCGGCAAAGCTGCAACTGATGCCGCTTTGCTGTTCGAATTCGCGCGACTGCCATTCGAGCGCCGCCACCAGGCCCAGGTCCAGCATGGACGGGCGCAGGTCCAGCGAAATGCGGTGCACTGCCTCGATGGTGCGGTCGACCAGCGCATCGACGTATTCTGCCCGCTCCTGCAACTGGGGCTGGTCGGGCGGCAGGCGGCGCGTGAGCATGGACAGGGCCATCTTGATGGCCGTGAGGTTGCCGCCCAGGTCGTCATGGATTTCGCGCGCGATGCGGGTGCGTTCCTGTTCCTTGACCTGTTCTATGTGGGCAGTCAACTCGGCCAGGCGGGCACGCGAGCGCGTCACTTCGAGCTGTTCAAGCTTGCTCTCGGTGATGTTGGTCATGATGCCTTCCCAGTGCACGCTGCCGGCAGGTTCGGCCATCGCGTGCGGGGTCGAGCGCAGGTTGATCCACTTCTGGTCGTTGTAGGCGTGGATCCAAATGCGGCCCTCCCAATTCCAGGCGGTGAGGGCGCTGGCCGACGCGTGCATGGCGTCAAGGTAGCTCTTGCGGTCGTCCGGCACGATCAGCTCGAGTAAGCGCGCCGGGTCGGCCTGCAATTCGGCCGCTGTGAGCCCCAGCAGGGCAGCACAGCCTTCACTTAAATACGGATAGGCCACGCGGCCATCGGCTTGCAGGATGAATTGGTAGACCAGGCCGGGCGTGTTGCTGCCCCTGGCTTGGTGGGCATAGTCGTGGCGAGGCGGAACTGGACTCATGGCAATGCGCGTGGACTGTGGTGAACGC
>JBJMVX010000288.1:0-3722 GCA_045810445.1 Massilia sp.
AGCGGCGCCGCGTGCGAGGGTGCTATTCAATGAAGCGCAGCAGGCCGTTCAAGGCATGCAGGATGGCTTGCTCGCGGACTGCCTGGCGGTCGCCTGCAAAGACTTGGCGTTCAGTGACAGTGTGCCCGTCTCGGCTCCAGGCAAACCACACGGTGCCTACCGGTTTGCCGGGCACCGCGCCGCCTGGGCCGGCAATGCCCGTGGTGGCGAGGGCAAGCTGGGCGCCGCTGTGGGCCAGGGCGCCCTGGGCCATCGTCGCGGCGACTTCTTCGCTGACGGCCCCGTGGCCGCCAATCAGGGCTTCTGGAACACCCAGCATGGCCGTTTTGGCGGCATTCGAATAGGTGACAAAGCCACGGTCGAACCAGACCGAGGAACCGGCGACCTCGGTCACGGCATATGCCACGCCGCCACCGGTGCACGATTCGGCGGTGGCCAGCAGCAAACCCTGCCCGTGCAAGGCATTGCCGGCGCGGGTGGCCAGCGCGATGATGTCATTGCTCACGTCGTATCCTCAGCTGCTTGGGGTGGGGGCATTTTACCTTACCGCCCAGGGGTGGCTGGCATAGGGTGGAGCGAGCAAAAAATGTTTTCAAAAAATTCAGCAAATAGGCATAAAGCGGCGTACATTATCTTGATATCGCACAAGTGGAGATGCCGTGACGTGCGCCGTAAAGACAATTAGGGCTGATATCCTTCAATTGCGTCGGGGTAAGCTTACTCCCGCAGCTCAATTGGAACGACATGTCGCCAGCATCTTTACCTGCGGATCTGCCATGGCTGGCCTGAGTCAGCCGGGTCAGCGCACGTGCAGGGCGGTGGCCCGGGAGAGCGCATGATCGCCCTGCGTTCAGTGCAGCAAAAGCTCGTTGCCGTGGTGCTCACGGCCACCCTGGCGGCGCTGCTGGTGTCGATTGGCGCCGTCATTGCCTACGATTTGCGCGGCTACCACAAGGAACTGCTGTCCGACATGTCGACCCAGGCCGAGCTGATGGGCCGCATGAGCGCAGCAGCATTGACCTTTGACGACCAGCGCCAGGCCAAGGAAAACCTGGCCCTGCTGCGCCTTCGACCGGGCGTGCGGGCTGGCGCCATTTACAATGCCAGCGGCGCCATGTTTGCCAGCTTTGTGGCGCCTGGCCAGGAACGGCGTTTTCCGGCAGCCGTCACCGGCCCCAGCGTGCGGTACGAAGGGGACGCCGTGGTGCTGTTTCGCCCGATTGTCGAAAATGGCGAGGTGTTGGGCAGCGTCTACCTGCGCGCCGATTACGCCTTGCGCGAGCGTGCGCTGGACTACCTGCTGGTGGCCATCCTGGTCATTACGCTGGCACTGCTGACAGCCTACCTGCTCACGCGCCGCCTGGGCAGATTGCTGACCGCGCCCATCTCCTCGATCACGGAAATTGCGCGCGAAGTCGTGGCCACGCGCGACTATTCGCAGCGCGCCCAGCGCATCAGCGACGACGAGGCGGGCGAGCTGGCCGACTCCTTCAATGCCATGCTCAGCGAAATCGAGAACCGTACCCGCGCACTCGAAGCGTCCTACCAGGCCATCGCCCGCGAAGCCGAGGTGCGCGCCAAGGCCCAGCAGGAGGTCATGCACCTGAACGAAGTACTGGAAGAGCGGGTCCATGAACGCACCTTGCAGCTGGAATTGACCAACAATGAGCTGGGTCTGGCCATGGAAGCGGCCAAGAGTGCCAACGCTGCCAAATCGGCCTTCCTGTCCTCGATGAGCCATGAACTGCGCACCCCGCTCAATGCCATACTCGGTTTCGCCCAGATTCTCACCTCCGACAGCCTGCCCACCACCCTGGTGCAAAAGCGCGAGTTCGCCAGCCATATTCTCAAGTCGGGCCGCCACCTGCTCACCCTGATCAACGAGATACTGGACCTGGCCAAGGTGGAGTCGGGCGCGGTCAATCTGTCGATGGAGCCGGTCACCCTGGACGACATGCTGGCCGAATGCCGCGGCATGGTCGAACCCATGGGCCAGTTGCGCCACATTCGCATGCTGTTCCCGGCGCCCACCGGCGCGGTGCTGCTGGCCGACCGCACGCGGCTGAAACAGGTGCTGCTCAATTTGCTCTCGAACGCCATCAAGTACAACCGCGAAATGGGCGCGGTGGTCCTGGACAGCAAGGTGGTCAGCGACGAGCGTATCCGGCTGTCGGTGCAGGACACCGGCCATGGCTTGCGCCCGGAGCAGGTCGAGCAGCTGTTCCAGCCGTTCAATCGCCTGGGCCAGGAAAACGGCGCCGAGGAGGGTACCGGGATAGGTCTGGTAGTCACGCGCCGCCTGGTCGAACTGATGGGCGGGACCATCGGCGTGACCAGCAGCGTGGGCGTGGGTACCGTGTTCTGGATTGAACTGCAGCTGACGCAACCTGTGCAGGCGGTCGGTGGAGCCTCGGTGCTGCCCCTGGCCGCGCGCAAGGACAGCGCCAGCGGCCACCACACCTTGCTGTACGTGGAAGACAATCCCGCCAACCTGAAACTGGTCAAGGAGATTGTCGGCTTTCGCTCCGACCTGCGTTTGTTGACTGCACCAGACGCCCATCTTGGCATCGAGATGGCCAAAGCCCATTTGCCGGAGCTGATCCTGATGGACATCAACCTGCCCGGCATGAACGGCGTCGACGCCTTCCACGAATTGCGGCGTGATCCGCGCACCAACCACATCCCGGTGCTGGCCTTGACCGCCAACGCCATGCCGCGCGACATAGAACGCGGCATCGAGGCGGGCTTCTACCGCTACCTGACCAAACCGATCAACGTCGACGAATTCAATGAAGCGATCGACAGTACCCTGGCCATGATTGCCGCGCAGCGCGACAAGGCCGGACCGGAGCAGGCATGATCAGCCCCGCCGATATTCGCGCCGCCGCCATCCTGATCGTCGACGACCAGAGCGTCAACGTGCAGTTGCTGGACTACCTGCTCACCAATACCGGCTACACCAACGTCAGTAGCACCACCGATTCGCGCACGGTGGCCGCGCTGCACGCCGAACATCACTATGACCTGATCATTCTTGACCTGCACATGCCGCACATGAACGGCTTTGACGTCATGGAAGCGCTCAGGCCAATGGAAACGGACGCCTGGTTGCCGGTGCTGGTGGTGACGGCCGAACCGGAGAAAAAGGTGCAGGCGCTGGAGTCCGGCGCGCGTGACTTCGTAAGTAAACCCTTCGACCCGGTGGAAGTGCTCACACGCATACGCAATATGCTCGAAGTGCGCCTGCTGCACCGTGAATCGCGCCACTACGGCACGCGCCTGGAGCAGACGGTGCGCGAACGCACGGCCGAACTGCAGCGCTTTCGCAGCGCCATGGATGCCACCGCCGACGCCATCTTCCTGATCGATGCCGATGGCCAGAACCTGGTCGACGTCAACGATGGGGCCTGCCGCATGCTGGGCTACACGCGCGCAGAGTTGCTGACCATGGCGCCGCTACAACTGGGATTGACCGACAGCGAGCAACCTGGCAGCAGCGAATTGATCGAGGGCTCGCTGCTGCGCGCCGACGCGGTGTCCGTGCCCGTAGAGACCTATTGGCAGTTGCAGACCCTGGGCGAGACGCGGGTCCTGATCGCGGTGGCGCGCGACATCAGCGAGCGCCTGCTAGCGCAGCAGCGCCTGCGCCACATGGCCAGCTATGACCGCCTGACCGGCCTGCCCAACCGCACCCTGTTTTTCCAGACCCTGCGCGAATCGAT
>JBJMVX010000289.1:0-8924 GCA_045810445.1 Massilia sp.
AGTTGGTGCAGGCCGCCTTCGCCCAGCAATTTGTCAATCGACAGCAGCAGGTCGGGCACGTCGAGAATCAGGACCGGGGCGCCATCGTCAAGCAGGGCGGCAGCGCTGATGTCGCGCATCTTGCCAAACACATTATCGAGCGCCTGGACTGCCAGGCTTTGTTCGCCGCGCACGGCATCGACCACCAGCGCATAGCGCCGCTGGCCGCTGCCAATGACGACCACGGCCAGCTCGTCGGCGCCCGCCTGCAACTGCCCCAACTCCAGCACCTGCGCCGCCGACACCAATCCCAGGTGCTCTCCGCCATGATCGAAAAACTGTTTGCTTTCGAGTGTGTGAATAGCGCTTTGGGCCAGCATCAGCACCTTCTCGACCTTGACGATGGGGATGGCATAGGCTTCGCCCTGGATGTCGATCACCAGTGCCCGCACCACCGATTGCGTGAGCGGCAGGGTGATCGAGGTGCGCATGCCGTGGCCGGCATCGGACTCCATGCGTACCGTGCCATTCTGTTCGCGGATGGTTTGCAGCACGATGTCCAGGCCCACGCCACGTCCGGAGATTTCGCTGGTGCCTTCCTTGAGGCTAAACGCCGGCAGGAACAGAAATTCCATCAATTCTGGCGCCGACATGGCGGCAGCCATGGTGCTGCTTGCCATCTTGCGCGCAACCACACTGCGGCGGATGTGTTCAAGGTCGACGCCGCGACCATCGTCACGAATCTCGATGCTGAGCATACCGGCACGATGACGGGCAGTCATGGTGATGGAACCTAGCGCTGGTTTGCCGGCTACCGCGCGTTGCTCTGGCGTTTCCAGGCCATGGTCGACGGCATTGCGCAGCATGTGATTGAGCGGGCTCTCAATCTTGGCCAGGATGTCGCGGTCAACCAGGGTCTCCTCGCCTTCGATGGTCAATTGCGCCTCCTTGCCCAGGCTGCGCGCCAGGTCGCGCACCATGCGCGGGAAGGCTTGCACGCCATCGCGGAAAGGCCGCATTCGCAGCGCCAGCACTTCGTCGACCATATTCTTCGACACGGTCAGCAAACGCCGTTCGTAGCTCTCGATCTCGGCCAAATGCTCGTAAATGAATTGCTTGAGCGGGTGAGCCTTTTGGACGGCCAATTGCGAGCGTTCGGCCAGGGCGGCGTCGCCGCTACGCAGCACCGCTTCATGCAGCTGCTCCAGCGCCTGGAACAGGACGCCCTGGTTGCGCTTGAAACGCTGCAGCGAGGCGATGAAAGGATGGATCTGATGGGCGTTGATGCGCGATTCGCTGGCCAGTGCCAGCAGCTTGTCAAAATTGTGGGTCGCGCGCGGTGCGGCGGCGCGCTGCTGGGGGACTTCCTCCAAGGCTGCCGGCGCTTCTGCTTCGGTCGGCGCACTCTCGCGCACCACCGGTGGGCGCATTGGTGGCGGCGCCAGTGTCACGATGCTGGCAATGCCCGCAATGGAGCCGAGCACTGTATTGATGTGCTGTCCCTGCTGGTCCAGCCAGGCAGCGACTTCGCCCTCGGCCTGACGTGCCACATGCACGATCAGGTCTACCCCGGCCAACAGGACGTCGATGCGGGCTGGCGTTAATTCCAGCTTGCCGTTCTGGGCTGCGATGAAGGCGTCTTCCATCGCGTGGGCCAACTGGACGATGACGTCCAGGCCCACAATTGCGGCAGCACCCTTGATCGAATGGGCCGAACGCATCATGGCGTCCACCGTGCTGGCGTTGCCGCCACCGCGCTCCAAGGCCAGCAGGCCGTCGGTCATGGCCTGGGTCTGGCCGTCCGCCTCCATGCGGAACAGGTCCATCATGGAGAATTGGCTCAGGTCGTTCTGATCGTGGCTCATCGCAGCAACCTCGCCATCTGGTGGCCCACAAGCGGCGCGTCCAATACGCCGACCTGCATGTCGTTCACGCCTATCACACCGGTCAGGTAGCGCAGCAAGCCCTTGTTGATGGTGGCCGCTGGCGCTGTCAAGGCGCCCGTCACGTAGCGCACGATCCCATGCAGCTCGCCGACAGGCAGCGCGTAGGACTGGTCTTCCCATTGCAGTATCACCAGGCGCGGGAAGGTGTGCCGACCCAGGGCACGCGGCGCCTCACTGTCATCAATTCCCAACAAGGTGGCGAGCGAAATAGCGGGCAGCAGCTTGCCACCGACGTTGACCACGCCCAGCAAGCCGGCGCCGGTGCGGTGCGGCAGGCGGTGGCTGGCTGCTTGCGGCGCGACCGAGTCGATGGCCGCTGCTGGCAACGCCAGCCATTCACGGCCAACCCGAAACACCAGGGCCGCGCTGTCGTTGCGTGCACGGTCCTGCTGCGGCTGGCGCAGCAGGGCGGCCCATTGTTCGCGGTAGCCCTCGGTGACGGGACGCTGCAGGTTGCGCTGGGCCGCGTCGGCATAGACTTCGCAATTGCGGCAATGGACATGTTCGACCAGTTTTTCGCAACTCTGGTCGCCGGCCACACCGATGCGATTCCAGCAGTCGGCTAGCGCGATCGCGTCCTGCGGCTGTTCGGGCGTGCCTGTCATCGCGTCTGCTTCCTGGTGGTCGGTTCGGCGCGCCGCTGATAGACACGGGCTGCGCGTTGTTTGAATGCCGCTGCCTGCGGCGCGTCGCCGTTTTGCTCAGCCAGCAGCGCCAGGTGGCACAGCGCTTCATAGTGGTCCGGTTGCAGGTAGACGCAGCGGCGCCAATGGCTGTCGGCCATCGCGCTCTTGTTCTCGCATTCGCTCACCAGGCCCAGGATGAAATAGGCTTCCGCCGCAGCGGCATCGACCGCCAGCACGGCATGGCACAGGCGCGCTGCACCGGCAAGGTCGCCTTGGCCGGCCAGCAGTGATGCCTGTTCCAACTGGGCCGCCTTGTCCTGCGGCGCCGCTGGCTTGGCGGACAGGGGGATGGTTGCGTGCGCGGGCCGTGTTGGCGCTGGTGCTGGCGCCGTGGCCACGACGCGCCGGGCAACAGGTCGCGCTGCCTTGGGCGTTGCGCGGGACGGCGTTTCGACACTGGCCTGATCCTGCTTCTGCAGGGCGAACGAGCCTGGTTCGCGCAGCGGTGTAAAGCCATTGTTGCAAAAGGAGGGTACTTCCGCGTAGCCCGCAAACAGGATGCCGTCATCAGCGAGCAGCGTGCGCAGCTTGGCGATGGCCTGCGCCGTTGTCGCTTCATCAAAGTAGATCAGCAGATTGCGGCAAAAGATGACGTCGTAGCGGCCGGCGTTGCTGTTCGCGTCCAAAGTCAGCAGATTGCCGCGACTGAAGTTCACTTGCTCGCGCAATTCAGGTTTGATTTGATAGTCGCTGCCGACAGGTGTGAAGTGACGGTCGCGAAATGTCAGGTCGCCGCCGCGGAAGGCATTGCGCGTATAGCGGCCCAGGCGAGCGCGCGCCAGGGCCACTTCGGACAGGTCGATCGCCTCGATCAGCGTGGAGCTGCGTTTGGCGCCGGCGTCCTGCAGCGCCATGGCGATGGAGTAGGGTTCTTCGCCGCCAGCGCAGGGCACCGACAGGATGCGCACCAGGCGGCCAGCATGGCGGGCCAGGCGCTGGAGCACAAAGCGGGTCAGGGCAGAAAATGCGAGGGCATCGCGAAACATCCATGATTCGGGCACCACTACCAATTCGATCAGGGCCTTCAGTTCGTCGGCGCCAATGGCGCCCAGATAGTCGTCGATGTTTTGCTGGCCGGTCTTGGCCATGCGTTCGGCCACAGCGCGCTCAGCCACCGTATCGACCAGGTCCAGGCCCGTTTCGCGCTGGATCAGTTCACGCGCTGTCATGCGACCGCCTGCGACTGAAACAGCAAGGAGCGCACGTCCGGTGTGAGCAGGTGCTCGATCTGCACCAGCTGCAGCATGCCTCCGTCGGTGCTTGCCACCTGGCCCAGGAAGGCGGCGCTGGTCACGCCGGCATCGTGCAGGCTGGCCGCGTCCAGGGTCGCGATGCCGGTCACGTGTTCTGCCAGCAGGCCTAGATGTGCGGTGATGCCATTGGTCAGCGGGTAGTCCACCAGGATGATGCGGGTGTCGAACCAGATTTGCTCGGGCGGCACGCCGGCCAGATGCGACAGATCGATCACCGGCACTGGCTGCCCATGCAAATCCATGATCCCGGCCACATAGGAAGGCGCCAGCGGCACCTGCTTGAGAGTCGCGACCGGCAGCACGCGGGCGATGTCCGTCAGCGCCAGACCATAGCGGTCAGCTCCAATGGAAAAGACCAGCACCTTCATGCCGTTCAGCCGGTCACCGAGAAGGTGGCAACCGATGTTTGCAAATCGCTGGCCGCGTACTGCAGCTGGTGCACCGCTTCGCTGGTGGCCTTGAGCGACTCCACCGTTTGCTGGGTGGCGTCGTTCAGCTGCATCATGGTGTCCGAAATTTGCGAGGCGCCGATGGCTTGCGACTGCATGCCCTGCAGGACCAGGTCAAACTGGGGCGCCAGCTTCTGCACCTGGTCCATCACGCCGGAGAGCTGTTCACCGACCTGGCGCACTTCGCCGACGCTGCGCCGAATCTCTTCTGAAAATTTGTCCATGCCCATGACGCTGGCCGACACTGCGGACTGCATCTCCTTGAGCATTTGCTCGATGTCCCAGGTCGACACCGAGGTCTGGTCGGCCAGACGCCGAATTTCAGTGGCCACGACCGAGAAGCCACGTCCCGCGTCGCCTGCTTTCTCCGCTTCGATGGCGGCGTTGAGCGACAAGATGTTGGTCTGGTCCGCCACCTTGGTAATGGTGATCAACACGCCGTTGATATTGCTGGCCTTTTCAGACAGGGCCGCCAGTTTGGCGTTGATGGAGTCAGTGGCCGAGACCATGTGCTGCATGGTCTGGTCCATGCGTTTCAAGTTGGTTTGGGCTTCGGCAGTGGCGCTGGTGGTGTAGTCGGCCACCGCGGTCGCGCCTTCCATGGTCTTGAGCAGCTGCGCCGTATTGGCCGAAATTTCCTTCGTGGTCGAGAGGATTTCCACGCTGGTCTGGGCCTGCTCGATGCCGGTTGCTTCCTGCTGCTTGGCCGAGGCGGCGATTTCGGTGGCCGAGGTGGTGACCTGGATGCCGGCCTTCTGCACGTTGTTGATCAGGCGGCGCAGGTTGTCGACCATGGTCTGCAAGCCGTCGCCCATGCGGCCGATCGCATCGCTGCCCTTGACCGTCACGCTGCCGGTAAGGTCGCCAATGGCGGCCTTTGACACCACGTCGAGCAGGGCGTCGACTTTGGAGCGCAGCAGATTGTTCGCTTCCTGTTCGTTGGCCTGGCTGTCTTCGATGGCCTGGGCCATGCGATTGAACTCACGGGTGACCTGGCCCAGTTCATCGTTCGACACGACTGTGGCGCGGGCGCCCTGTTTGCCGGCGGCGATCTGGCCGACCACTTCGGTCAGATTGTTCAGGGGGCCGAGCAAGGTACGCGCCAACATCAGGGCGATCGCGCTGGCGAGCACGACGCAGATCAGGCCACCGAAGCTGAGCACCATGTTCATGGACCTTTCGAGCTCGCGCGACTGAGCATTGCGCAGCGATAGCAGGCGATTTTCTTCGGCCGAGGCTTCGGTGAGGATGGCGCGAATGGCCGCCATGGTGTCGGTCCCGTTCTGGACGTCGGCAGCGCTAAATGTCGTGGCGCCGCCAGCACTCTTGCTCATTGCACGGCGCTGGGCGATCAGCGGATGTGTCACCTTGCCTGTCCAGTCCGCGATCAGGGGATCGATGCGGCGCAGGCGCGCATTCTGGGTCGGGTTGTCGCTGGTGAGTTCGACAATTTTCTGCACATGTTCGCGCGCGGTCGCTTCTTCCTTGTCGATGGGCGCGACCATGGTCTCGTTACCAGTCAATAGAAAGCCCCTCGTCGAGCTCTGGATCTGCAGCAGCGAAATCTCGATCTCATTGGCTTCGTTCAGCACGATCAGCGTGTGGCGATCCCAGCCGCTCGCCTCGGCCAGGCGGTTGAAGTTATTGTAGGCCAGCGCCAACAACACCAGGATGATCGCCAGGATGGCGCCAAAGCCGGCGAATAGTTTGTGCTTGATGCTGAAGTTGCTGAACATGAGGACTCCGGAGCGTGTTGACCGATGTAAATGTAACATTTTGGCGTCAGCGGCGGGAGGATTTGCTGGCGTGCGCGGGCGTGGGCGACAAAAAAGCCGCCCGAAGGCGGCTTGCATGGAGCGCAGAGCTTAGCTGCGGCGCTTTTCACGCGCCACTGCCGCAATGCGCATGCGCAGGGCGTTCAACTTGATGAAGCCGCCAGCGTCGGCCTGGTTGTACGCGCCGCCATCTTCATCGAAGGTCGCGATGTTCATGTCGAACAGCGAATCGGTCTTCGAATCGCGTGCCACCACAATGACATTACCCTTGTACAGTTTCAAGCGTACCCAGCCATTGACCGTCAACTGCGTATGGTCGATCAGCGTTTGCAGCGCCACGCGCTCCGGCGCCCACCAGTAGCCGTTGTAGATCATCGATGCGTAACGCGGCATCAGATCATCCTTCAAGTGCGCCACTTCACGGTCCAGCGTGATCGATTCGATCGCGCGGTGACCCTTGAGCATGATGGTACCGCCCGGGGTTTCATAGCAGCCGCGCGACTTCATGCCAACGTAGCGGTTTTCCACCAGATCCAGGCGGCCAATGCCATGTTTGCCGCCCAAGCGGTTCAATTCGGTCAGCACGGTCGCTGGCGTCATGCGCACGCCGTTGATGGCCACGATGTCGCCTTTTTCGTATTCCAGATCCAGATACTCGGCCTGGTCCGGGGCCGCTTCCGGGCTGACGGTCCAGCGCCACATGCTTTCCTCGGCTTCGGCGCTCGGGTTTTCCAGGTGCCTGCCTTCAAACGAGATGTGCAGCAGGTTCGCATCCATGGAATAGGGCGCGCCGCCGTTCTTGTGCTTCATGTCGATGTCGATACCCGCGTCTTCTGCGTATTTCAGCAGTTTTTCGCGCGAGAGCAGATCCCATTCACGCCATGGCGCGATGATTTTCACATCCGGTTTGAGCGCATACGCACCGAGTTCGAAACGCACCTGGTCATTGCCCTTGCCGGTCGCACCGTGCGAGATGGCGTCCGCGCCCGTCTCGCGCGTGATCTCGATCAGGCGCTTGGCGATCAGGGGACGGGCAATCGAGGTGCCCAGCAGGTATTCGCCTTCGTACACGGTATTGGCGCGGAACATGGGGAAGACGAAGTCGCGCGTGAATTCTTCGCGCACGTCATCGATGTAGATGTTCTCCGGCTTGATGCCGAACTTGATCGCCTTGGCACGCGCCGGCTCCAGTTCTTCGCCCTGGCCCAGGTCGGCGGTGAAGGTGACGATCTCGCACTGGTAGTTATCCTGCAGCCATTTCAGAATGACCGAGGTATCAAGGCCGCCCGAATAGGCGAGGACTACTTTTTTAATGTCGCTCATGGTATTTCCAGATGGGGTGGTGGTTATTGGGTGGTGTCGATGCGGCCAAGCAGCAGGTATTCGATCAGCGCTTTTTGCACGTGCAGGCGGTTCTCCGCTTCGTCCCAGACCACGGACTGCGGACCGTCGATGACGGCAGCGGAGACTTCCTCGCCGCGGTGCGCCGGCAGGCAGTGCATGAAGAGGGCGTCGGGCGCGGCGCGCGCCATCTTGGCCGCATCCACGATGAAGCCGTCGAAGGCCTTCAGGCGGGCCGCATTTTCCTTTTCATAGCCCATGCTGGTCCATACATCGGTGTTGACCAGGTGAGCGCCAGCGCAGGCGTCGGACGGATTGTCGAAGAAGGTGAAGCGCTTGGTGCTGACCAGGGCTTCGTCGATGTCGTAGCCCTTGGGCGTAGACACGTTCAGGTGAAAGCCAAATACTTCGGCCGCCTGCAGCCAGGAGTAGAGCATATTGTTCGCGTCGCCCACCCAGGCGACGATCTTGCCGCTGATGGAGCCGCGATGTTCGACATAGGTAAAGATATCGGCCAGTACCTGGCAGGGGTGGTGTTCATTGGTCAGGCCATTGATCACGGGGACGCGCGAGTACGCCGCGAAACGCTCGATGATGTCCTGGCCGAAGGTGCGCACCATGATGATGTCGCACATGCGGCTCATGACCTGGCCCGCGTCTTCCACCGGCTCGCCGCGACCGAGCTGGCTGTCGCGCGTGTTCAGGTAAATGGCGGCGCCGCCCAACTGGTGCATGCCGGCTTCGAATGAGAGGCGGGTGCGGGTGGAGTTTTTTTCAAAGACCATCACCAGGGTGCGGTCGATCAGCGGATGGTAGACCTCGTAGTTCTTGAACTTGCGCTTGATGACAGCCGCCCGTTCGATGACGTAATTGAATTCGTCGAGGCTGAAGTCGGAAAACTGCAGGAAGTGCTTGATCGGTGTGGTGGGGGACATGGGACGGCCGCTTACTTATGTTATCAGGCAATTATAAGGGGTAATCCTGATCGGGGTGCGCGGCTGGATGTATAGACAAATTCCCTGAAGGCGTTCAGTAAATACGGGGTGCGGCGCCATCCTGCTGGGGCGCCGTGAGCGGCAAGTCAAGGGTGAAACAGGTGCCATTTTTGGCTGTGCTGTCGACCGTGATATGACCACCCAAAAGCGAGGTGACGATGTTGTAGCTGATCGACAGACCCAGGCCGCTGCCTCCCTGGCCCAGCTTGGTCGTGAAGAAGGGGTCGAAGATGCGGCCCAGGTGTTCGGCCGGGATGCCGCCGCCATCGTCGGAAAATTCAATCATCACTCGTCCGTCGCCGTGCAGCGAAGCGGACAGGCACATGCTGCCCGTGGTGCCGGGCGCGAAAGCGTGCAGCAGGGCGTTGTTGATGAAATTGGTGATGACCTGACCGAAGGGACCGGGATAGCTGTCCATGCCGATGGTGTCGGCCACATTCATCGTGATGCTGTGATTGGCCGCGCGGATGCGGTTCATCATGGTGGCGATAATTTCGTGA
>JBJMVX010000290.1:0-4078 GCA_045810445.1 Massilia sp.
CTCGGTAATTTCTACACGACTGCCTACAACGCCAACTGGCGCAGCGACGGCTCGGGCAGCATGGCGCCATTGACTGGCCTGCTGTTCGCCGGTTCCGGTGGTAACGTCAATTTCGACTTCGGCTTTCAACGCGGCGAGGGGCTGGCAGTTGGCAGCGACAGCTATTTCATGTTCCTCGATACCGATGCCACCACCTACAGCCGCAGCGCGATGTACGACCTGACCAATATGGGGCAGAGCCAGATTTCGACCTTGTTCGAGACCTTCGCGCCTGGCACCGTGCCTGAACCTGGCAGCATCGCCTTGTTTGGCCTGGGCGTTGCCGGCTTGGCGCTGGCGCGTCGCCGCAAGATGCCACGCTCATAGTCACTGACATCGCAGCCCGCATTCCCGCGGTCGGGAATGCGGGCTTTTTTTTTGTGTCGCCGCTGTGCATACAGCCTGCAAGTGCGCCTCTTGCCGGCCGCGCATATGCATCAATCAGCGCCACAAGTTGCTTGCGAACTGGGCAACGATGCTCCTATACTTTGCGGCACGCCGGTGCGTGGCCCCGGTCGAAACGAGACAGACAAGAAAAAGGAATGGCATGTTGAAAACTCCAAAAAAACTGCGCACATTGCTCGGTGGTTTGACCCTGGCAGCACTGGCTTTCCCCGTCGCTGCTGCTGAACCGGCCTGGGTTGCCAAGAGCAATGCGAACTCGAAATTGCTGCTCAACGTCGTTGCCAAGTACGCGCCCGAAAGCGCAGGCTCGCTTGGTGTCGACGGCCTCGATGAACAGATCACCGATTTCTCGCGTGACCAGTTCGAACCGAGCGTGAAGGACCTGCGCGCCGCCATCGCGGAATTTGAAAAACGCCTGAAGGTGGAGACCGATCCGAAGATCAAGCAGGATCTGGAAATTTTGATTGGCGCGGCCAAGGACAACATCGAATCGACCACCCTGAACCGCAAGTACTTCCTGCCGTTCAATGACCTGAGCCAGATGCTGTTTGGCGTGGTGCGTGAAGCGCTGGATCCGCGCATTCCAAAAGAGCGCCAGAAGATGCTGCTGGTGCGCCTGCAAAAATACGCGGGCTTGACCAAGGGCTACCGTCCGGTCACGGAGCTGGCCAACGAGCGTCTGCAGGAACGCCTGAAGGCCAACAAGAATCTGCTGGGACCTTACAAGGCGGAAGTTGAGCAAGCCATCAATGATGGTCCTACCCTGATCAAGGGCATGAAAGACCTGCTGAGCAAGAGCGACCTGAAAGGCTGGGAGCCTGCCTTTGCCGCGCTGGAAACCCAGCTCACTGCCTACAACGCGCAAATCAAGTCGCAGATCCTGCCGCGCGCGCGCACCGACCACCGCCTGCCGCCTGAAGTGTATGCGAATAACCTGCACCAGTTTGGCGTCGATATCAGCCCGCAGGAATTGATTGCCAAAGCCCTGACTTCGTTCTCGGAAATTCGCAACCAGATGAACATTACGGCCGGCCTGATTGCCAAGGAACGCAGCCTGCCGAACGCCGACTACCGCGCCGTGCTGGCGGAATTGAAGAAGCAGCAAATCCCGGCCGACAAGGTCATGCCTTTGTACGACCAGCGCCTGGCACAGATCGAGGCGGCCGTGCGTGAGCAGAAAATCGTCACCCTGCCAACGCGCAAAGCCGTGATCCGCATGGCCAGCGTGGCCGAGAACGCGCAGCAGCCAGCGCCGCACATGAACCCGCCTCGCCTGATTGGCAACACCGGCGAATACGGCGAATTCGTGCTGACCACCGGCATGCCGCCTGATGCCAACGGCAAGACCCTCGCCTTCGATGACTTCTCGCACCAGGCGGGCACCTGGACGCTGACCGCCCACGAAGCGCGTCCTGGCCACGAGCTGCAGTTCGCCAAGATGATCGAGACGGGCGTGTCGACTGCACGCGCCGTGTTTGCCTTTAACAGCGTCAACGTGGAAGGCTGGGCCCTGTATGCGGAAGCGGAAATGCAACCCTACGAGCCGCTCGATGGCCAGTTGTTTGCCCTGCAGGCGCGCATGCAGCGTGCTGCGCGCGCCTTCCTCGATCCGATGGTCAACCTTGGCGAAATTTCGCCGGAAGGCGTAAAGTCTTTCCTGATGGACGAAGTCGGTCTTTCGGAAGGCATGGCCACGCAGGAGATGCAGCGTTATACTTTCCGTGCGCCGGGCCAGGCGACCTCGTATTTCTATGGTTATCAGCGTCTGATGGAAACGCGTCAGGCAGCCGAAGTGGCTCTGCGCAAGAAATTCGACCGCCAGGCCTTCAACGACTTCGTGCTGGCACAGGGCATGGTACCGCCACCGCTGCTGCGCAAGGCTGTGATGCAGGAATTTGTACCGGCACACAGCAAGTAAGTGCTGTCGTAGTCTGAGCGCAGGGCGGGCCAGGTGCCCGCCCTTTTTTTTGAGTTATCGGGCATACCAGTGGACCAACTGCAGCAAGGCTTTCTTTTGACCCGCCACTGGCGCGATACCGCAGCTGGCACCGAGGTCGATTTCTGGATCGCTACCGATGAGGGCCCGCGCCAGATTCGCCTTGCGCCACAGCCTTCGGTCGCCTTTGTGCCGGCCGAGCAGCGCGAACAGGCAGAAGCGGTCATGCGCGGTGAACGTGCTTGGGAGTTGCGACCGCTGGCGCTGTGCGACTTTCATCATCGCCCCGTGCTGGGCCTGTACTGCACCCAGTACCGACAACTGCAGAAACTGGCCAAGCGCTTGCGTGAACATGGGGTGGGTGTCTACGAGTCCGACATACGCCCGCCTGAGCGCTACCTGATGGAGCGCTTTATCACTGCGCCCGTTCTGTTTTCCGGTACGCCAGACGCGGACGGCAGCGCCGCGTTGGTCGAGGCCCACCTCAAGCCCGCAACCGGCTATCGACCGCAGCTCAAACTGGCCTCGCTCGATATCGAGACCACGGCGCATGGCGAACTGTATTCGATCGCGCTGGAAGGCTGCGGTCAGCGCCAGGTCTACATGCTTGGCCCACCGAACGGCGTGGACGAGGCGCGCGACTTTGACCTTGACTACTGCGACAGCCATCGCGAGATGCTCGAGCGCCTCAATCAATGGATGGCGCAGCACGACCCGGACGCCATCATTGGCTGGAACCTGGTGCAGTTCGACTTGCGGGTGCTGCGCAAGCACGCCGAACGCCATCACATGGCCTTGCGCTTCGGGCGCGATGGCAGCGAGATGGAGTGGCGCGAGCATGGCGGCAAGCAGCAGCATTTTTTCGCCGCTGCGGCGGGGCGCTTGATCATCGATGGCATCGAGGCGCTCAAATCGGCCACCTGGAGCTTTACCTCCTTTAGCCTTGAACACGTGTCGCAAACCCTGCTTGGTGAAGGCAAGTCGATCGACAATCCCTATCAGCGCATGGCAGAAATCGATCGCCGCTTCGCCGAAGACAAGCCGGCGCTGGCACGCTACAACCTGAAAGACTGCGAACTGGTCACGCGCATTTTTGCCAAGACCGAACTGCTGACATTTTTGCTGGAACGCTCCAGCGTCACGGGCCTTGCCGTTGACCGCAGTGGTGGGTCGGTGGCCGCGTTCGAGCATCTGTACATGCCGATGATGCACCGCCAGGGCTATGTGGCGCCCAACCTCGGCGACGTGCCAAATGAGGATAGCCCTGGTGGCTTCGTGATGGATTCCCAATCGGGCCTGTACGATTCGGTGCTGGTGCTGGACTACAAAAGCCTGTACCCCTCGATTATCCGCACCTTCCTGATTGATCCGGTCGGGCTCGTGGTCGGCACCAGCGCGGAGGATCCGGCCAACACGGTCCAGGGTTTTCGCGGTGCGCGCTTCTCGCGCGAGAAGCACTGCCTGCCGGCCATCGTCAGGCAGATCTGGGAGGGGCGCGACGCGGCCAAGCGCGAGCACAACAAGCCCTTGTCCCAGGCGCTCAAGATCATTATGAATGCCTTCTATGGCGTGCTCGGTTCCAGCGGTTGCCGCTTCTTCGATCCGCGCCTGGCTTCATCGATCACCCTGCGCGGGCACGAGATCATGCACCAGACGCGCCGCCTGATCGAGGCGCAGGGGTATCAGGTCATTTACGGC
>JBJMVX010000291.1:0-3759 GCA_045810445.1 Massilia sp.
GCCACTGCCGTCAATGGCGTGACCGTTCAGGCTGCCATTGTCAGCGGTGTTAACGCCAACGTCGCAACGACCAAAATAACGGTCGCTCAGCAGGCATTGACCATTTCCGCTGGTACCGGCAACACCGTCGGCACGCCTAACTCGGCTGTATTCACGGTCGATTATGTGGTCGTGGTAGCCGATGCGGCGGGCAATCCCGTCAGCGACGTGTCCCTGACTGCGGCAATTCGCCCGCGTCATTTCCTCAAAGGCTTTTTTGCTTTGACTTCGACCGTTCCGGCATGGCAACAGGTCGTCAATGCCACCTGCCTCAATGAGGATGTCGACAGTGACGGCGTGCTCGGCACCACCGAAGACACCAACCACAATGGCTTCCTCGATCCAGGCATTCCTGTCACCATCACCGCCAAGGGCAAAACCGATGCAACCGGCACTGCCATTGTGCAGATCCTGTATCCACGTGACCGCGCGCGCTGGATTGACGTCGACTTCACCATCAGCGCCACGGTGGCAGGCTCCGAGGGTCGTTATGTCGGCTATACTATGTTGCCAGGCTTGTCGACGGACTACGCCAATGCGTCGACAACGCCACCTGGTGTGGTCAGCCCTTACGGTCAAGCGGCAGGCTGCAACAACACAAATTAAGTCAACAGGTGCCGATGGAGAACGTTTTTTTAGTAGGACTGATGGGGGCGGGCAAGACAACAATTGGCCGCATCCTCGCCAGGAAATTAGGAAAACGCTTCATCGATTCCGACCATGAAATCGAGGCCCGCACCGGCGCCTCGATTCCCTGGATCTTCGAAATCGAGGGCGAGGCCAGCTTTCGTCGACGTGAAGCGGAAGTCATCCGCGACCTGACGGCACAAACTGGCATTGTCCTTGCCACCGGTGGTGGTGCGGTCCTCAACCCCGAGAACCGCGCCTATCTCCAGCAACGGGGGCGCGTGATTTACCTGCGCGCCAACGTCAGCAGCATCATGCTGCGCACCTCCCACGATAAAAACCGTCCCCTGCTGCAAACGGCCGATCCGCGCCGCAAGCTTGAAGAGCTGACCGCCCAGCGTGAACCGCTGTACCGTGAAATTGCCGACCTGGTGATCGACACCGGCCGGCCTAACGTACAATCGATGGTTCAAACCATCCTGGCCCAATTGGCCGCGCTGGACCAACCCGGTGCCGCGCCCGCGCGCCACCTTGAACCTACCGCATCGATGACCGAGCAATCCCGTACACTTTTGAATGTCGACCTGGGCGAGCGCAGCTACCCGATCACCATCGGCGCCGAGCTGCTGTCCGATCCGTCCCTGCTGGCCCAGCACATCGCCGGACGCCAGGTCGCCATTGTCACCAATACCACCGTCGCGCCGCTCTACCTCGAGCGCGTGGCTGCGCCCCTGCGCGCGGCCGGCCGCGAAGTGGTCACCGTCATCCTGCCCGATGGCGAGGAGTACAAACACTGGGCCAGCCTGATGCAGGTGTTTGACGCCCTGCTGGCCAATAAATGCGACCGCAAGACCACCCTGGTGGCCTTGGGCGGCGGCGTGATTGGCGACCTGACGGGCTTCGCCGCTGCCAGCTATATGCGCGGCGTGCCTTTTGTCCAAATCCCCACCACCCTGCTCGCGCAGGTCGACTCCTCGGTGGGCGGCAAGACGGGCCTGAACCACCCACTGGGCAAGAACATGATAGGCGCCTTCTACCAGCCGCGCGCCGTGCTGGCCGATACCGCCACCCTGGCCACGCTGCCCCAGCGCGAATTGTCGGCTGGCCTGGCCGAAGTGATCAAGCACGGCGCCATCATTGATGCGGTCTTTTTCGACTGGATTGAGAACAATATCGGCAAGCTGATGGCGCGCGACCAGCAAGCCCTCGCTTACGCCATTGCGCGCTCCTGCGAAATCAAGGCCGATGTCGTGCGCCAGGATGAACGCGAAGGTGGCTTGCGCGCCATCCTCAATTTCGGCCACACCTTCGGCCATGCCATCGAAGCCGGTTTGGGCTATGGCCAATGGCTGCACGGCGAAGCGGTTGGCTGCGGCATGGTCATGGCAGCCGATCTGTCGCTGCGCGCCGGCCTGGTTGACGCGGCTACCGTGGCGCGCGTGCGCGCCCTCGTTGCCGCCGCCGGTCTGCCGACGGTGGCGCCTGACCTGGGCCGCGCACGCTGGCTGGAACTGATGGAAGTCGATAAAAAGAACGAGGGCGGGGCCATCAAGTTCATCCTGCTCAAACCCCTGGGCGCGCCCAGCATCCAGTCTGTGGCGCCCGAATTGCTCGATGCGACACTGGCCGCCTGCACAGGAGCGCAATGAATCCCGAGCAGTACCTGGCGCCTTACGCTGCCAAGTCGGCCACCGCGCGCGGGCGGCACCATCCGGAATCCTCCCACGCCTCGCGCAGTGAATTTCAGCGCGACCGCGACCGCATCATCCACAGTTCCGCCTTTCGCCGCCTCGAATACAAGACCCAGGTGTTCCTCAATCATGAGGGCGACATGTTCAGGACGCGCCTGACGCACAGCCTGGAAGTGGCGCAGGTGGGCCGCTCAATGGCGCGCAATCTGCGCTTGAACGAGGATCTGGTCGAAGCGCTGGCGCTGGCCCACGACCTCGGTCACACGCCCTTCGGCCATGTGGGCCAGGACGTGCTCAATGAATGCATGGCTGAGCACGGCGGCTTTGAACACAATCTGCAAAGCCTGCGTGTGGTCGACACGCTCGAACAGCACTACGGCGCTTTCGATGGCCTGAACCTCATGTTCGACACGCGCGAAGGCATCCTCAAGCACTGTTCGCTGGCCCACGCGCGCGAACTGGGGCCGGTGGCCCAGCGCTTCATTGACCGCACCCAGCCCACGCTGGAAGCCCAGCTGACCAATCTGGCCGACGAAATTGCTTACAACAGTCACGATATCGACGATGGCCTGCGTTCGGGCCTGATCACCATCGCGCAGCTCGAAGAAGTCGATTTCTTCGCACGTCGCTGGCATGAGGTGCAAGCGGCCTATCCTGGCCTGTCTGGCCGGCGCGCCATCTACGAAACGCTGCGCCGCCTGATCACGGTGCTGGCCGACGACCTGATCGCCACCTCCAGCGCGCTGCTGCTGGACGCGGCGCCGGCTGACGTGGACGCCGTGCGTGCCAGCGGCCCCCTGATCCGTTTTTCCGATCCGATGCGACGCGATGCGACGGAACTCAAACGCTTCCTGCGCCAGAATCTGTACCGCCATTATCAGGTGAACCGGATGCGCGTGAAGGCGAGCCGCATCGTTCGTGAACTGTACGAAGCTTTTGTCAGCGAGCCGGTGCTGCTGCCGCCCGATTATCAGGATGCCACGGGCGATGCGCACCGACAGGCGCGCAAGATTGCCGACTACATCGCGGGCATGACGGACCGCTACGCGATCCGCGAACACCGCCGCATTTTCTCGCTTGAGGAATTGTAGGCCCTAGCCAAACAGCGAAGGCGCGCCGACATCCTGCAGCAGCTTCTTGACGGGGGCGGGCAGGGGAGCGCGCGCAATGTCGGCCAGATCCCACCACAGATAATCCGGCGCCAGCGTGGCCCGCTTTTCGAGCGCCACCTGGAAGGGCAGGATATGCAGCTTGTAATGGGTGAATACATGCACCAGCGGCAGCAGCGCCTGCACTTCGGCGACCTGGCCAAAGGCGCCAGCGGCAGCTTGTAGCGGCGCCATCGCCACGCTGCCACGTGCCTGGTGGCCATCGACTTCCGGCAGCGACATCAAGCCACCCC
>JBJMVX010000292.1:0-16623 GCA_045810445.1 Massilia sp.
CTCCTGGTCGACCTTGACGGTATTGACGTTGTTAATGACCGAGGCCGGATAGCGCTTGAGGCCTTCAATGCGCAGAGCACCGAAATGCACTTCCGGCCCGCTGTCGATAACGACCTTGAGCAGCGCCTTGTGCAGCTCCGGATCGACCGTGGCCGACGAATCAAGCAACTGGGCGCGCGGATAGCGCGCCTGCATCACCTGGCGCAGCAGGCCGCGCTTGGCGCCTTCCCAGTCGGCCTGGCGAAAACGCTGGCCCACGCCCAGGGCCCAGCGCGCGCGCAGGTCGGCCGGGTTGAAGGCCGGCGCGCCGCCCACAGGTGCGAAACCTTGCAGCACCAGGTCCACGTCGCCCACCAGCACCGGTTCGCCCGGCTCGACCAGCACCCGCACCACGGGCGTGGAGCCGCTCGTGTCGAGGCCGGCGCTGACGGTGGGCGAGTAATAACCTTCGGTGGCGATTAGCACCTTGGCTTGTTCGGGGGCGGCCTTGACCAGGCGCTGCAATTGTTCCTGGTCCACGCGCGGATTGCCGCGCCAGCGCAGCAGGTCCAGGTTGTCTTCCAGCAGTGTCGCAAGCGGACCTGGCGCATCAATCACGACCCGATAGTCGATGCCCTGGGCCGTTGCGGCGTCGGCGGCCAGCAAGGTGAACACGGTAGCGGCAATTTGTGCCAAAATTCGTCGACACCGAGGGGCTTGCAACATTCTGATAGCGGGTCTTGCGAGAAACATGGTGCTCCATTGGGAAAATACTCGGCTCATCTTACCGGAATGCCCGCAATGATGGCGAACGTCTAACATTTAAAGAACACGAATGACCATGCTCCAAGCCGATAGTGCCCTCGTGCTGTTTAGCGGCGGCCAGGATTCCACCACTTGCCTGGCCTGGGCGCTGCAGCGCTACGCCCGTGTGGAAACGATAGGCTTCGATTATGGCCAGCGCCATGCGGTCGAACTGACTGTGCGGCCCACGGTCCTGGCGCGCATGCGCGCCCTGAAACCCGAATGGGATAGCCGCCTGGGGGAAGACCACATGGTCGACCTGTCCGTGATTGGCAAAATCTCGGACACGGCCCTCACCAGCGACGTGGCCATTGCCATGCAGGACAACGGTCTGCCCAATACGTTTGTCCCTGGCCGCAACCTGCTGTTCATGACCGTGGCCGCCACGCTGGCCTACCGGCGCGGACTCAATGTGCTGGTCGGCGGCATGTGCGAGACCGATTTTTCGGGTTACCCGGACTGCCGCGACGACACCATGAAGGCGCTGCAGGTCGCGCTTAACCTGGGCATGGCCACGCGCATGAAGCTGGAAACCCCGCTCATGTGGATCGACAAGGCAGCCACCTGGCAGCTGGCGCACGACGCCGGCGGTGCGGCCCTGGTTGACCTGATACGCGCCGAGACCCACACCTGCTACCTGGGTGAACGTGGCGCCCTGCATGCCTGGGGCTATGGCTGCGGCACTTGCCCGGCCTGCGAGCTGCGCGCACGTGGCTATCTGCAGTACGCCGCGCGGGAGACACCATGCGCCTAGCGCTGCTGACCGACCTGCACGCCAACCGCGAAGCCTTCACTGCCTGCCTGGCGCACGCCGCCCAGCAAAAGGCTGACCAATACGCCTTCACCGGTGACTTCGTCGGTTACGGCGCTGATCCGGCCTGGGTCCTGGACACGGTGATGCGGCATGTGGAGAAGGGCGCCATCGTCGTGCAGGGTAACCACGACTACGCGGCCACGCGTGAAGCGCGTCCCAGCATGCATTCCGAGGCGCGTGAAGTAATTGAATGGACGCGCGGCCAGCTCACGTCCGAGCACGTGCAGTTCCTGGCCGAGCTGCCTTTGACGCGCGAGCGCGATGGGCTGCTGTTTGTGCACGCCAGCGCCAATGAACCGCGCAAGTGGGAATACGTGACCGGCATCGAAGAGGCTGAGCGCAGCCTGGTGGCGACACAATGCCGCATGGTGTTTTCAGGCCATGTGCATGCGCCTGCGCTGTACCGGCGCGCCGACGATGGCCGTATGGGCGCGCACACGCCAACGCCTGCCAAGCGCATCCCGGTGCATGTGCAGCACCAGTACCTGGTCATCCCCGGTTCGGTGGGTCAGCCGCGTGATGGCAACAGCGCGGCCTGCTATGCGATCTACGATGATGTGGCCAATGAACTGAGTTTTTTCCGCGTCCCGTATGACCATGGCGCGGCAGCGCGGCGCGTGATCGCAGCCGGCTTGCCAATCGTGTTTGCGATGCGCCTGATCGAAGGCATCTGAGGGAAAGCGCAGGATGAAAAAAAGCCGCCCGGGATGCAGATCCCGGGCGGCTTTTTTACTACTACAATCGCCTTATAAACACACTGTCCTTGCGAAAGCGAGGACCCATAATCTGCTGGCTCAGTATGGGTCCTCGCTTTCGCAAGGACAGTGGAGGTGGTGGGGGTGCACGGTGCCACCGAAAACCTGGCAATCCGTACGCGATTTTTTTACTGACTGCGAACCTTAGGCCGCTTGCGGTTTCATCGCTTCCTGACGGCGACGGCTGCGGCGGCTGAGGAGCCAGATGATGCCAATCGGGAGCATCAGTGGCAGCAGCAGGGGCGAGACCGCCAGGGCAGTGACGACGGCGGCCAGTGCCAGGGCCAGGACCACCAGGATGCCGACGCCGGCAAACACCAGGGCCAGGATCACCGCCACGACTGCGCACACGACGATGGCAATCAGGATGCCGCCGCCGGCAAACAGCATGCCAGCGATGCCGCCGACAGGGCCATCAAAGTCTTCATCGCCAATATCGAAGGAGATGCCGCCGTGGCTGAACAAGGCATTGCAGATCAACAGGGCAAGCACAAACAAAATCAGGTAAGGGACGGTCTTTTTCATCGCAGGGCCTCTTGGTGGTGAAGGGAATTAGGTGTTGGTATGACTGCACTGTAGCGTGGCCCGTATGCACCTGCGAGCCGATTGCGACAGGCTGCAATTTTGACGGGACAGGCCCACCCAAAGCGCCGACGAAGTGCCCCACAAGCATTTACCACAGCGGGGCCAGACCACTATTGCATCGCTTCAATCCCCTGTGTTGCATTTCCTGGGCAGGGTGCCGGGCTACCCCGTGGGAAAAACGTCGTTTGTGGGCGCAAGTTGAGGAAAAAGCACACCTTGAATTGTGAAATATCTTGCCTATACTGAATGCCTGCTCTATCGATGGGGAAGCATATGCAATTTGTCTACTATCCTTCGGATCACCTGGGTTTTTCCGGGTTTGGCAACCTGGCGCGGCAGTTGCGCAAGCTGTTAGGTGGTGGCGGACCCAAGGGCCCGCCGTCGGCGCCACCAGCCATTCCGCCGATCATCATTACGCCGTACAGCTACCAAACACCAGCCCCGGCCATTGACCCGCGCGTGCCACCGGCCGGACCACCCTTGCAGCCGCCGCGCTGCCCGAACTGGCGGCTAGCCGAGGTCGCCCTGCAGTAAAACCCCAGCCCGCCTTGTGCGGGCTTTTTCTTGCGCCTTGCCAGCGCGCATGGGCCAGCGATCTTGCCCAATTTGGTCTATCATCTAGCCCCCGTTGACTAGACCGCAAGCCGGCATTCCACCATGAACGAACACGCTCCCGAATCGGCTGACGATGAAAACGACGACGCCCTCGTCCAGGAGCCACGCCTGTGGCAAGGCAATGGCTGGACCGCCAAGGTCATCAAGAACGAGGATGATGAAGGCTGGGCCGTGGCCATGATCAAGGATGGCGAACCGGAGCCGGCCCTGGTCGGTCCCTGGACCATGGGGCGCGACAAGAAGAACCCCAAGCCCCTCGATACGGCTGCCTTCCACACCCTGGTCAAGACGGCCGCCGAGGTGCTGCGTCGCCACGAACAGCAATTGCATGCCCAGTTGCATAAGAGTACGGTCATTACCATCGAGGGCGCCGAGCTGAAGATCACCCTGGACATCGTGCCCGACGACGAGCACCCATATGCCTTGCTGAGCGCCACCGACGAGGCTGGCGAACGGGTGGCCCAGGTGCGCACCAGCGCCAATTTCAAGTTATCGCCGGCCAGTGCTGTTGCCTGGGCTGAAAACGACTTCCGCAAGCCTTCCTGACCTGCTAGTATTTCCCCGGTGCATTAAATATAACCGGGGAAGCAATGGAAAGCCGCTTGGACCGTCTCGAAGCCGTGCAAGCGATGCTGCTCGGGATCGGGCAAATTTCTAACAATTGCAGTGATATCGGCGAATTCGTCGGCGCTGTCCATCGCGCGCTGGGCCGCATCATGTATGCGGCCAATTTCTACGTGGCCTTGAGCGACCGCGAAGATGGCACGCTGCGCTTTGTCTATTTTGTCGACGAATGCGACGCCGCGCCCGATCCCGAGGAGCGCAATCCCATGGCCTCGCCCGAGCAGTCGCCCACCGCCTGGGTGATTCTCAATCGCCGCAATCTGGTGATGGGCAATCGGGTGCCCCAGGTCGCGGGCACACCGGCGCGCAGCTGGGGTGCCGGTAGCGACGCCGAGCACTGGATGGGTTGTCCGCTGCTAGACCATCAGCATGAAGCGCTGGGCGCCATCGTCATCCAGAGCTACGACAAGGAACACACCTTCAGCGATGAGGACCAGGCCCTGTTCGCACTCATTGCCAACCATGTGTCGTATGCCCTGCAAGGCATCCAGAGTGTGGCCCTGCTGGAACGGGCAGTGCGCGAACGCACGCTCATGCTTGAGCAGCGCAACGCCGCCCTGCATGAAGCCCAGTCGGAACTGGTGCGCCAGGAGAAGCTCGCGTCCCTGGGCCGCCTGGTTGCCGGTGTGGCTCACGAAATCAATACCCCGCTGGGCATCTGCGTGACCGCCACCAGCCACCTGGTGCAGGAATTGAAGCTCACGCGCGAAGAGATGGCAGCGGGCGAGCTGACCGAAGAAAGCCTGGAGCAGTTCTTTGGCATCGTCGACCAGTCACTGAAAATCATGACCACCAATACCCAGCGCGCGGCAGCGCTGGTACGCAGCTTCAAGCAGGTCGCCGTTGACCAGTCCTCGGACGGCTTGCGCAGCTTTCGTCTGAAAGCCTATTTGCAGGAAGTGCTGCTGTCGCTGCAACCACGCCTGAAAGGGCGGCCGGTGACGGTCGATCTCGATTGTCCCGAAGCGCTGGAGCTCGACAGCTTCCCCGGCGCCCTGTCGCAGATTGTCACCAACTTGGTCATCAATTCCTTGGTCCACGGGTTTGAAGCTGGCCAGGCCGGCAGCATCAGCATGGTGGTGACGCTCGACGGCGAGCAGGTGCACCTGGACTACCGCGACGATGGCGCCGGCATGGACCAGACGACGCTGGCGCAGTTGTTCGATCCCTTTTTTACCACGCGCCGCGGCCAGGGTGGTAGCGGGCTCGGGGCCCACATCCTGTACAACCTGGTGACAGGCCCGCTGGGCGGCAGCGTCAAGGTCGACAGCGCGCCGGGGCAGGGCTTGCACTACCAGCTGCGCTTTCCGCGCAGCCGCAAGGCCAAGCCCAACTAGTCGGGAAAGCGCTCGTTGATGGCCAGCGCGGCGTCCATGTGGGTGATCAATAGTTCCACGTAGGTCGGGTCCAGGTGCTGGCCGGCCACCGCGCGCATGTGCTCGACCACTTCGTCGATGGGCCAGGCATGCTTGTAGCAGCGCTTGTGGCTCAGCGCATCGAAGACATCGGCCACGGCGACGATGCGCGCATAGCGATGAATGGCTTCACCCTTGAGGCCCTGCGGGTAACCACTGCCATCATATTTTTCGTGGTGCTGGTGGGCGATGACGGCGGCAGCCTTGAGAATCGGACGCGAGGAACCATCGAGGATGGCCAGGCCCACCGAGGGGTGCTGCTTCATCACTTCCCATTCCGCCGCATCGAGCTTGCCCGGTTTGAGCAGTACCGCGTCCGGGGTGGCGATCTTGCCGATATCGTGCATGGGGGCGGCGTGCATCAGCACCGCCGTTTCGTCGTCCGACAGGCCGGACACTTGCGCGAGCAGATGGCAGACCTGGGACATGCGGCGCACATGGTTGCCCGCTTCGCTGGAGCGCGATTCGACCACGTCGCCCAGGCGCAAAATCAGTTCGGCCTGGGTATCGGTGATTTCCTGGGATAGCAGGATATTGTCGAAGGCGATGGCCACGCCCGAGCAGAACACTTCCAGCAACTGGGCATCGATATCGGAAATCTCTTCGACGCCCTTGAGTACCAGCAGCGACGCCTTGCCGCTGCTGTTGGGGAAGTAACCCACATAGGTGTCGCCATGCAGGCGCGAAATGCGGTTGCTGCGCGCATCGTCCAACTGGGCCATCAATTCCGGCCCGAACATATCGCTGCCGATGTCGCCGATCTGGGCCAGGATTTCGTATTCGCTCTCGCCAGTGATGACGCTGGCGCCCGCCAGGCGCAGCAGCATGCTTTGTTCCAGCCGTAACAGGGCCACGACTTGCTGCAACAGGCCGCTGGCGAAGTCTTTCAGGTTGCGTTGCTGGAAAATATGGGCCGAGGCCGCAATCACACGCTCCAAGCCTTCGCGGTAAGACAGTTGCACGCGGCGCGCTTCCTCGACCTTCATGATGTCGCGGTAGGCGCGCAGGGCAGCGAAGGTGGTGGTGAACAGCTTGGTGCGGTCGAGCTCGGTCTTTTCCTTGTAATCGTTGATGTCGTAGTTGACGATCACGCGCTCCTCGGGCGCCTGGCCGGGCTGGCCCGTGCGCAGCACGATGCGGGTGAACTGGTTGCCCAGGTCTTCGCGCATCCAGCGCGCCACTTCCAGGCCCGCATCTTCCTGCTCCATGACTACATCGAGAAACACCAGCGCGATATCGGACTCGCGCGCGAGGATCTGCTTCGCTTCGGCGCCGCTGTAGGCGTGCAAAAAGGTGAGCGCCCGCCCATCGAGGCGAAAGCGGGTGAGCGTGAGCTTGGTGATGTCATGAATGTCAGGCTCGTCGTCGACCAGCAAGACTTTCCAGGGAGGCAGTTTGGGCGCGGCGGCGGACAAAAAGGACATGGTTCCGGTTCCGGGGTGGGGAGTAGCTGTGAACGCTTGCAGTATGCCACACTCGTATTAACAAGGGGCAATACTCATGGTATTTACGGTATCGAAAGCGAATCGCTTCCACTTTGCGCCCAGACCGTTCGATGAAATCAGCAGCCTGCCCGCTGGAAGTGGAAGCAACAAAACGATACAAAACTCGGGGAGTCCAGATATTGTCAATTTGGATAGTTGGCGTATATTGAAACGATCAGGGGCAGCCCGCCCCGTGTGAAAGGAAAGCCATGTTGAAGTCTCTTCGTTTAAGCGCAGCCGCTACCCTGGCCATGGTGTTTGCCGGCCAGGCTTTCGCAGGCGCGACGGTAACCTATGTCGCACCTGACCATTTTGCCGATGTCCCGTTCTCGTCGGTCGAGCGTGACCATCTGCTGCAGGACTTGAGCCGCCATTTCGACAAACTGGCAGCCAAACTGCCAGCAGGTCAGCAATTAAATGTGGAAGTCACCGATGTGGACCTGGCTGGCCAGACTTGGCCTGCCCGCAGCGCCGGGCGCGATATCCGTGTCTTGAATGGCCGTGCCGACTGGCCGCACCTGACTATGCATTACACGGTGACCCAGGATGGCCAGACCCTCAAGAGTGGCACGGAAACCATCACCGACATGAATTACCAGATGCACCGCAATCGCTACGATGAAGGCGATTCCCTGCGTTACGAAAAGCGCATGCTCGATACCTGGTTCCAGGAACGTCTGGCCTCCCGCTAGAGGCGCGTCAACAAGCTTTTGGGCGGCTTGCCTAGTACCGGCACCGCCCCACTACTGTCCTTGCGAAAGCGAGGACCCATGCTGAGCGAACTGAGCATGGGTCCTCGCTTTCGCAAGGACAGTGTGCTTGTAGCGGGGGCTTTGCGCTTGGGGAGCCCTCAATTTGCTGACTCGCCTAGCTTTCCCGAGCAGTTTGCTTGTAGGAGATTTGTGTCGCGCAAAAAAAAGCCCGGCATTGCTGCCGGGCTGAACAGGCTTGCGCCTGCCTCGTCATACTTGCTTGCCGCTTATTTGGCCTCGTCCATTTTCTTCTTGATTGTGGCCATCACATCCTTGACCGTGTAGTCGCCAGGCACTGTAAACAATGCCGGCGCCGGCTCTTCGCGTTTCAGTCCCGCCAGGCGATAGGTATGCTCGCCGTTGCGCGGATCGATACGCCGCGTCAGTACCGTCACCTGCAAGTCAGGCGCGTACCAGGTTTCCGTGGACACCACGATGGCATTGCGGTTGCCAATTTCGCCAGCTGGAATTTCATAGCTGCGCAATTTCCCCTGGGCCTTGACGCCCTCGATGTCCTTCACACCCAGGTCCTTGAGCGTGGACTTGGCTGACCATTTCATGTCGCCCAACGAGCCGGCCAGCAGGGGCGCGAGTTTCTCCAGACGCTCCATGCCTTGCCCTTCGGTGAGTTCTTTCGACACCTGGATGCGCACATTTTCGCGCAGCTTCTGGCCTGCTTCCCCATCCATCCGTTCGACCCGTTTGACGATGATTTGTTCATGGCCGGCGCCAGGTTTTCCCATTTCTTCGATCTGGACGCGGGCTTTTTCGCCGGCCAGACGCGCGATGTCCCGCTGGGGACCGATCTTGGTGGCCGTCCTGGTGTCGGGATTGAGCAGGTAGGTGGTCCCTTCCACCGGGTCGTTGATGGTAATGTGGCGCACGTTGCCATTGGCGTCGCGCTTTTCCTGGCGCGTACGGCCAGCACTGTCGCGATAGCTCATGGAACTGCTCTTGCTGACGATCTGGTTTCCGTCGGGCAGATTCTGCTGCTGTTCGGCGACCACTTCGGCACTATAGGGGGCGTTCTTGACCGGCTTGCCATGCAAGGCCATCAAGGGCCCGGCAAAGCCGGCGTGCTCGAATCCCTGCACCGCTTTTTCGCCCGCTTGCTGAATAAAGCGCTGGCGCACGGTCTCGGTTTTGACTGGCGCGGTGTCGCGCTCGTCTGCCACCCCTGCCGCTTCGCGCGCCATGGTAGGCGTGAGGGCAGTGGCCAGCAGGGCGGCCATCATCAGCTGTGTCGTTTTCATGGTTTCCCCTTGTTGTCGATTATTGAAGTGCGATCAGGCGCAAGGCCAGGGGCGAGCCGTCCGCCCCCACCAGCAATTCGGCGCGCACCGAGTCACCCGCATTTTCCGGGCTCACCGGCACGCCCAGCGCGGCCAGCGCCGTGCGTGGTACCTCCGTTTCCAGCATGTGCGGCTCGCTTTCCTCTTCGATCCGCTCGGCCGATTCCAGCGCGATGAAGGCGCCCCGGTCCAGTCCCGCGAGGACCGTTGCCGGGCCCGGCGCCCGTTCAGGGTGGAGCGAGACCGCCAGCACCAGGCCCAGCGCGGCCAGGCCACTTCCCATGCCCCATTGCGCTGGCGAGAGGACCTGGTACCAGCGGCGGCGCGGGAAGTGCTGGGCAAACGCGGCCAACAATTCTTTTTCCACCCCAGGCGGCGACTCGAGCGTGGCCATGGCCTTGCGCAGCGCCATGACAGGGGCATCGAGGACGGGATCGCGTTCATCGTTCATCATGTTCTTGCCTTGTGGCGACCGTCAGGCCGCATTCATCGTTGCTGGGCGGTACGCCGCCAGGCGTTTGGCCATTGCGGCCCGGCCACGCGAAAGGCGCGAGCGCACGGTGCCGATTTCAAGCTGGCAGATCTCGGCAATGTCCAGATAGGCCAGTTCGTGCAATTCATACAAAATCACCACGTCGCGATAGTGCGGCGGCAACTGGGCAATGGCCCGCCGGACCTGCTCCGCCATTTCATCGCTCAGCAGGCGGGCCAGCGGCTCGTGTGCTTCGCACGCGGCTTCCTTGTCCCCGTCGTCTTCGTCCAGCTCGGGCAAAGGCTGCTCGCGCAAGCGTGGCGCTTCGTGCTTGAGGATCAGCTTGCGCGCCACGCCGAACAGGAAATTGCCCAGCATGCCGCGCAGGGGATCGAAATGAAAACTCCCGGTCAGCAAGCCCATGAATACTTCCTGCACAATGTCCGCTGCCGTGTCGGGCGAACCGCTGCGCAGCACGGCGAAGCGGAACAGGGGCCCCTGGTGGCGCCGGTACAGCTGCTGGAAAGCGGCCGCGTCGCCGCTGCGTAGCAGGCGCAGCAGGTCAGCGTCGGTGGCGGAGGCAGGGCTGGTCGTCGTCATGGTCGGGTCTCTATGGATATTCCCGTTTGGGGCGGGAAAGGTTCCAACTATTTAAAGACGGTGCACAAAAGTATCAATCGATGGGCTTGGCCCGGGCGAGGCGCAGGGGTAGACATTGGGGCCGGGGCTTGGCATGGAAAAGCCCCATTCTATCGCTGCGCTTGCCGGCGTGGCCGGGCCGACAGCTTGCCCGGCTTAGTGGTGGACCAGTTTGCCGTCCTGGAGCAGGACTTCGAATTGCGCGGCCGGCACTGGCGCGCCAAACAGGAAACCCTGGCCGTAGTCACAGCCTGCACGACGCAGGATGTGGTCTTGCTCACGGGTTTCCACCCCCTCGGCCACCACTTTCAGGCCCAGTTTGTGGGCCATGACGATGATCGCTTCGCACAGCGCGACATTGGCCGCATCGTATTCGAGGTTGTAGACAAAGGATTTGTCGATTTTCAGGTAGTCGAGATTGAATTTGCGCAGATAGGAGAGCGAGGAATAGCCGGTGCCAAAGTCATCGAGCGAAATGCTGATCCCTGCCTGGTGGAAGGCCAGCAATTGTTTGGTGACCAGGCTGTTGGAGGCAAGCAGCAAGCCTTCTGTAATTTCCAGGCCCACCTCGGCATTGGGCTGGTCTTGCGTGAGGGCGAGACTGTTGTCTTTTACCCAGTTGCGGCAGTTTTCTCCATTCGCGTGGTAGAACTGGGCTGGAGAGACATTGACGTTGACGGTCAGCGCCTGTTCCAGCGCGCGCCAGCGCCGCGCCTGCTGGAGCGCGTGGCGGAACACCCAGTTGCCCATCTCGACGATGAGCCCGGTATGTTCGGCGATGGGGATGAAGTCGACCGGACTGACGCGGCCCAGTTGCGGATGGTCCCAGCGCAGCAGGGCTTCGGCCTTGCGGATGCGGTCATCGCGCATGTCGACAATCGGTTGGTAAAAGACGGCAAGTTGTTCTTCTTCGAGGGCACGCCGCAGTTCGTTACTCATGACCATGCGGGCCTGGGCCGCTTCCTGCATGCTGGCGGTGAAGTAAGTGAAGCGGTTGCGACCATGGTCCTTGGACTGGTACATGGCCTGGTCGGCGTTGCGCAGCAGGTCACCTGCCTTGTTGCCGTCGCGCGGATACAGGGTGATGCCGATACTGGCAGAAATATAGGCCAGCTCGCCTTCGAGCCGGAAGGGCCGCGCCAGGTCGTTGCGGATGTTTTGCGCCACGTCGGTGACCTTGCCCGTGTCGTGCAGCTCGGCCAGTGTGATGGTGAATTCGTCCCCACCCAGGCGGGCCACGGTGTCGGTTTCGCGCACATAGGTTTGCAGGCGCTGGCCCACCTGCTTGAGCAGCAGGTCGCCAATCTGGTGCCCCAGGGTGTCATTGATTTCCTTGAAATGGTCGAGGTCGATGAACAACAGGGCCAGCGGCAGGCCGCTGCGGTGGGCCTTTTTGATATCCATCTCCAGCCGGTCATGGAACACATTGCGGTTCGGCAGGCCGGTCAGGCGGTCGATATTGACGTCGCGTAGCGCTTGCTCGACCTGGCGCCTGTCGTGCACTTCGGCCGCCAGCGAATAAGCTTGCTGCTGCAGCGACGCGATGGTGCGCTGCAGATTGTGCCGACTGGCATGGGGATCATAGCTTTCCGCCGGCCTTACCTCGGTGTGCAGCGCACACACCTGCTCGAACACGAGCGCGTCGTGGGAATTCGGGAAGGCACTCAAGGGATAGGCGCACAGCAGCGAAAACTGGAAGTGATGCTGCAGCTTGTTGAAAAAGCGCTCGACCCGTATGGCCGCCTCATGCCTGCCGGTGGCGTACAGGGAACCGTGGCTGGGCGCGCACAGGATGGCCACCATTTCACCAAACACATAGATGGGCTGTCGCGGGGACTTGCTGTCATTGACCAGTCCGCCCATCACGACGCGAAAGGCCGCTTCGTTGGGCAGGCCATCTTCCATGAACAGGTGCAGCAGCTGTTCGGCCTGCAGGGGGATGTAGTTGCCGCGGCTGGCCTGGCCTGTCGCGTCGAGCAGGCCACGGGCGGTGAGGGACGCTTCCAGGCTGCGCAGGTGCGCGCCGGTGGCGATGGCAATACCCTTGTGACCGGCATCGAGGGCCGCACCGATGTAGTCGGCCAGCCCCTTGACGAGGAAAACTTCGTCTTCGTAGAATTGGACCACGTGATCGTTCATGGCAGGCCGGGACTAGGCGATCCAACTTAGACCGATGCTCCCACCAACAAGTTCCCGGTATTTTTAGACGGGGTCCCCAGGCCCCGGTTCGCGCAGGCGCGTCTTGCTGACCTTGCCGTCCGGGCCAAACAGGATCACGAACTCGGCATGGCGGCCGTTGGCGCGCGGCAGCCGGTACAACCAGCATTCATACCCATTGTCAAAGACCACACGGTGGGTGCTGCCCAGGCCTGCCTGCACACTGGCGCGGTCGGCCACGCCTGGCACGGCGAGCGCTTCGGCGCGCGCCTGCGCCACTTCGGCGCCCGGCTGTGGTGGCGCGCCCGCGCAGGCGGCCAGCAGGATGGCGACCAGGCAGCCGAGCAGCAAGCGCCCCTTCATGGCGCGTCCATGTACGTAAAGTGCAGCTGCGTATCATCGGGCCAACTGCGGTCCCACAGGGGCGCGTAGTAACTTTGTGCAAGCAGGACCTGGCAATCGCAAAAAGGCAGGCTGGCCGCATCGAGCTGGCCGCCTGCGTACAGCATGCGAAACGGCAGGACCTCGCTACGGCTGCCGGCGCGCAGGGTGACGGCAAACAGGGGGCGCTCGGCAAAGAAGAGGTAATGGCCCTCGGGGTCGTCGCAAACCTGCTCCGGACTGCTGAGCATGTCGTTGAGCCAGCCGAACATGCGCGCGCTGTTCGATACCAGGCCCGCTTCCATGCCAACCCGGCATTCCAGACGCAAGTCGCCCAGCCGCCGCACGTCCGGCGCCAGGCCCGGCGTTTGCACCCAGGCGCGCCAGGTCATGCTGTCGCTCTTGCGGTTGGCCACCACGGCTGCGTCCTCGCGCACGGCCTGCACGTCGCGCGGCAGCACGAAACTGTGGTCCGGTGCCAGCGCCAGGGGCAGCGACACGCTGTCGCCAGCCACCCGTAAAGTCACGCCTTCCAGGGTACTGGCCGGCAGCCGTGGCAGCAGGCGAAAGCGCAGCGTGGCCGCCGGCGCATAGGCGTGCTCGCGCTCGAAGCGGTCCATGCCCTTGAGCATGCGCACATAGGATTTGTCGACCGGATCGCGCACGAAAGGCACGTGCACGGTGGGGATGGGGGCAGGCGCTGCCAGTGCGGCCAGCAGCGTTAGCGGGAGCAAGGGGGAGGGCATGGCGGCCCGTCTGGCTTACCAGTGGCGCACGCGCCCGGTATCCATGTGCACGAATTGCGAATCGGGATAGTAACCGACCCCGCCCCCATTGAGCGAGAGCGCCGCCTTGTGCAACTTGGAAAGATCGCGCCCCGGCATGCGGATATCGATAGCCTTGCCTTCGAGGTGCATGCTGTGTTTGGCCACGCCATCGCTGGCGGCGGCCAGCAGGGCGTTCGATTCCGGCGAACGGTAGCCGGAGATCACGTGCAGCACGTCGCTGCCGCCAAAGCGCGCCGATACCCGGTCCAGCAGCATCAGCAATTGTGGATCCATGGTGGCGATGGTGTTGTTGCGGTGGTCGCGCAAGAGCTTGTTGATATCGGCCAGGGCTTCCGGCACGAAATCGCCCTCGGCCCAGAACACGCTCTTGAGGCTTTCGCCAGTGTGGGTGTTGTACAGGCGCAGCGTGCGTTCGTTGGGGCCGGCAGCGGCTGCGCGCGCCATGGCAGGCACGCTCAGGGCGGAGGCCAGCACCACGGAAGTCTTTAGAAAGGAGCGGCGGCGGTTCATGATGATTCCTTGCGCGTGTTTCTCAAGGGTCCATGATACCGCCACCGGCGCTGCAACGCTTGTTCTACCGTGTGCGGGACCTGTCAATGAAAAATTGATATGTATGCAAATGTCGCCAATTGTTGTGTTTTTGTGACATGAATGGATGCGGTGTTTACATAGAGAGGACGGAATTAGCTTCGGTCGTGTGCATAAAAATACAAATATTGCACGATAGCTTTTTACCTATGCAAAATTCTAACTTTGATATAGTTCTCGCCACTTTTGCAAAAAAGTCGATCCGGCGCCTTTCGGCCGTGCACATCCTTCATTGAACGTCGTCCTCACATAGGTAGCAGAATGAACCGCACATCCCTTCACCCAATTACCCGTCCAGCCGTGCGCACCGCCGCCGCCCTGGGCCTTGTTGCTTCGCTGTTTTGCGCCGCGCCTGCCATGGCCGACGTTGTTACCTTTGAGTCGCTGCCAGCGAGTGCCAATGAGAGCGGCGTGACGGTCAGCGAAGGTGCTTACAACATGCTGTTCGTCGAAGGCCCTGTGGCCGCTTTCTTTGGCGTTGTCAGCGGAGTGGGCACGGTCATCGACAGCACCAACCCGAACAGCTGCGACATCATTGCCTGCCCATCTGGCGCCACTGGCAACTACCTCGCTGTGCTCAACGATGGCGCGGTCAAGTTCACCTACAACGGCCCCCTGGACGGCTTCACCGTAAGCGGCTTTGATTTCGCTTTCCTGCCACCGGCACCTGTTGGCCCAGGCAACTACGGTCAACTGCAATTGACCGGCGTGACCTGGTCGGGCGCTACCGTCTCGACCGCACTGGACTTTGCCGGCCAGGACAACAATGGCAATTTCATGTTCGGCGGCGCCGTGCTCGATCAAGCCTTCCGTAACAATGTGTTCACAAGTCTGAGCTTTAATGCTTGCATTTACGACAGCAACAATGTCTGCAGCAACTCGCTCGACAGCCCGGCATTCAACCAGGCCCAGTTCGGTCTGGACAATGTGGCCCTGACGGCCGTGCCGGAACCGACCTCCTTCCTGTTGATGGGCCTTGGCCTGGGCGCGCTCGGCCTCGCACGCCGCCGCAGCGCCAAAGCAGCTCCTTCGACCACCCTCTAAGCCTTCAGGATTTCTCATGATTCTTCGCCCCGTCTCCCTCGCAGTCCTGACGCTGCTCTCTTCCCTGGCCCTGTCGGCCAATGCCCAGGAAGCGCGTCGTTCCTACATCGTGCAACTGGCTGACAAGCCGGTCGCCACCTACACTGGCGCCGTTGCCGGCCTGCCAGCGACCAAGCCGGCCGATGGCCAGCGCTTGAACGTCGACGCCAACGATGTCCAGAACTACATCAACTACCTCGACACCAAAAAAGCCGACGTGCTGAGCACGGTTGCCGCAGCCCAGATCACCCACGAATACAAAGTGGTGTTCAACGGTTTCGCTGCCATGCTGACCGACGACGAAGTGCGCGCGCTGAAGAAAAACAGCGGCGTGGCCAACATCACGGCCGACTCCGTGATGCAGCTCGACACCAACTACACCCCGACCTTCCTGGGCTTGAACGCTCCAGGCGGCCTGTGGTCGCAAGTCGGTGGCCAGGGCGCCGCCGGTGAGGACATCGTCATCGGTGTCGTCGACAGCGGCATCTGGCCGGAAAACCCGGCCTTTGCCGACCGCGTCGATGCGAACGGCGTGCCTAGCCATACCGGCAGCACCCTGGTCTATGGCGCGCCGCCCGCCACCTGGCACGGCACCTGCGTCACCGGCGAAGGCTTTAGTGTTTCCAATTGCAACAACAAACTGATCGGCGCGCGCTACTTCAAGAGCCCATCGCAAACCCTGCACTGGACCGAGTTCCTGTCGGCCCGTGACTCGGTGGCCGGCACCGAAGGCAGTGGCGGCCACGGCACCCACACCTCCAGCACCGCTGGCGGCAATGCTGGTGTCAAGGTCATCAACAATGGTCTGCTGCTGGGCACCGTGTCGGGCATGGCCCCACGCGCCCGCGTCGCCATGTACAAAGTGTGCTGGACCGACGGCGTGACTGCCAAGAACGGCTGCGCCACCTCCAACAGCGTGGCCGCTATCGAGCAGGCTGTGCGTGACGGCGTGAACGTGATCAACTTCTCCATCGGCCCATCGGCTGGCGGCGGCGCGTTCAACGAAGCGACCGAAGTGGCCTTCCTCGGCGCTGCCAGCGCTGGCGTGTTTGTCGCCGCCTCGGCCGGTAACTCGGGCCCGACCTCGACTGCACCAGCACCAACTGCCCACATCAGCCCATGGTTGACGTCGGTTGGCAACTCGACCCACAACCGCCTGTTCGTCGGTGATGCAGCCCTGGGCAATGGCGTTGTCATGACCGGTGCTTCGTCGAATGCGCAAACCGCTTCCTCGACCATGATCCGCTCGCGCGACGCCGGCTTCACGGGCGCGCCTGTCACCGACAACCTGCTGCGCTGCTTCGGTGCTGCCGACGCTGTGGCGCCGCTGCTCGATCCAGCCAAAGTCAGTGGCAAGATCCTGGTGTGCGACCGCGGTGCCAACGTGCTGGTCAAC
>JBJMVX010000293.1:0-17581 GCA_045810445.1 Massilia sp.
CCAGCATCGCGCGGTCCAGGCGGTCGGCCAGCAGTGTGCGATTGGGCAGCCCGGTCAGACTGTCGTGGTACGCCATATGGTGGACGCGCGCCTCGGCCTGGCGCCTCTCCACGATCTCGCCTTGCAGCAGCGCGTTGGCGCCTGCCAGTTCGGCCGTGCGTTCCAGTACCCGCACCTCCAGTTCATCGCGGGCGCGGCGCACCGCTTCGCCGGCCTCGCGGCGCGAGGTGACGTCGTCGACCAGCCACACCGAGCGACCGGTGGCCTTTTCCAGATCGAAGGGTCGGCCCGACAGACGCGCCCAAAACAGGCTGCCATCCTTGCGCATCAGCTGGAACTCCGACATGCTGACCCGCCCCGCGCGGAAGTCGCGCGCCGTTTCGGCCCGCGCCTGCTCCCACTTGCTTTTTTCCGGATACAGCGACTGCACCGACAGGCCGTTGATTTCGCCAGGCGAATAGCCAAACAGCTCTTCCATCTTGGTATTGCAGCGCAGGTTAAAACCATTTTCCACCACCGCGATGCCCAGCACCGCACTATCGAGTATCGCCTGGTTCTCCAGCAGCGCATTGCGCAGCGAGCGTTCGGCGCGTTTCGATTCGGTGCGGTCTTCAATGATCCAGATGGTGCCCTGGCTAGGCTCGTCCGGATTGACCACATAGGCGATCAACTGGGCCCACATGACCGTGCCATCCTTGCGCGCCATTTCCACTTCGGTCTGGAAGGGCTTGGCCACGGACAGCAAGGGACTGGCCTTGGCGCCAACCGCCGCATACACCTCGTCGCTCGGATACAACGCGCGTCCAGGCAGGCCCAGGGCCTCGGTGTCGTCGTAGCCAAACATGTCGGCAAAGCCGCGGTTGTAGCGCGTGATCAGGCGGTTCTTGGTGTACAAAATACTGATGGACGCATTGGTCATCAGCGCGTGCACTTCGTTCAGGGTCTGGCGCGCAACCGTCACGTCTTCCAGAATCCAGATCGTGCCTTCCTCGCTGCGGTCGGTGTCCACCGCTTTCGCTCGGACGCGGCACCAGAACAGGGTGCCGTCCTTTTTCTTGAACTGGAATTCAGATTTCTCGAAAGGCTGCGCATTGCCCAGCAAAGGTCCGGCTTCACTGCCGAACTGCTGATACACCTCGGGCGAAGGGAAGACGACCACCGCGCGCAGGCCCGTCATTTCTTCCTGGGTGTAGCCAAACATTTCGGCGAAGCGCGGATTACAGGACATCATCACGCCGCCCTTGCTGAACAGGATGCCAACCGAGGCATTGTCCAGGATGGCCTTTTGCTCGAGCAGCACCTGCTTGGTCGCTTCCTCGCTGCTCTTTTGCGCGCTGCGGTCGTCCAAAATCCAGATCGTGTCGAGCCGTTCGCGGCCGGTATTGATCCCATACAGGAAGGCGTGGGCCCAGAAGGTGCTGCCGTCCTGGCGCCGCATGTCGAATTCGATCTGGTAGGGCCGGCCCGCGCGCAGCAGCGGCAAGGCGTTTTGCAGCATGGCGTCGTGCGCGGCTGGCGAGGCATACATGTCGCGCGCATTGCGTCCAATGCCGGCATCGCCACGCAAGCCAAAAAACTGTTCGAACTGTTCGTTGTAGCGCACGATCGCGTTATCGCGCAGGAAGGCAATCGCCAGCGGCGCATTGTCCATGATGGCCTGCATCTCCAGCAAGGCGCGGCGCAGCCTGGCCTCATTGTGATGAGGCTCGTCGATGTCTTCCAAAATCCAGATGGTGCCATGTTCGGCGTTGCCAGGATCGACAGCGCGCCCGTAAATACGACACCACAGCAAGCTGCCGTCCTTGCAGCGCAATTCAAATTCCCCGGAATAGGCAGCGCCGCTGGCCAGCGTGGGCCCGGCCTCGGCACCCATGATTTCGTAGGCCAGCACGGACGGGAAGATGCACACGCTGCTCATGCCGATCAGCTCATGCTCGCTATAGCCGAACATTTCAGCGGCGCGGATATTGCACTCGCAGATCACGCGATCACGACTGAGCATGATGCCGACCGCCGCGTTTTCCAGGATGGCTTTCTGCTCGAGCAGCGTGGTGCGCAGCGCCGCCTGGTCAACCTCGAAATGGCCGATGTCGGTAAATACAAAGGTGGCACCGCCACCGGGCAGTGGCTTGGACTGGACCTGGACCTGGATTTCGCGCTCGCCCGCACGCAGCACGCTTTGCCACTGCTGCTCGCCAAACAGGGCGGCGTGGGCGCGCGCGGCGCCATCGGTCAGTGCCCGCGGCGCGAGCAGCGCGTTGAAGAGGGAGCCTTCGATGCCAGCGCCTAGCAGCGCGCGCAGCTCGCCGTTACAGGCCATCACCTTGCCGTCGGCATCGCACGCGCAGGCGGGCGAGGCAATCAGCTGCAGTGCATCTGCGACGAAGTCGAAGTTGGTTGGTACGCGATCCATGTCCCCACTATGACAAGAAACCGCCTGTTGGGCGGTGGCCAGGTGAGCTTCGATGATAAACCACAAATTGCACCGTGGTTACGAAAATGGTTAAAAAACAAATGCTTGCGCGTCTGGGCGAAAAAAAACCAACAGCTGCCACGCGCTAGCGGGGCCACTGCTGGTTTTCTTTTGACTTGCTGCGGCGTTTCGCTTAGAAGGCGTCGCCTGGAACGCGCACCCAGCCTTCCATCAGCACGCGCGCGCTGCGGCTCATGATGGCCTTCTTCACACGCCACTGGCCATTGACTTCAGTCGCTTCGGCACCCACCCGCAGGGTGCCCGATGGATGGCCAAAACGCACCGCCGTGCGCGCACCACCGCCAGCGGCCAGGTTCACCAGCGTGCCAGGAATGGCAGCGGCAGTGCCGATGGCCACAGCCGCTGTGCCCATCATCGCGTGATGCAGCTTGCCCATCGAAAGCGCGCGCACCTGCAGGTCAATGTCGGTGGCGGCAATCTGTTTGCCGCTGGAGGACACATAGGCCGAAGGGGCGGCCACGAAGGCCACCTTGGGCGTGTGCTGACGCGTGGCCGCCTGGGCCAGGTCGGTGATCAATCCCATGCGCAGCGCGCCATGAGCACGTATGGTTTCGAACATCGCCAGCGCCTTGGCGTCTCCATTGATGGCGTCCTGGAGTTCCGCACCGGTGTACCCGATATCGGCGGCATTGACAAAAATGGTGGGAATGCCGGCGTTGATCATCGTGGCTTGAAAGGTACCGACGCCTGGCACTTCCAGCGCGTCGACCAGATTCCCGGTCGGGAACATGGCCCCGCCCGCCCCCTCTTCCTCGGCAGCCGGGTCCATGAATTCAAGCTGCACTTCCGCTGCCGGAAAGGTCACGCCATCGAGACTGAAGTCACCAGTTTCCTGCACAGCGCCGTCGGTCATTGGCACATGGGCGATGATGGTCTTGCCGATGTTGGCCTGCCAGATACGTACCGTGGCCACGCCATTGGCGGGCACACGCGACGGGTCGACCATGCCGCCGCTGATTGCAAACGAGCCCACCGCCGCCGACAGGTTTCCGCAGTTGCCGCTCCAGTCGACAAAGGCCTTGTCGATAGCGACCTGGCCAAACAAATAGTCGACGTCGTGGTCGGCCTTGGCGCTGGGCGCGAGAATCACGGTCTTGCTGGTGCTGGAGGTGGCGCCCCCCATGCCGTCAATCTGCTTGCCATACGGGTCAGGACTGCCGATCACACGCAGCAGCAAGGCGTCGCGCGCCGCACCAGGCACCTGGGCCGATGCGGGCAAATCCTGGAGCCGGAAAAACACGCCCTTGCTGGTGCCGCCACGCATATAGGTGGCGGGGATTTTCACTTGCGCGACGTGGCTCATGCCGCCGCCTTGGTCGACTCCAGGAAGTCCTGGGCAAAACGCTGCAGCACACCGCCCGCTTCGTAGATGGCCACTTCCTCGGCGGTGTCAAGGCGGCAGGTGACGGGCACCGTGACGCGTTCACCGTTCTTGCGCGTGATAACCAGGGTCAGGGTGGAGCGCGGTGTGCGCTCGCCTTCCACATCAAACGTTTCGGTGCCGTCGATGGCCAAGGTCAGGCGGTTCACGCCTGGCAGGAATTCCAGCGGCAGCACGCCCATGCCAACCAGATTGGTGCGGTGGATACGCTCGAAACCTTCGGCCACGATGGCTTCCACGCCGGCCAGACGCACGCCCTTGGCAGCCCAGTCGCGCGACGAGCCCTGGCCATAATCGGCGCCAGCGACGATGATGAGTGGCTGCTTGCGCTCCATATAGGTTTCAATCGCTTCCCACATGCGGGTAACTTTGCCTTCCGGTTCCACGCGGGCCAGCGAACCTGGCTTGACCTTGCCATCGACCTGCACCATCTCGTTTTTCAGGGTTGGGTTGGCGAAGGTGGCGCGCTGCGCCGTCAGGTGGTCGCCCCGGTGGGTGGCGTAGGAATTAAAGTCTTCCTCGGGCAGGCCCATTTTGGCCAGGTATTCGCCCGCTGCGCTGTCCAACATGATGGCGTTCGATGGCGACAGGTGGTCGGTGGTGATGTTGTCGCCCAGGACAGCCAGCGGACGCATGCCACTCAAGGTACGCACGCCAGCGAGCGCGCCTTCCCAGTACGGCGGGCGGCGGATGTAGGTCGTTTGCGGACGCCAGTCGTACAGCGGGCTGACCTTGATGCCGTCGTCTGCCTGCTGCGCAAACATGGGGATATACACCTTGCGGAACTGTTCCGGCTTGACGCTGGCAGCGACGATGGCGTCGATTTCGTCATCGGACGGCCAGATGTCCTTGAGCGTGACCGGCTTGCCGTCGGCGCTCACACCCAGCACATCCTTTTCGATATCGAAGCGGATGGTGCCGGCAATCGCGTAGGCCACCACCAGCGGTGGCGACGCGAGAAAAGCCTGGTTCGCGTAAGGATGGATGCGACCATCGAAATTGCGGTTGCCCGACAGGACAGCGGTCGCATACAGCTTGCGGTCGATGATCTCCTGCTGGATTGCCGGGTCGAGCGCGCCCGACATGCCATTGCACGAGGTGCAGGCATAGGCCACTACGCCAAAGCCTAGCTTTTCCAATTCGGGCATGAGGCCCGCTTCTTCCAGGTAGAGGGTCACTGTCTTGGAGCCTGGGGCCAGCGAGCTTTTTACCCACGGCTTGCGGCTCAGGCCCAGGCGGTTGGCATTGCGCGCGATGAGGCCGGCGGCAATCATGTTGCGCGGGTTGTTGGTGTTGGTACAGCTGGTAATGGCCGCGATGATGCAGGCGCCATCGGGCATCAGGCCAGGCTCGTTTTCCACCACGCCGCTAATGCCCCGTGCAGCCAGCTCCGAGGTTGGCACGCGGCTGTGCGGGTTCGACGGGCCGGCGATATTGCGCACCACCGTCGACAGGTCGAATTTGAGCACGCGCTCATATTCTGCAGTCTTGAGCGTGTCGGCCCACAGACCGGTTTCCTTCGCATACAGCTCGACCAGCTTGACCAGTTCATCGTCACGGCCCGTCAGTTTGAGGTACTTGATGGTCTGTTCATCGATATAGAACATGGCCGCCGTGGAGCCGTATTCCGGCGCCATGTTGGAGATGGTCGCACGGTCGCCCAAGGTCAGGTGCGAGGCGCCTTCGCCGTAAAACTCCAGGTAGGACGACACGACTTTTTGCTTGCGCAAGAATTCAGTCAGCGCCAGCACGGTATCGGTAGCGGTAATGCCAGGCTGCGGCTTGCCGCTCAATTCCACGCCAATGATGTCCGGCAGGCGCATCCAGGATGCGCGACCCAGCATCACGCTTTCCGCTTCCAGGCCGCCCACACCAATGGCGATCACGCCCAGGGCATCGACCATGGGCGTGTGCGAATCGGTGCCAACGAGCGTGTCCGGGAAGGCCACGCCATCGACCACCTGGATCACCGGCGACATGCGCTCCAGATTGATCTGGTGCAGGATGCCGTTCCCGGGTGGGATCACGTCCACATTCTTGAACGCCTTCTTGGTCCAGTCGATGAAGTCGAAACGGTCCTCGTTGCGGCGGTCCTCGATGGCGCGGTTCTTGTTGAAGGCGTCGGGATCAAAACCGCCGCACTCCACGGCCAGCGAATGGTCGACCACCAACTGGGTCGGCACGACCGGGTTCACCAGCGCCGGGTCGCCGCCTTGCAGGGCGATGGCGTCGCGCAGGCCGGCCAGGTCAACCAGCGCGGTCTGACCGAGGATGTCGTGGCAGACCACGCGGGCGGGGAACCACGGGAAGTCCAGGTCACGCTTGCGTTCGATGAACTGGGAGAGCGAGGCGTTGAGCGTAGCCGGGTCACAGCGACGCACCAGGTTTTCGGCCAGTACGCGTGAGGTGTAGGGCAGCTTGGCGTAGGCGCCAGCTTCGATCGCGTCGACCGCTGCGCGCGTGTCGAAATAATCGAGCTTGGTGCCCGGAAGGTTCTTGCGGAAAGCGCTATTCATGGGATGCTCGCGTGTCAGATTATTTGCGTTCCGAGATGGGCACGAATTTGAGGTCTTCAGGACCCACATAGTTCGCGCTTGGGCGAATGATCTTGTTGTCGATGCGCTGCTCGATCACGTGCGCGGCCCAGCCGGAGGTGCGCGAAATGACAAACAGCGGCGTGAACATCGCCGTTGGCACGCCCATCATGTGATAGGACACGGCCGAGAACCAGTCCAGGTTCGGGAACATCTTCTTGATGTCCCACATGACGGTCTCCAGGCGCTCAGCGATGTCGAACATTTTCATGGAGCCTGCCTGCTGCGAGAGCGAACGCGCCACTTCCTTGATCACGACATTGCGCGGATCGGACACTGTGTAGACCGGGTGGCCGAAACCGATGACCACTTCCTTGTTGGCGACGCGGTTGCGGATGTCCGCTTCAGCTTCGTCCGGGTTCTCGTAGCGTTCCTGGATTTCCAGTGCCACTTCGTTGGCGCCGCCGTGTTTCGGGCCGCGCAGCGCGCCAATTGCGCCGGTGATGGCCGAGTGCATGTCCGAGCCAGTGCCGCCGATGACGCGCGCGGTGAAGGTCGAAGCATTGAATTCGTGTTCCGCGTACAGGATCAGCGAAGTATGCATCGCCTTTTCCCATTCCTTGGACGGCTTTTCGCCATGCAGCAGGTGCAGGAAGTGGCCACCAATGGACTCGTCGTCGGTTTCAGTGTCGATGCGCTTGCCGTTGTGGCTGAAGTGGTACCAGTACAGCAGCATGGAACCGAAAGACGCCATCAGGCGGTCGGCGATGGCGCGCGCGCCTGGCACATTGTGATCGTCTTTTTCTGGCAGCACGCAGCCGAGGGTGGACACGCCAGTGCGCATCACATCCATCGGGTGGGCCGAGGCAGGAAGCGCTTCAAGCGCCAGCTTGACCGCTTGCGGCAGGCCGCGCATCGATTTGAGGTGGGTCTTGTAGCCTTTCAGCTCGGCCGCGTTGGGCAGCTTGCCGTGGACCAGCAGGTAAGCGATTTCTTCGAATTCGCAGGTGTCGGCAACGTCGAGAATGTCGTAGCCGCGGTAGTGCAGGTCATTGCCGGTTTTGCCGACGGAGCACAACGCGGTATTGCCGGCGGTGACGCCGGAGAGGGCAACCGACTTCTTTGGTTTGAATGGAACGCCTTCAACGGCGGTGCTGGTGGTATCGGTCATGGTGACTCCTGAAGATGAATTATTTTTCTTTACCCTGGGCGAACAGCGAATCGAGCTTTTGCTCGTACTCGTGGTAGCCAAGGTAGTCGTACAGCTCCATGCGGCTTTGCATGGTCGGCACGACGTTTTTCTGGGTGCCTTCGGCGCGCAGCGTCTTGTAGAAATTGAGGGCAGCTGCGTTCATGGCGCGGTAGGCGCCGCAGCAGTAGAGCGCAATGTCGACATTGGCCGAACGCAGTTCGTCCAGCGTGAACAGTGGCGTGGAGCCGAATTCGGTGAGGTTGGCCAGGATAGGCACATTGACGGCGGCGCGGAACTGGGCATACATCTCCAGCTTCGTGATCGCTTCCGGGAAGATCATGTCGGCGCCCGCTTCGCGGTAAGCGCAGGCGCGGTCAATCGCCGCGTTCAAGCCTTCCACGGCCAGCGAATCGGTGCGGGCCATGATGACGAAGCTCTCGTCGTGGCGCGCGTCGACAGCGGCCTTGATGCGGTCGACCATTTCTTCTTTGGTGACGACTTCCTTGCCCGGACGGTGGCCGCAGCGCTTGGCCGAGACCTGGTCTTCCATGTGCACGGCGGCCACGTCGGCGCGGATCATGTGGCGAATGGTGCGCGCGATGTTGAAGGCGCCGCCCCAGCCGGTGTCGATGTCGACCATCAGCGGCAGGCCGCACGTATCAGTGATGCGCTGGGCATCGGTGATCACGTCGTCCATGGTGCTGATGCCCAGATCCGGCATGCCCAGCGAATTGGCAGCCACGCCGCCACCGGACAGGTAGATCGCCTTGTAGCCGGTTTGTTCGGCCATGCGTGCGGTGTAGGCGGTAATGGTGCCGACGACCTGCAATGGCGACTCGGTCTGGACTGCGCGACGAAACAGCGCGCCTCTGGATTCTCTCATGTGGTTTCCCCTGTGGAGCTTGCGTTGGTGATCTCCCCAGTATCGCAAGGGGCGTGCCAGGGGGAAGTGGCGCGTTTCACTGCCCCGAAATCCGATTATTTTCCAAAAATATCCTTTCGATTCAGCGGCTTGGCGATGGCATTAGCTGAACTGATGCGAACCGTGTTGCATCAGCCTGGCTAATGCGACGTTTCATTCTGAAACGTTGAAACACCAATGGCGTACAATCTGCAACATGGCTACCCTTCCCGACAATCTCGAACGCCCTGTCATCTGGACCGTATCGGTCTCGCGCCTGTACGACCTGTTTCGCGATATCACGCTCGAATACGACCACTTGGCCTCCATCGAGCCGATCAACCTTGGCTTCGACGATGCCGCGCGCCACATCCGCGAACGCATGGCCAGCGAGCGCTGCGACGTGGTCATCGCGGCCGGCTCCAACGCGGCCTATCTGAAGGGACGAGTCTCGGTCCCTGTCGTCATCGCCAAGGCCAGCGGCTTTGACGTGATGCAGGCGCTGGCGCGTGCGCGCCGCGTGTCCGACCGCATCGGCGTCATCACCTACCAGCAGCAACTGCCCGAGCTGGCCGAATTTACCGCCACCTTCGGCGTGGCCATCGCACAGCGTACCTATGTAACCGAAGAAGACGCGCGCGCACAGATCAATGACTTGAAGGCCGCCGGCGTGCAAGCGATTGTCGGCGCAGGCCTCATTACCGACCTGGCCGAAGAAGCCGGGCTGACCGGCGTGTTTGTCTACTCTGCCGCTTCGATCCGCCAGGCCTTCGACGACGCACTGGAGATGGCGCGCCTGACCCAGCTCGAATCGAACCGTGGCCGGCGCACCGTGGTGGCAGACACGCTGCGCGCCAAACATGGGCTGAACGATTTGCGCGGCGCCTCGCAGGCGATGGAGTCCCTGCGCCAGGCCGTGGTGCTGTATGCGCGCTCGCCGGCGACGGTGTTGATCGCAGGCGAGACCGGCACCGGCAAGGAGCTGGTCGCGCAAGCCATCCACCGCGAAAGCCCGCGCAGCCTGGGCGCGAATCGCCCTTTCGTGGCGGTCAATTGCGGTGCGATTGCCGAGTCGCTGCTGGAATCGGAATTGTTTGGCCATGAAGAAGGCGCGTTCACGGGTGCGCGGCGCGGCGGCCATGCGGGCCTATTTGAGGCAGCCAACCACGGCACCTTGTTCCTCGACGAGATAGGCGAAATGCCATTGGCGCTGCAAACACGTTTGCTGCGCGTGCTGGAAGAGCGTGAAGTGGTGCGTGTCGGCGGCACCCGGCCCATTGCGGTGAACGTGCGCGTGATCAGTGCGACCCATTGCGACCTTGAAGCGCGGGTTCGTGAAGGACGCTTTCGCGCTGACCTGTTTTACCGACTCGCGGTCCTGCGGCTGTCACTGCCGCCGCTGCGTGATCGCCCCGACGATATCGTGCCCCTGGCCGAATGGTCGCTCAAGAACGCACTGGCTGCCTTGGGCGCCCGCCCCCACCCGAATCTGCACGCAGAAATGAGCGCTTGCGCGCCACTGCTTGAAGCCTACGCCTGGCCAGGCAATGTGCGCGAACTGCGTAATCTGGCCGAGCGCCTTGCCTTATTTCTGGCAGCCGAACCACTGCAGGCCCTGACGCCGGCGTTTGTGGCCGGCGTGGCGCCCGAGCTGGCGCGTGCTCCTGTGGCGCCAGCCATCCCGGAACGCGAAACAGTGGCCCAGGTGCTGGAGCGTTTTGGCGGGCGGCGCGACGAAGCGGCCGCCTACCTGGGCATCAGCCGCACCACGCTGTGGCGCAAGCTGCGTCAGCCGAGCTAGTCAGCCCATCTAATGCCTCGCAGATATTTATATTCTCGCTAGGGAATGTTTCGAAATTTCGTTTTCAAAATCTGCATATACAAGCATAAAATCATTCTTTGAATTGCACCCGGGCTGCTACTACCATCTAGCCCTTTTCTCACCGGACCGCCGCTCATGAGGCTGCGGCCACCGGACTTCGGAGGCGTTTATGTCTGCTGCACCACAAGCTGCACTGTTTTCCCTGATCGGCAATACCCCGCTCGTCGAAGTGACCCGCATCGACACCGGCCCTTGCCAACTGTTCCTCAAGCTTGAATCACAAAATCCCGGCGGCTCCATCAAGGACCGCATCGGCCGCGCCATGATTGCAGCGGCAGAAGCGGACGGTCGCCTGAAACCGGGCGGCGTCGTGGTGGAAGCCACTGCCGGCAATACTGGCCTGGGCCTGGCGCTGGTCGCCCGTATCAAGGGCTACCGCGTGGTGCTGGTCGTGCCTGACAAGATGGCGGTCGAAAAAGTCCTGCACCTCAAAGCCCTGGGCGCCGAAATCCACCTGACCCGCTCCGATGTGGGCAAGGGTCACCCCGAGTACTACCAGGACTATGCCGCGCGCCTGGCCAAGGAAATCCCTGGCGCCTGGTTCGCCGACCAGTTCAACAATCCCGCCAATCCGCTGGCGCACGAAACCACCACTGGCCCCGAGATCTGGGAGCAAACCAACCATGAACTGGACGCCATCGTAGTCGGCGTTGGCTCTGCCGGCACGCTCACTGGCTTGTCGCGCTATTTTGAAAAAGTGCAGCCGGGCGTGGAGTTCGTGCTGGCCGATCCCCAAGGCTCCATCCTGGCCGACTACATCAACAAGGGCGTGCTGCGCGACGACGCCGGCTCGTGGGCCGTGGAAGGCATCGGCGAAGACTTCATTCCCGGCATCGCCGACCTGTCGCGCACCAAGACCGCTTACACCATCACCGACGAAGAGAGCTTCAACACGGCGCGTCTGCTGCTAAGCGAGGAAGGCATCCTGGGCGGCTCGTCCAGCGGCACCCTGTTAGCTGCCGCGCTTAAATACTGCCGCGCCCAGACTACACCCAAGCGTGTCGTCACCTTCGTGTGCGACACGGGCACCCGTTACCTGACCAAGGTCTATAGCGATGGCTGGATGGTCGACCAGGGCTTGCTGCAGCGTCCAAAACTGGGCGACCTGCGCGACCTGATTGGCCGCCGCTTCGACGATGGCGATGTTGTCACCGTTTCGCCTTCCGATACACTGCTCACCGCCTTTAACCGCATGCGCAGCGCCGACCTGGGTCAACTGCCCGTGATTGACCAGGGCAAGCTGGCTGGTATCATCGATGAATCGGACCTGCTGCTGACCGTCAGCGCTGCGCCCGAGCGTTTCCAGAGCCAGGTCAGCGGCACCATGACCGCCGAACTGCGCACCCTGCGCCCGTCCGACAGCATGGCGCAGCTGCGCGAAATCCTGGACCATGGCCTAACCGCCGTGATCAGCGACGAGCAGCAGTTCTATGGTCTGATTACGCGTTTCGACCTTCTTAACCATTTGCGCAGGACTTTATCGTGACCGATTCCACCGCCAAGAAACACCTGTCCACCCGCGTCATCCACGGTGGCCAGTCGCCCGACCCGACCACCGGCGCGGTCATGCCGCCCATTTACGCCACCTCCACCTTCGTGCAGGAGAGCCCGGGCGTGCACAAGGGCCTGGACTATGGACGCTCGCACAATCCAACCCGCTGGGCGCTGGAACGCTGCGTGGCGGACCTGGAAAGCGGCTCGCAAGCGTTTGCCTTCGCCTCCGGCCTGGCAGCCATTTCCACCGTCCTGGAACTGGCCGATGCGGGTTCGCACATCGTCGCCGGCGACGACATGTATGGTGGCACCTACCGCCTGTTTGAACGCGTGCGTCGGCGCAGCGCGGGTCACGACTTTAGCTACGTGGACCTGACGAACCTCGATGCCCTGGTCGCTGCGCTGCGGCCAGAGACGCGCATGGTGTGGCTGGAGACGCCGACCAACCCGATGTTGAAGCTGGCCGACCTGGAAGCGATCGCCAAGATCTGCCGCGCGCGCGGCATCATCACGGTGTGCGACAACACCTTCGCCAGCCCGATCGTGCAGCGCCCGCTGGAGCTGGGCATCGACATCGTGGTGCATTCAACCACCAAGTACATGAACGGCCACTCGGACATCATCGGCGGCATCGCCGTGGTGGGCAACGAGCCACACCAGGTGGCGTGGAAGGAGCAACTGGGCTTTCTGCAAAACTCGGTGGGCGCGATCCAGGGTCCGTTCGACAGCTTTCTGGTCCTGCGTGGCATCAAGACGCTGGCGCTGCGCCTGGAGCGTCACTGCGCCAGCGCGCTGGAGCTGGCACGCTGGCTCGAAGCCGAACCAAAAGTGAGCAAGGTCTATTATCCCGGCCTAGAATCGCATCCCCAGCACGCGCTGGCCAAGCGCCAGATGCATGGCTTTGGCGGCATCATCTCGATCCAGCTCGATACCGACCTGGCAGGCGCGCGCCGCTTCCTCGAACGCTGCGAAGTGTTCACCCTGGCCGAAAGCCTGGGCGGCGTGGAGAGCCTGATCGAGCATCCGGCCTTGATGACGCATGCGACCATTCCGCCGGCCCAGCGTGCCTTGTTGGGCATTAGCGACGGGCTGATTCGCCTGTCAGTTGGTGTGGAACACGTGGACGATTTGCGCGACGATCTGCGCGCCGCACTGGCCGCGATCTAGTCGCGCCAGCCCGGCGGGGCATGGTATTTTGTGCAATGAAGGTAGTTTCTTGATAGAATTGCATGTTGCACCTATCAAAACTACCAGAAGTCATCCATGTCCCAGTCTGTCCACGAAGCCGCCGTCCGCATGCGCGACGCCATCCGCGAAGCCACCTCCGGTCTGATCGACCGCGACCATCTGGCCGAATTACTGATCCTCGCGGCAGTCGCCCAGGAACACTTGCTGGTCATCGGCCCGCCAGGCACCGGCAAGAGCGCGGTCGTGCGCCGCGTGGCCAATAGCCTGGGCGGCAACTACTTCGAGTACCTGCTGGGGCGCTTCACCGAACCGTCCGAGCTGTTCGGCCCCGTCAACCTGGGCAAGCTGCGTGAGGGCCTGGTTGAAACGGACGTCAGCGGCATGCTGCCCGAAGCGGACATCGTTTTTCTCGACGAAGTCTTCCTCGGTTCAACCGCCATCCTCAACACCCTGCTCGGCATTCTCAATGAACGCCAGTTCCGGCGCGGCCACACGCGCATGCGCTGCCCGCTGCGCGTGTGCGTGGCTGCCGCGAACGCGCTGCCTGAAGATGAAGGCCTGGCGGCGTTTGCGGACCGCTTTTTGCTGCACGTGTTTGTCGATGCGGTCCCGGACAGCAAGCTCGAACAGCTACTGGCCGGCGGCTGGGAAGTCGGCCTGAAAAACGTCATCGCCTGCGCCGACCTGGCCAGCCTGGATGCCTTGAACCGCGCGGTGCCCCAAGTGGACATGGCGATGGTGCGTCCCGACCTGGCGCAGGCCATCCGCCTGCTGCGCCAGGCGAACGTACCGCTGTCGGACCGCCGCATCGTCAAGGCCCAGCATCTGATTGCTGCCGCCGCCGTGCTGGCCGGTCGCACCACGGCCACCCGCGCCGACCTGTGGCCGCTCGTGTATGCCATTCCCACCAGCGCCGGCCAGCGCAATGCGCGTGAACTGCTGCGTGATGTATTGGCCGAAGCGCGTCACCCGCTGCTGCATGCGGTAGTGGAAGCGGCTGTGCAGCAGCCATTGGCACGCGTGGCGCGCATGGAAGAAGCAGCCGACCTGGTACTGGCCTTGCCAGACCCGACGCAAGCGAGCAAACAGGCCGAAGCCCTGCTGCGCGAGATCGACGCCAATTTTGACCTGGCCGACATGCCTACCGAACTGGCATTGCGGCGCGCTCGCCTGGTCGCCATCCTCAGCCCACGCTGATGCCGGTGCTGGACTGGATACGCCGACCGGAAGCACTGCTCCCGGCCGGCATGGTGACCACGGGCGCTGCCATGCAAGGCCTGTTGGCCCAACTGCGCCTGGTGAGTGAGGAGGTTTTGGCAGGACTGCGCATCGTCGCCACGCCCGACATGCTGGTGCTGCTCGCGGCGAACGAAGAACTGCCTTGGGTCGATGGCGCGCGCTACTGCGCGCCCGATCCCGCTGCCCAGACCCTGTGGCTGCCGACGACCATGATGCCAACGATGCCGACCGACCTGCTACGCCGCAGCGCCATTGCGCGCCTGGGCACGGAGAGCGTGCTGCTCTGGCACGAGCCTGAACACTTCCTGCCGCTGCGCGACGCGCGCAACCTCACCCCGCGCCTGCTTGAGCTGCTGATCAAGGCCTGCCCATGATCCAGCTACCAGCACCACTGGAGCCGTGGCGCGCCTGGCTTTCGCTGTTTGCGCAAGACCTGGTAAAACCACTGGGCGAGCTCCTGCTGCGCCTGGACCCGCAAATTGGCGCCTTGCGCAGCGCGCCGGCCCGCGCCGATGCCTTGCCGGAGGGCGTGGGCAGTATCGTGCAGCGCGGCCCGTATGAGCGGCTCCTGATCTCCGAATGGGCCTACGCCGACGCCGAGCCAGACGAATTTCTGCGTCGCGCCGCGAACGGCGAGTTGATGTTCACCGGCCCCGAGCCCGCCGCGCGCATGCGCTCGCGCCGCTGTGTGGTGCTGTTCGACGCTGGCCCCATGCAGCTCGGTGCCCCGCGCCTGCTGCACCTGGCCCTCTACATCCTGCTGGCGCGACGTGCAGAGCAAGCTGGCGCACTGTTTGAATGGGGCGTGCTGCAGGCAGCGACCGTACTCAAAAGCGATGCCGGCGAAAACAGTCTGCGCGCCCTGCTCCAGGCCCGAACCCTCATACCCTTCGACGAGACCGCGCGCAGCGCCTGGGAAGCGTGCATCGATCCGCTGCACGACGATCTGTGGGTGATTGGTGGACCAGGCCTTAACCCGCCCCGTCCCTTGCGCTCCCAAGTCACGATCAGCAGCAACCTGCTGGCCGAGCAGCTAGATGTGACTTTACAGGCCGGGCACAGTCAGCGTGCACTCAGTCTGCCCTTGCCCGACAGAGACGTCGGCGTGCGTTTGCTGCGCAGCCGATTTGGCGCCCGCGCCAGCAAGGCCGAAATGCGCCAACAAGACAGCAAGCCGTCGCTGCTGCAAGCGCCCCGTTTCGGCGCCCACGGCAACTGGATGGCGGTGGCCCAAGTCGATGGCAGTGTCCAGATTTTTCACGTGCCCAGCTCGACAAAAACCCAACCCGGCAAAGCGCGCATCGTGCCAGCACCGCTAGGCGCGAGCATTCTCGGCGCCGGCCTTTTTGGTCGCTCACTTGGTGTCATCCTGCGCGCAGGGGAACGACTGACTTTGCGCGGATTTGGCAGTGCGGGATTGAATGACAAGGCCGTTGCCAACGCCCCCCTTCCCGTGACCGAACAATTGCGCATTCCTTCGCAGCTGGGGGCCTGGCTACCCACATTTTTTGTCATTGACACCAGCAACGTCACGGCGCTGCCTGGCGATCCTGCCAGACCATGGGACCTGAAAGGCAAGGTCGAAAAATCCCATGTGCTCGTGGTCGATGTCGACGGCAATCTGACTTGCTGGAGCAATGAGCAAGTACGCAATGCCGGCGTGAGCGAAACCTCGCCCGTCACCGTCCGCACAGTTGCCGACCGGGTGCTGGGCGCGGCCCAGTTCAATCACAGGGTGTACTACGTGCGCAGCCTGCAAGCGGCGGGCGAGATCTGCGCCTGGAACGCCACCAATGACGATACCATACTCGGGACCCTGCCCTATTCGTGCAAGGAAGTCCACTTCGGCGATGCGCACAGCTGGCACCTTGTGAGCGCGGGTCTGCTCGCCGTGAAGAGAGACGACAACAAGTGGTGGGTCGGAAAACAGCAGCACTGGGAACCCATTGCAATCGACGACGGGGCCCAGGTACTGGGCGTCGCCCGGTCACACCACCATGGGGCGAATGGTCTGGTGGTACTCGGTACTGACCGGAGAACGATCGAGTTTCGCAGCGCCCGCGCATCACGCGTGTTGATTGAATCGGCCGAACCGATTGCCCAGGCCAGCCTCAATCCGGTCAATGGCGACATCGCATGGATCGGGTCACGCACCCGTCGGGTATTTGTGCAGGGGCTCGATGAGTCCAGTCCCTATCTGCAGGTGATGAGTGAGGAAGCCCATGTCGAATAATATCCGGCGTCCGATTTTTAGCGGCGTGCTCGCCATCGATGCCATCTGGTTCGACGCGGCCTTGATTGGCGAAGCCGAGGCGCGTCGCCGCGTGCTGGCGCGCTGGCAGCTGGGGGCGCGCCTGCACGCCGCCGGTGGCGGCTATGTGCTGACCCTGGCCTCACCAGTGCATCAGGACTGCGCCACGCTCGATGGCCTTGCCCTGTGCCGCACCGGGGCGATCCTCGCCAGCGCGCCACTGGAAGCGGATGAACGCAGCCGGGTAGCATACGGCGGCTGCGCCATTGTGCGCGGCGCCCAGCTCCACTTCTACGCCCTGGCGGAGAGTGAACAGGTCGATGCCGCCGCCTGGGTCGATGTCAGTGCCATTGCGATCCGGGTTCCGCTGGCGTTTCCCACGTCCTCACCGCGCAGCAAATTGGGCGCACCCGAACAGCACAAGCCGCTGCGCGCAATCCTGGAAGACAAAATCGGCCTGCCTAGTCCTGAGCGTGAGGCCTTCCTGCAGGGCCTAAGCAGCGGCAAGGGCCCAAGCACAGGCGGCGGTCTGGCAGGGGCGCTTGGCACGGGCGCGATGGCCGGCGCGGGCCTGCTTGCCATGCTCCTGCAAAAACTGCTCAAGGGATTGGAGGGCGGTGGCGGACGAGGCGCCGGTGATGGCGCCGGTAGTGGAACGGGTGCAGGGACTGGCGGCGCAGGCACAAGCGGAACTGCACCGCCGGCGCCCCTGCCGGCATGGAAGATGCGTCTGTATGCCTTGGCCGCCTCCCTCTCCAACGCATCGGGACTGGCCAAAGTAATGGGGTGGCAGCAAGCTAACTACCTGCGCAACATGATCGACATGTTCGAGCGGGGCGACGTGGCCGAAGCGCTACGCCACGCGATTCCCATTGACGGCATGCCCGGCTCGGAGCGCCAGGTACTGGGCAATCTGCAGGCACGCAGTACCCTGGACATTACACCCCAGGGCGGCACGGTGTCGACCATTGGTCTGGACGGTGAGACGCAGAACTACTTACGCCAGTCTTACCGCAAATTGTTCC
>JBJMVX010000294.1:0-11371 GCA_045810445.1 Massilia sp.
GCGTCATGCTGGTGGTGGTGTGCGAGGCCACTGCGGCCAGGTACCACTGCGCGCCGTTAGGCAAGCCGCCCCACCCTGCCGTATCACGCGCTGCCGGCAGATAGTCGTTTTCCAGGAAGCTGGCCAGGCGCCGCAGCGCAGGCAGCACCCTGCCCTCCACCGCCTGCAGGTAGGCGCCCTTCATGCGGGCCTTTTCGCCGGCAGAAAAACTGGTCGGCAGATTGCGGATCGGCGCGTAGAAGTCGCTTTGTTGCGTAGTCGCGGCCGCCAGGGCTTTCACCTGCGGCAGCAACGCCACCACCAGCGCCTTGGGCAGCACCACCTGTTCGCGCATGCCCTGCCGCATATTGGCAATGGCGGCATCGATCCAGTCCGGCAGCGCGCTGATGCGCTTCAAGTACATCTGGTATTGGGCCAGCGTGGCAATGGGCTGCGAACCCTGGCCGCTACCCCAATTGGCCAGCACCACGGGCAGGCTGTCCATGTGGTTCATCGGCAGCAGGTATTCCTTGAACGGTTCAAAGCGCAGGCGCCGGTTCATTTCGTCGCCCAGCAAATCGAAGGTGACCAGGTCGCTCGCCGACAGCTTGCTGCGGTCGATGTGCATCAGCTCTTCCTGCACCCCGTGCAGCATGGCGAACTGGCGTGCCCGCACCGAGGGCACCAGGGTCATGGGCAGCAAGTCGTCAAAGCGGTTGTCACCAAAAATGGTGGCGGTCACCGGCTCGAAATGGGCTTGCTCGTCGTAGAAGCGCTCGGCCAGGCGAGCCAGCGCGGCTGCGGCCGTACGCGCTTCAAAAGTGCTGGCGGATGGCGCAGGGGCCTGAGCCTGGGCCTGAGCCGGCAATTGGGTGAGTGTGCTGCCGGCCAGTGCTGCGGCCAGGATGACCGATTGAATCGCTGCCATGTTTGTCCCGTTCAGGTAGAAGCTTGCTGCGGTTGGAAAAAGGCCACGACATCCGCTTCCACGCGGGTGCGTTTGAAAGGCGGCAGGCTTTGCCAGACGCGCTTGCCGTAGGATTTGGTAATCAAGCGCGGATCGCAAATCATCAGCACGCCGCGATCGGTTTCATCGCGTATCAGGCGACCGGCGCCCTGCTTCAGATTGATGATGGTTTCGGGCAGCGTGTGGTGCATGAAGCCGTTCATGCCCTGCTTTTCCATCACCTCGATGCGGGCGGCCATGACCGGGTCGTCAGGCGGGGCAAACGGCAGCTTGTCGATGATGACCAGCGAAAGCGCATCGCCGCGCACGTCCACGCCTTCCCAGAAGCTCTGGCTGCCCACCAGCACGCCGTTGCCGGCCTTGCGGAAGGAGTCCAGCAATTCCGTGCGGCCGCGCTCGCCTTGCACGAACAAGGGGTAGTCCAGGCCGCGCTTGGCAAACTCGTCGCGCAAGCGCTCCGACACCTGCTTGACCGCGCGCAGCGTGGTGCACAGAAAAAACGTGCGTCCCCCCGCCGCTTCGATCACCGGCAAGGCGCAATCGATGACCGCATCGGTGTAGCCGAAGGCGTTCGGGTCCGGCAGGCCCGTGGGCACGTACAGCAAGCCCTGCTCTTCATAATTGAAGGGGCTGGGCCAGGTCTGGGAGGGTTCATTGGCCAAGCCCATCTGGTTGGCGAAATGCTTGAAATCGTTTTTGACAGCCAGGGTTGCCGAGGTAAAGATCCAGCTGCGCGGTGTGCCTTCACGCTGGTTGGTGAAGATGGGCGCAATCGACAGTGGCGTCTTGTGCAGTTGCAGCGAGGAGGCAAACGCTTCGACCCAGAGCACGGCCTGGTCACCTTCGACTACCTTGCCGCCCTTGTCGGCCTTCCAGGCGTCGAGCTGGGCGGCCAACTCCACCGCGCGCACCCGCACCTGCTCCAGAGTTTCTGCGCGCGCCGCGTTTTCCTCAAGTGTATCGATCATGGACGCAAGCGTGCTCTTGAGCGTGGCGAGCGCGGGGAAGAAATCAGACGAAGGCATAATCTGCGGCAGCGACAGCCGCACGATGTCCTGGTGGAAGGTCAGGCGCAAGTCGCGCGCCGCCTTTTCCACGGCCGTGACCACCTTGGCCCAGTCCGGGCCGCCACGCGCGTGGGCCAGGCCTTCGGCCAGCACATCGCGGCACAGTTCCAGCACCTGCGAGGTCGAGACGGTCTGGCCGAAAAACAGGGTGGCCGTGTCGGGCAACTGGTGGGCTTCGTCAAAGATGATGGTATTGGCCGAGGGCAGCAGTTCGGCCACGCCGGTGTCCTTCAGGGCCACGTCGGCAAAAAACAGGTGGTGATTGACCACCACCACGTCAGCCTGCTGCGCTTCGCGGCGCGCCTTCATCACAAAACAATCCTGGTAATACTGGCACTCGGTGCCCATGCAGGTGTCGCGCGTGGAGGTGACCAGGTTCCAGATCAGGGCATTCTCGGGCACCTTGGTCAGCTCGGCCTTGTCGCCCGAACTGGTCATCTTGATGAAACGCGAAATTTCGCGCAGGTGGCCGACGTCGTCGCGCGAGGTCATGCGGCCATTTTGCAGCGTGCGCTCGAGATGGTAGTGACACACATAGTTGGAGCGCCCCTTGAGCAGGGCCACCGAGACCGGCGCCTTGAGGGCCGCCCTGACGGTCGGAATGTCGCGCAGAAACAACTGATCCTGCAAATTCTTGGTGCCCGTGGAAACGATGGTTTTACCGCCCCATAGCAGCGCAGGGACCAGATACGCGAACGTTTTGCCGGTGCCAGTGCCTGCTTCGGCAATCAATGTTTTCTGATCAGCAATGGCCTGGGCGATGGCCTTGGCCATTTCCGTTTGCGAGCGACGCGGGCTGAAGCTACCCACGGCAGGCGCGAGCGGGCCGCCGGCGCTGAACAGGCGGTCAAGTTCGGCATCATGCTTGCCTGCGGGCGCCGGCGCACTGCCGGTATCAAGGGGGGACGGCGCGGGGTCAGGCGCGCCCGGTGCCAGTGTAGGATCGGTCAAAATGGCGTTTCAGTGGTGCGAAGACGGATCAGGCCGGGACGTCCGGCACCAATTGCATTTTCAACAGGGTGATATGGTCTTTCAGCTGCAATTTGCGTTTTTTGAGGCGGCGCAGCTGCAATTGGTCGTGGTGGCCGTCCAGGATTAACATGTCTATGACCGCATCGAGGTCACGATGTTCCACGTCCAGTTCGATCAGGCGGCGTTGGATTTCTTGGACATCTGTCATGGTCTGTGGGGTTCCGAGCAGTTTTATTTCATGAACGGCATAGGTGCGGGGCCGGAAGCGCATTACAATCGGTAACAATTCGTGTCAGCGCGTAAATAGTATCCACTTGCAACATCGCGCCCCCACGGTGCATAGTTTAATCTACGGCGACGTTGCCGCCAATATAGATTGAAAACCAGGAAAGCACTTTGGTAATGCAGCCAGTATATTTCTCACGTTTATGACTCCATACAAGCTAGAAGCAGGAACCGCACAGCACATCGGCAACCGGCCGCAGCAAAACGACCGGGCCGCCATCTTCACGGGCGCACGCGCGCCTGGCTATATGCTGGCGGTGTTGTCGGACGGCCTAGCCGGTGGCGCCTCCGGTTCCGAGCAGGTGCTGCACACGGCCAAGTTGGCGTTTGACCAGTTCAAACCAAGCGACAATCCGACCACCGAGCGGTTGGCCACCTTGTTACGTGAAATCGTACTTGAGACGCATATGCTGATCAAGATGAACGCCTTCACCACTGAGGAAGAGGCCCATTGCAGCTTTGTGGGCCTGATTATCACGCCCCAGGGCAAGGCCGTGTGGGCGCATGTGGGCGATTCGCGCCTGTATCGCTTCGTCAAGAGCGAATGCAAATCGCGCACGGGCGACGCCGACTACATCGAGCATCTGGTTGGCACTGACTGCCTGCCCCTGGAAGCGGCCAAGAATCACCGTCATTCCAAACTGCTGGTCAATGTGCTGGGGAACCCGCGCAAGGATCCGTTCGTCACTGTCGGCGTGCATGAGCAAATTACCGCTGGCGACACCTTCCTGCTGTGCACGGACGGCTTGTGGCATTTCTTCACCGATTCGGAACTTGGCGCGGTCACCAGCAAGGCCACGCCACGCCAGGCGTCGGAAATGCTGATCAACAAGGCTATCGAGCGAGCCCAGGGCAAGGGCGACAACTGCACCATGGCGATCGTTAAATTCGTCAAGCTGCCCAAGGAAGTGAAGAACTACACGGTGCAGAAGATGGGACGGGCTGTGTAAGCACGGACCGTATCAGACAAAACGGAGGAAAGCGCGCTGCGTTTTCCTCCGTTTTTTTATGCGTTCAAACGTGTGCGCCACTCAAGCCAACCATGAGCCCGCTGCTCAAGCAAACCATGCGCCAGTTGCTCAACCAAACCATATGAGCCGCCCCCACACTGTCCTTGCGAAAGCGAGGACCCATGCTTCGGTCGCTCAGTATGGGTCCTCGCTTTCGCAAGGACAGTGACGCTACTGCAAGCGCTTATTTTGCTGATGCTGGCAGCGGCGCTTATTTTGCTGATGCTGGCAGCGGCGCTTATTTTGCTGATGCTGGCAGCGGCGCTTGCTTTTCTGACGCTGGCAGCACCGCTTATTTCCCTGCCGGCGGCACCGCCGCACTCGCCTTCTCCGCAGCCTTGGCCGCCTTCGCTTCCAGCTTGGCAGCGACCTCCTGCTGGCGCTTTTCCGCATCCTGCTTGCGCTTCTCGAACGCTTTCACGCCCGCTGCGCGCTTGGGCGCATCTGCCTGCTCCTTGGCGTCATGGCGCGCCACCCGCGCCTCATGCGACGCGCGCCGTGCCGCCAGCGTGGCCTTGGGCGCCACCGGCACCGGTTCGGCCGGGCTGCGTGGCTCCGGCGCCGGCTGGGCAGCAGCGCGCGCCTCGTCATCCTCGAACTGCTTGACCGCCTTGGCCACTTCGCGGTCACGCTCGTCCACCGCTGCCTTGCGTTTGAAGTAATGGGCTTCGTCTTCCACCGCCCCCTGGTAAGTCAGGGCCAGGCGTCGTTGCTCCTTGGCGGCGTCCAGGCAGTTGGTCACGGCGAACTTGTTGTAGCAAATTTTTTCGTTTGCCGCATAGGTCGCTTCGATGGCCGCACGGTTGACAGCCACCTCGGCCAGCTTGCGGTTGGCCTCGTCGACCGAGGTACTCGCTGCCACCGTTGGGGTCACGCTCGGCTGCAATGCCGCCGAGGTGCAGCCTGCCAGCGCGGCCACTACTGCCAACAGCAACGCACGGTGCGCCAGATGAGATGTCATGATTGTTCTTTCCTTGTACGGATCAAGCCAGCGCGTCGGCCGCGCCGCGGCGCTCCGTGTCCATGTATTCGCGTGACTGCATTTCTATGATACGCGAGACGGTGCGGTGAAACTCGTTCGCCAGCATTCCCTGCGTGTACAACTCTTCCGGCGCCACCTCGGCCGACATCAGCAATTTGACCTTGTGGTCGTAAAAGACGTCGATCAACCAGGTGAAACGGCGCGCTTCGGATGACTGGCCGGCTGACATGGCCGGTATCCCCGACAGCACCACCGTGTGAAAACGGCTGGCGATTTCCAGGTAATCGTTCTGGGAGCGCGGTCCACCGCACAGGGTGGCAAAATCAAACCAGATTACGCCGCCGGCACGCCGCAGACAGCGAATTTCGCGCCCTTCGATACGCAGGTGGGGATCTTCGTCGGCGCATTCGGCAATGCGGGTGTAGGCATTGCGCAGGGCCTGGTCGGCAGCGGCGCCCAAAGGCGTGTAATAACTTTCGACCTGTTCCAGCGCGCGCTTGCGATAATCCACGCCAGCGTCGACATTCAAGACGTCCAGTTTGTCGTAGAGCAGCGCGATGGTTGGCAGCATCCGGTCGCGGTGCAAGCCTTCCGGGTAGAGCAACTGGGGATCGTAGTTCGAGGTCATGATGAAGGACACCCCGTTGGCAAACAGCGCCGAGAGCAGGTTGTACAGAATCATGGCGTCGGCGATGTCGGAGACGTGGAACTCGTCGAAGCAGATCAGGCGGTATTTTTTGGCGATATTGCGCGCGACGATATCAAGCGGATCGGACACACCCTTGAGCTCGTCGAGCTGGCGGTGCACATCGCGCATGAATTCATGGAAGTGCACGCGCGTCTTGCGCACCACCGGCACCACCGAGTAAAAACTGTCCATCAAAAACGACTTGCCGCGCCCGACTCCGCCCCACAGGTAGACGCCACGCGGCACGTCCGGCCGGTTGATCAGGCGCTTGAAGCTGGAGGAGCGCTGCGCGCGGTAAGCAACCCAGTCCTCGTACGCTTGCTGCAGGCGGTCAACGGCGCGCTGCTGGGCAGCGTCGGACGTGAAACCGCGTTGTGTCAGCGCGTGCTGGTAGAACTCTTGGACGTTCATGGGTACTTAAAGATCGGCAAAGGTATCAGGCACTCCCGTCGTCCTCGCGAAAGCGGGGATCCATACTGAGCATGTTCAGCATGGATCCCCGCATGCGCGAGGACGACGATACGCTCCGGTGGCGTTTTCGCGCGAGGACGACGATACGCTCCGGTGGCGTTTTCGCGCGAGGGGTCTGGCGCAATTAGAAGTTCAAGGAACGCTTGTCGACCGCCAGCGCCGCTTCCTTGGTCGCTTCCGACAGCGATGGGTGAGCATGGCAGATGCGCGCGATGTCTTCGGACGAGGCGCGGAATTCCATCGCCACGACCGCTTCCGAAATCAGTTCCGACGCCATCGGGCCCACAATGTGCACACCCAAAATTTCATCGGTGGTCGCATCGGCCAGGAATTTGACCATGCCCGAAGTGTCGCCCAGCGCCCGTGCACGGCCATTGGCCATGAACGGGAAAGTGCCGGCCTTGTACGCCACGCCAGCGGCCTTCAATTGCTGCTCGGTCTGGCCAACCCAGGCGATTTCCGGCGAGGTGTAGATCACCCACGGAATCGTGTTGAAGTTGGTGTGACCGTGTTGGCCAGCGATACGCTCGGCCACGGCAACGCCTTCTTCCTCGGCCTTGTGCGCCAACATCGGGCCACGGACCACATCGCCCACTGCCCACACGTTCGGCAAGCTGGTCTTGCAGTCATCGTCGACCGCCACGAAACCGCGCTCGTCGAGCTTCAGGCCAACTGCTTCGGCATTGAGACCCACGGTATTGGGCACGCGGCCAATGGAGATGATCAATTTGTCGAAAACAGCCTTTTGCGTCTCGCCCTTGGCGTCCGCATAATCGACCGTGACGTTGTTCTTGCCTGCGGTGACCTTGCTGATCTTCACACCCAGATTGATCGCCAGGCCCTGCTTGGTAAAGAGCTTGTTCGCTTCCTTGGCGATCTGCTCGTCCACCGCGCCCAGGAATGTCGGCAGGCCTTCAAGCACGGTGACTTCCGAGCCCAGACGGCGCCACACGCTGCCCATTTCCAGGCCAATCACGCCGGCACCAATAACGCCCAGCTTGGCCGGTACCGCGTCGATGGTCAGTGCGCCAGCATTCGAGAGGATGAGCTTTTCGTCGAACGGTGCACCTGGCAGTTCACGCGCACTCGATCCCGTGGCCACGACCACATGTTTGGCCAGAATGGTTTCCGGAGCGGCGCCAGTGACGCTGATGCTGTACTGGCCATCGGCTGCGCCGGCAAACGCGCCGCGGCCGTGGAAGAAGCTGACCTTGTTTTTCTTGAACAGGAACAGAATGCCTTCGTTGTTCTGTTTGACGACGACGTCCTTGCGCTTCAACATTTGCGGCAGGTTCAGCGACAGGCCGGCGACATCGATGCCGTGTTCCTTGAATGCGTGACCGGCATGTTCGAAGTGCTCGGACGATTGCAGCAGCGCCTTCGACGGGATGCAACCGACGTTGGTGCAGGTGCCGCCTGGTGCCGGGCCGCCCTTGGCATTGACCCATTCATCGATACAGGCCACCGAAAAGCCCAGCTGGGCTGCGCGGATGGCGGCGATGTAGCCGCCGGGACCGGCGCCGATGACGACGACGTCAAATTGTTTTTGAGTGCTCATTCAGTATTCCTTTTATTCTTCCGGTACAAATATCCACAACAGCAGATAGATAAAGACGCCAAAGCCGGCAAACAGCACGCACAGGGTGAACACCAGGCGCCAGACCCAGGCTTCCACGCCGGAGACGCGACCGAGGCCGCCACAGACACCACCGAGCCAGCGGTCATCGCGCGAGCGGCGCAGGCGAGACAGGTCGTTGCCCAGGTCGCCGGCAAAGTCGCTGCGGGTGCTGCCGCTGGCAGCGCCCTTGTTCAAGTCCACCGAGGCGTTCAGGAGCTTGGCCTTGGCCGCTTCGAATTCGGCCTGGCTGAGCGCGCCGGCCTGGTGCAGTTCGTGCAAACGCTTGATTTCGTCCGAGATGTTCATGTTGCATTTACCTCTCAAAAAGTGTCCAGCATGGCACGCGCTGCGAACAACGCGCTCGCGGCATTACAGGTCCAGCAGCAGGCGCGCTGGATCTTCCAGCGTTTCCTTCATCGTGACCAGGCCCAGCACGGCTTCGCGGCCGTCGATGATGCGGTGGTCATACGACATGGCCAGGTAGTTCATCGGACGCACCACGACCTGCCCGTTTTCCACGACGGCACGGTCCTTGGTCGCATGCACGCCCAGGATGGCCGACTGCGGCGGGTTGATGATAGGCGTCGAGAGCATGGAGCCGAAGGTGCCGCCGTTTGAGATCGAGAAGGTGCCGCCCGTCAGGTCTTCCAGGGTCAGCTTGCCTTCCTTGGCTTTGACACCGAATTCGCCGATTTTCTTCTCGATTTCAGCGATCGACATCTGGTCGGCGTTGCGCAGGATAGGCACCACCAGGCCGCGCGGCGAACCGACCGCGATACCGATGTCGAAGTAGCCGTGGTAGACGATGTCGTTGCCGTCGACCGAAGCGTTGATGATCGGGTACTTCTTCAGTGCCGCAACAGCCGCCTTGACGAAGAAGGACATGAAGCCCAGCTTGACGCCGTGCTCTTTCTCGAACTTGTCCTTGTACTTGTTGCGCAGGTCGATCACCGGCTGCATGTTCACTTCGTTGAACGTGGTCAGAATCGCGTTGGTCGACTGCGACTGGACCAAACGCTCGGCGATACGGGCGCGCAGACGGCTCATCGGCACGCGCTCTTCCGGACGCTCGCCCAGGTTCACGCTTGGCGCTGCGACCTGCTGCAGCGCAGGCTTTTGCGCGACCGGCGCCAGCGGGGCCGGAGCGGCTGGCTTGACGCCGGCGGCAACGGCGCCCAATACGTCGCCCTTGGTCACGCGGCCGTCTTTGCCGGTGCCCGACACGTCGGCGGTGGTCATGTTGTTATCGGCCAGGATCTTGGCGGCGGCCGGCATGGCGACGTCGCCCTTGCTTGCTGCTGCCGGTGCGGCTGGCGCGGCCTGCACAGGTGCTGCGACGACCGATACCGGGCTCGCCTGCGCCGATGCTTCGGTGTCGATAATGGCGATCACTTCGCCGGCGACCACGGTGCTGCCGTCGCCCTTGACGATCTGGGTGATCACACCGGCGGCAGGCGCCGGCAGTTCGAGCACGACTTTGTCGGTCTCGATGTCGATCATGTTTTCGTCGCGGCTCACTTGCTGGCCGACTTTTTTGTGCCATGCCAGCAGGGTCGCTTCTGCAACCGATTCCGACAGGACGGGAACTTTAACTTCGATTTGTGCCATGAAAAACTCCGTATCTTGTTTTTAGTGGCGCCCCGCTCTTGCAGGGCGCGTCTTCTAATAAATTATTTGGTGAGGAGCCGCGTGGCCCACGCGGCGCCTTTGAGCTATTTCGTCAGGATGAAACCCTTGAGCTTCGCGAATGCGGTTTCCAGCAGTTCCTTCTGCTGCGCATTGTGCTTGTCGCTGTAACCGACGGCTGGCGAGGCCGATGCAGGACGGCCTGCATAAGCGAGACGCTGGCCCGATTCCAGGCTCTCAAAGATGTTGTGCTGAATCTGGAACCATGGGCCCTGATTCTGCGGTTCATCCTGGCACCAGACCAACTCGGTCGCATTCGGGAACTTCTTCAGTTCGGCCGCGAACGACTTGTGCGGGAATGGATAGAGCTGTTCGATACGGATGATGGCCACGTCGGTGGTGCCGCGCGTTTTGCGGCTGTTCACCAGATCGTAGTAGACCTTGCCCGAGCAAGCGATCACGCGCTTGACCTTGGCGGCGACGATCTTGTCGTCGGTCTCGCCGATCACGGTCTGGAACGCGCCTTTGGCCAGTTCGGACAATGGCGACGATGCGTCCTTGTTACGCAGCAGCGACTTCGGCGTCATGATGACGAGCGGCTTGCGGAACTGGCGCACCATCTGGCGACGCAGCAGGTGGAAGATCTGCGCACCGGTGGTCGGCTGCACCACTTGCATGTTGTTGTCAGCACACAGCTGCAGGAAACGCTCAGGACGGGCCGACGAGTGCTCCGGACCCTGACCTTCGTAACCGTGCGGCAGCATCATGACCAGGCCCGAAGCGCGGCCCCACTTCACTTCGCCGGAGGCGATGAACTGGTCGATCACCACTTGCGCGCCGTTGGCGAAGTCGCCGAACTGGGCTTCCCAGATGGTCAGCGTGTTCGGTTCCGCGGTCGAGTAGCCGTATTCGAAGGCCAGTACGGCTTCTTCGGACAGGACCGAGTCGATCACGGTGAACGGCGCCTGGCCTTCGGACACATTGCACAGCGGGACGTAGGTGCCCGCATCCCAACGCTCGCGGTTCTGATCGTGCAGCACGGCGTGGCGGTGGGTGAAGGTGCCGCGGCCGGCATCCTGGCCCGACAGGCGGATGGCGTAGCCGGAAGCGACCAGCGAGGCGTAAGCGAGATGCTCGCCCATACCCCAGTCCAGATTCATTTCGCCGCGGCCCATGGTGGCGCGGTCAGCGAGGACCTTCTCGACTAGCGAGTGGACCTTGAAGTTTTCCGGCACGGTGGTGATGCGGGTGGCCAGGCGTTTGAGTTCGGTCAGCGGCACGGCGGTGTCGGCGCTGTCGGTCCACTTCTTGTTCAGGAACGGCAGCCAGTCGACGGCGTACTTGTTCTTGAAGTTGGAGATGACAGGGTCGATCGTGTGCTTGCCGGCGTCCATGGCGTCGCGGTAGGCCGAGACCATCTTGTCGCCGCCGTCGGCAGGCAGCGAGCCCTGGGCGATCAGCTTGTCCGCGTACAACTTGCGGGTGCCTGGATGCTGGCCGATCTTCTTGTACATCAGCGGCTGGGTCAGCGCCGGCGTATCTTGTTCGTTGTGACCGAGCTTGCGGTAGCAGATGATGTCGACCACGACATCCTTCTGGAACTGGACGCGGTAATCCAATGCGATCTGGGTGGCCAGAACGACAGCTTCAGGATCGTCGCCGTTCACGTGCAGAACCGGTGCTTCGATCATCTTGACCACGTCCGA
>JBJMVX010000295.1:0-3193 GCA_045810445.1 Massilia sp.
ATATGCGACGCCAGCCCTGCAAGGCATTTTGCGTGCGCAGTTGGAGCGCCTGTCCCCTGCCGTATTGCGTGCACGCATGCACGCGGTCCTGACGGTGGACTATACCCAACAGCTAAGCACCGTTGCCATGCCGGTCCTGTATTTGCAAGCCTTGCAGGATCGGGTGGTGACAGCGGGCTCGGCGCGCCACATCCAGGCGCATCTACCTACTGTCCAGGTGGCAGCCTTGCGCGGCCCGCACTTGTTGCTGCAGGCTTCACCCAAGGAGGCGGCCGCGGCGGTCGATGCATTCGTCCAGCAAGTGCGGCAAGATCAGCCCGGGGGGTAGGACAGTTCGATCAGGATGCCACCAGGCGCCTGGGCAGCATCGTCGGCAAGCGTCAGTAGCTGTTCTCCAGTAGCCGACGCCGTCTTGACGACGATGGTATGCAGATCCGGCAGCACCTGCGCCTTGCGGCTCACCACTTGCATGGCGACAGCCCGGGTACTGAGCAGTGGTTGCGGATGGCGTATCCAGAACATGGAAGGCTTTCATGGTGGTTGTGCACGGCACATGAAGGCTATTGCACCAATTGCAAGAGCGAGCGGCAACGGCTTGCCGCAATCCGCCGTACAATCGTCCGTTCAAGCAAGCGCAGCGCGCGTCTTGCCACCATCAGACACGGAGCGATCATGAGCGTCGATAACAAGCTGGCCACCCTGGAAAACATGAACAAGTTCGGCGCCAGCAGCCTTCCTGGTTTCCTGGGCATTGAAATCACCGGCGTTGGCAACGGCGAAGTGGCTGCCCGCTTGCCGATCAAGCCCCATCATTTGGCGCCCAACGGCTTTCTGCACGCTGGCTCTGTCATCACCCTGGCCGATACGGCCGCTGGCTACGCCTGCATGGCCAACTTGCCGGAAGGCGCCAACAGCTTCACCACCATCGAGCTCAAGTCCAATCACCTGGGCACGGCACGCGAAGGGGCGATTGCCTGCGTGGCCAAACCAGCCCACCTGGGCCGCACCACCCAGGTGTGGGACGTGCTGGTCACCAATGAAGCGAACGGCAAGACGATTGCCATGTTCCGTTGTACACAGATGATTTTGTATCCGAAATAATGTTAAATTGAAGGCACCGGCATCCCGTCGTTTGCGACAGACATCCATGAAATTATTATTTGCAACGTTGGCATTCGCAGGCGCGCTCAGTACGGCGCAGGCGGCCGATGATGCGACGTTTCAGGCGCTGGGGGGCAAGCCGGGCATCAAGAAAATTGTCGACACCTTGATCCCGCTGGTGCTGGCCGACCCGCGCATCAAGGACTCTTTCACCGACATCGACATGAAGAAGCTGGGCCTGCATCTGGAGGAGCAGTTTTGCGTGCTCGCGGGCGGCCCTTGTGTCTACACCGGCAAGGACATGCGCGAGATCCACGACGGCATGAACATCACGAATGCCCAGTTCAATGCCCTGGCAGAAGACGTGCAGATTGCCATGGAGCGCAACGCGGTGCCCAGCCGCTACGCCAACAAGCTGGTCGCCAAACTCGCGCCCATGCAGCGCGAGATCGTTCCCCACTAAGTTACAGCCTCACCCAGTTGCCCTTGTAGACGATGGGACCGGTTGGTCCGTTCGGATTGGGCGAACCACCTTTGGGCTCCAGGGTCACGGCCAGCAATGCCACATCGCCGCCGATGGCGTTCGCCGGCAACTTGAACTTGCCGTTCACGCCAGCGAGCACGCCCAGCGAGCGTGGGTTGCCCGAGGTCGGCACCGCCCACAATTCCAGGCTCTTGTCGGCGGCAATTTGCGCGTTGGTGATCAGGCGCATTTCCAGCGCGTGGTGCTGGCTGTCGGCAGTGACCAGCATGGCAGCCTGGGCCTTGTCGTCGGTCAGGGTGGCCACATAGGAAATGACAGGTGCGTCGACCGGCTTGTGGCTCAATACCAGCACCAGCAGCATGGCCGCCAGGCCGGTCGAGACCAGGCCCAGGTTGCGCCAGAAGGCCAGGTTGTCGTTGAGCCAGAATTGCCAGCCAGCCGAGGCTGGTTTGAGCTTCAGGCGCCGTTCTATGCCGCTCCAGACCGATTTCGGCGGTTTGACGTCGCCAGCAAACTCGGCCATGGGTGAGAGGCGCTGCTGCCACTCGGCAGTGATATTGCGCAGGTCCGCATCCTGGTGCATCCAGCCTTCGAAACGGCGGCGTGCGCCACCCTTGAGCGTGCCCAGCACATATTCCGCCGCCAATTTCTGGCGCAGAGCGACGTTGTGGCGGATATTCATGCTTGCTCCCGTTTCGCGAGGCAGGTGCGCAGCTTTTCAAGGCTGCGCCTGATCCAGGTTTTCACGGTGCCTACTGGTAGCTTCATATGCTCTGCAACTTCGCTGTGCGACAGGTCGTGGTAGAACGCCAGCGCCACCACCTGGCGGTGCACGCCTTCGAGCGCCGACATGCACCAGGCCAATGCCTTCGCGTCACCGCTCATTTGCAGTGCCTCGATGGGGGTCGCCTGTGGATCCTGAAGAGCATTCATGACGTCGCTATCAAATTGTTCCGCGTCGATTTCAACCGAGACGTCGCTGCGCCGGAGGTGGTCGAAAGCCTTGTTCCGGACAATGGTCGCCATCCAGGTCATCGGTGCGGCAAGATGACTCTGATAACTGGCGGCATTGTTCCAGATCGCGACAAAGCTCTCCTGTAACACTTCCTCGGCGAGCTCGCGCTTGTTCAATATACGCAAAGCAAAGCCAAACAGTTTCGGCGAACTTGCATCGTATAAAGAACGGAAGGCGGACGCGTCCCGTTTGGCGGCTGCCTGCAGCCAGGATCGGAGTTGTTGCGGGTCGAGCGGATTGACGGCAATGGACACTGCGGGCCTTGGGAAAAGGTTCAGGATACCGCGTACAGAACGCGGAGCGCAGGGGGAGGTTATCCCAGTTCAGGACAGACAGACAACAGATAAATTGACAAAAAAGCGAGAAATACTTGAATCCGTTTATCCGCCGTTTGCGTACACAAGGATATCTCTTGGCTTGTAGAAAGCCCGGGGAGTTTTGTCCAACCGGAAAGCTTAGCCAGCCAGCTTTTGTTTTAGCAGGGCGTGCAGGGCATTGAAGTCCGGCTCGCCAACGTAGCGCTTGAGCACCTTGCCATCCTTGTCGATCAGGTAGGTGGTGGGCGTGCTGGCCACGCCATCGAAGGCCTGGGC
>JBJMVX010000296.1:0-6581 GCA_045810445.1 Massilia sp.
CATCAAGGTGACCATGGTGCGCTCGCTCGGCTCGCAGGAAAATCTGCAGCGCTTAAACGAAGGCAAGGTTGATATCGCCTTCGTGCAAAGCGGCTCCACCGACCAGGCCGAGGCCCAGCGCGCGGGCCTCATGTCCCTCGGTAGCCTGTTCACCGAACCGGTCTGGCTGTTTTTGCGTGAGGGCGTCAAGGTTGACAAGCTGACCGACCTCAAAGGCCTGAAGATCAATCTGGGACCGGAAGGCACGGGTGTGCCCAAGCTATTTCGCCAGGTGCTGGACTTAAACGGCATTGCGCCTGCGGACCTGACCATCGGCGCGCTGGAAAACACGCCCGCCACGATGGCGCTCCTGGAAGGGCAAATCGATGGCCTGGTGTTTTCCTCGGGCCCGGAATCGCTGATGGTGCAGATGCTGCTGCAAACGCCAGGCATCAAGCTGTATGACTTCGCCCAGGCCGAAGCCTATACGCGGCGCCTGCCATTTACCTCCCATGTGGTGCTGCCGCGCGGGATTGTCGATGTGGGACGCGACATGCCGCCACAGGATTACCAGTTGATCGCACCGACCGCCACCCTGGTCGCGCGTGCGGACCTGCACCCGGCCCTCATCGACCTGTTTGTGCAAGCTGCCACCACCATCCATGGCGGTACTGGCTGGTTCCAGCAGCATGGCCAATTCCCTACTGCGCGCTACACCGAGATTCCGGTGGCCGATGAAGCGGCCAAGTTCTATAAGGACGGTCCGCCGCTGCTGCAGCGCTATATGAGCTTCTGGCTGGCCAACTTCTTTGACCGCATGTGGGTCGTGGTGGTGGCCTTGACGGCCTTGATACTGCCCTTGTCGAAAGTGGTGCCGCCGCTGTACAGCTGGCGCATTCGTTCGCGCGTGTACCGCTGGTATGGGCAGTTGCGCACGGTGGAGCAGGAACTGGAAGCAGCACACGGCGAGTCGCGCGCCGCCACTTGCACGGCCCTGCTCAAGCGCCTCGACGAGATCGAGGAACTGGTGAACCAGATCTCGATCCCACTGGCCTATGCGGATGGCCTGTATGGCCTGCGCAGCCACATCAACTTCGTGCGCAACCGCGTGCGCGCCGCGCTGGCCGCACCGTCCGAGGCAGTCGCGCCAGCGGCGGCGCCAGCACCGGCCTGACCGACGTTCAGGCGCCGGTCCATGGCAGGCCGGCGTGGCACCAGCCGCCCACCGACTTGCGGTGCTGGGCCGCGTCCTTGTCGCCTTCAAAGCCTTCCAAAATATCGTAGCTGTGCGTGTAGCCATGCTGGGTAGCCAATGCTGCCGCGTGGCGCGAGCGCACACCCGAGCGGCACAGAAAGAGCAGCACCTGGTCCGGCGTGGCCTGGGCGGCCAACTGGGCCATGAAATCGGGATTGGGTACGCCGCCTGGATAGGTACTCCATTGCACCGCGCCGTGCTGGGCTTCGGGCAGGGCGACCTTGCCGACCCAATCACGTTCGGCGTTGGTACGCACGTCGATCAGCTTGACACGCGGATCGGCGGCGAGCAGGGCGTGGGCTTCGGCTGGCGTGACCGCGCCCGCATACGGCAGGCCAGGCGCGCGTGCGTGCGCGGCATCGAGTATCTGTTCGGTGGTGCTCATGGCGATATTCCCAAAGTGGCAAAACGGTTAAGAAGGGGTAAGATAGGCCCCCTGCACCAGCAGGTGGCGTTTTTCCCGCTTTTGGACAAATTGCATCAAATTAGTGCGCGGATTTCGTTTTGCACCAAAAATGTGCAGCCTTTGCAGGCATGCATTCTAGTGTCAAAACAAGAACAAGCAATTTTAGGATCAATTGCCAGCAGTTTCAACGATGCGCCCCCAAAGCGCCCGCCTGAATTGCTTGGCATGCTTTCTGCTTAATAGCCCTTGAGTTTTGTCGCGAATCCGGCAAGCCCCCCATTTAATTAGGAGAAATACGCATGGCAATGACCGCCGCAGAAGTCTTGAAAATGGCAAAAGACAACGAAGTCAAATTCGTTGATTTCCGCTTCGCCGACACCCGTGGTAAAGAGCAGCACGTGACCGTGCCTATCTCGCATTTCGACATGGACAAATTTGAATCGGGTCACGCCTTCGACGGTTCGTCAATCGCCGGCTGGAAGGGCATTGAAGCGTCGGACATGCTGCTCATGCCAGATCCAAACACCGCCAACATCGATCCCTTCATGGAAGAGACCACGCTGTTCATGCAGTGCGACGTCATCGAGCCATCGGACGGCAAGGGCTACGACCGCGATCCGCGTTCGATCGCCAAGCGCGCCGAAGCCTACCTGAAGTCGACCGGCATTGGCGACACCGCCTTCTTCGGTCCGGAACCAGAATTTTTCATCTTCGACAGCGTGCGCTGGAAGATCGACATGTCGGGCTGCTTCGTCAAGATCGATTCGGATGAATCGTCGTGGGCAACCGATGCCAAGACCGAAGGCGGCAACAGCGGCCACCGTCCTACCGTCAAAGGCGGCTACTTCCCCGTGCCACCAGTGGACTCCTTCCAGGACATGCGTTCGGAAATGTGCCTGATCCTCGAAGCGATGGGCATTCCTGTTGAAGTGCACCACCACGAAGTTGCTGGCGCTGGCCAGAACGAAATCGGCACCAAGTTCTCGACCCTGGTCGAGCGCGCCGACTGGACCCAGAACCTGAAGTATGTGGTCTGGAACGTGGCCCACAGCTACGGCAAGACCGCCACCTTCATGCCAAAACCTATCGTTGGCGACAACGGTTCGGGCATGCACGTGCACCAGTCGATCTGGAAAGAAGGCAAGAACCTGTTTGCTGGCGACGGCTATGCCGGTCTGTCGGATGACGCCCTGTTCTACATCGGCGGCATCATCAAGCACGCCAAGGCACTGAACGCGATCACCAACCCGGGCACCAACTCGTACAAGCGTCTGGTCCCAGGCTACGAAGCACCAGTCAAGCTGGCTTACTCGGCGCGCAACCGTTCGGCATCGATTCGTATTCCGCACGTGGCCAATCCAAAAGGCCGCCGCATCGAAACGCGTTTCCCTGATCCACTGGCCAACGTCTACCTGTGCTTCGCGGCCCTGTTGATGGCTGGTCTGGACGGTATCGCCAACAAGATCCACCCGGGCGAAGCGGCATCGAAAGATCTGTACCACCTGCCGCCAGAAGAAGACGCGCTGATCCCAACCGTCTGCTCGTCGCTGGAAGAAGCCCTCGACGCGCTGAACAAGGATCGCGAGTTCCTGACCCGCGGCGGCGTGTTCTCCGATTCGATGATCGATGCCTACATCGAACTGAAAATGCAGGATGTACAACGCATGCGCATGACGACTCACCCTGCTGAATTTGATATGTACTATTCGCTGTAATTGCCAAGCTGTCAGCAGGCATGAGCGTGCTGACATCGAAAGTGTAAGCACGGTGTAAAAAACGCGAGGTTAGCCACGGCTTTCCTCGCGTTTTGCATTGGATGTTGTATATTCGGGTGAACTTAATTACTGCACGTAAAGTCGTGAACGAATGCTGATGGAGAAATTGATCATGTCCCCGCGCCTGGCCTGGCGGCTGGCATCGCTGGCGCTGGGTTTGCTGGGCAGTATGCTGGTCCAGCCGGCAGCCCAGGCGCGCGGCGTCTACCTGTGCCAAAGCGCCAGCGGTGGCAAGGAGTTGACCGATACCTATCGCGCCGGCTGCAAGACCATCGATGTGCCAGGCAGCATCGCCGCACCGGCGCCGCGTTCGCGCGGCGGTGCGCGCGTGGCCGCGCCCGTGTCCACGCCCAGCGACTTTCCCAAGGTCGACAATGCCCAGCAAAAGGCGCGCGACAATGACAGGCGCGAAATCCTCAACGATGAATTGCGCAGCGAAGAGGCCAAGCTGGCCGCCCTGCGCGCTGACCTGAAGGGCGCCACCCCTGAACGCGAGAACCTGACGCGGCAGAATATCAGCCGTAGCGAGAAGAACCTGGAAGCATTGCGGCGCGAAATCGCCAACATCAAATGAGCGAGAACACTGTCCTGCACGGCGGCCCTGCGCTGGCCGGGCTGGACTTGCTGGCCTCGGCCGTACTGCTGGTCGACACGGCGGGCCTGATCACCTTTGCCAACGCCGCTGCCGAGCACCTGCTGGAAAGCTCGCTCAAAGCCCTGCAACGCCAGCAACTGGCCTCCCTGTTCCTGAACGCGGAAGAACTGGTCAGCCTGTGCGAACAGGCGCTGGCCCACAAGTATGCCGACCTGCGCCAGGACCTGGCGCTCGAGCGCAGCGGGCGCGAACCGCTGCACGTGCACAGCATCGTTTCGGCCGTGGGCGACGCCGGCGTCGTAATCGAGCTGCGCGAGAATGTGCAGCAGCTGAAACTTGACCGCGAGGAGCGCATCCTTGACCAGAGCCAGGTCAACAAGGAGCTGGTGCGCAACCTGGCCCATGAAATCAAAAATCCCCTGGGCGGCATTCGGGGCGCGGCCCAGTTGCTCGAGCTGGAACTGCCAGGGCGCCATTTGACCGAGCTGCGCGAATACACCCAGGTCATCATCAAGGAAGCGGACCGCCTGCAAACCCTGGTAGACCGCTTGCTCGCGCCTCACCGGCGCCCGCACATCGTGGGCGACGTCAACATCCACGAAGTGTGCGAACGGGTGCGCAGCCTGATCCTGGCCGAGTTCCCCAGCGGCTTGACCATCAAGCGCGACTACGACGCCTCGATCCCCGAGTTCCGGGGCGACAAGGAGCAATTGATACAGACGGTGCTCAATATTGCCCACAATGCGGCCCAGGCCCTGTCGGCCCAGATTGCGGCCGGTGGCGCCGAGCTCACTTTCAAGACCCGGGTGGCGCGCCAGGTGACCCTGGCCAAGGTCCGCTACGGGCTGGCATTAGACTTGCATATCATCGACAATGGACCGGGCATTTCGCCCCAGATCCGTGACCGCATCTTCTACCCCCTGGTATCGGGGCGGGAAGGCGGCAGCGGGCTGGGGCTGACACTGGCACAAACCTTCGTGCAACAGCACATGGGCGTGATCGAGTGCGAAAGCCGGCCTGGATTGACGGATTTCCGGATTCTGCTGCCGCTGCCATAAGCTGCGCCACGGTCCCGGGGTCCGGGTCCCACAACGACGATTCGTAATGATGGGAAACGCGAACACATGAAACCAATCTGGATAGTCGACGACGACGCTTCGATTCGCTGGGTGCTGGAAAAAGCCCTGGCCCGTGAAAACCTGGCCACGCGCAGTTTTGCCAATGTGCGCGATGTCATGGCCGCACTCGAACTGGACACGCCGCAAGTGCTGGTGTCCGACATCCGCATGCCGGGCGAGTCGGGCCTGGACCTGCTGCAAACGGTCAAGACCGATTACCCGGGCCTGCCGGTCATCATCATCACTGCCTTCTCCGACCTTGATTCGGCGGTTGCCGCCTTCCAGGGCGGCGCCTTTGAATACCTGGCCAAGCCCTTCGACATTGACAAGGCGGTCGAACTGATACGGCGCGCGCTGGAAGAATCGCTGCGCGAGACCAGCGTCGAATCGGGTCCCACCGACACCCCTGAAATCCTGGGCCAGGCCCCGGCCATGCAGGAAGTGTTTCGCGCCATTGGCCGCCTGTCGCAATCGAATGTGACGGTGCTCATCACGGGGGAATCTGGCACGGGCAAGGAACTGGTGGCGCGCGCGCTGCACAAGCACAGTCCCCGCGCACAGCAGCCCTTCATTGCGCTCAACACTGCGGCCATTCCCAAGGACTTGCTCGAGTCCGAACTGTTTGGCCACGAGCGGGGCGCTTTCACGGGCGCACAGACCACGCGCCGCGGACGCTTTGAACAGGCGGAAAACGGCACGCTCTTCCTCGATGAAATCGGCGACATGCCGTTTGATCTGCAAACGCGCTTGCTGCGGGTGCTCTCGGACGGCCACTTCTATCGCGTCGGCGGGCATCAGCCGATGAAAGCCAATGTGCGCGTCATCACGGCCACCCACCAGAACCTGGAACAGCGCGTGCGCGACGGCCTGTTTCGCGAAGACCTGTTCCACCGCCTGAACGTGATTCGCCTGCGCCTGCCCAGTTTGCGGGAGCGGCGCGAAGACATCCCTATTTTGGTGCGCCACTTCCTGGTGCAAAGTGCCAAGCAGCTGGGGGTGGAGACCAAGCGCATGAGCGAGTCGGCCATGCACTTCCTGGCCAGCCTGGACTTGCCTGGCAATGTGCGTCAGCTGGAAAACCTGTGCAACTGGATTACCGTGATGGCGCCCGGCCAGACGGTGGAAGTGAAGGACATGCCGCTGGAACTGACCCAGGGCCAGGAGCATGCGCCCGAATATGCCGCGCCACCGGCCGTGGGCGAGCATGGGTTGGCCCCGGCCAGTGCGCCTGCTGTCGGCATGTCTGGCGCTGCGCTGGGTGCTGCTGGCGGCTGGATAGGCCTGCTCGAATTGCAGGCGGCCGGCATGCTGGCGGCCGGCGAGTCGGATGTGATGGATGTGCTGGGACGCGAATTCGAATCGGCCCTGATCAAGACTGCCCTCAAGCACACCCACGGGCGCAAGAACGACGCGGCGGTGCGCCTGGGCATAGGGCGCAATACCATCACCCGCA